>NZ_JAUBUE010000043.1:0-53118 GCF_036705305.1 Microcoleus sp. B3-D7 | reverse complement strand
CGTGCTTGGATGGCTCCTACGGACCAACCCCACGAAAACTTCATCTTCCCTGAAGAAGTTCTGCCTCGCGGTAACGCACTTTAAAAAAATCAGGATTTGGATTTCAGATTAATTTAAATTTTTTAAACTAATCTGAAATCCAAATCCCTATTCCCCGGCGCAGGCGCGGTGATACCGTGCCCTACTAGGGAACAAAAAAACCCAAAATCCAAAATCTAAAATCGTTGGAGGTTCTACCGGGTGGTAACGCTCTCTAATTCCTACGCAAGCGGTCGCGACCAAGAATCCTCCGGGTTCGCTTGGTGGTCTGGCAACGCTCGTTTGATCAATCTCTCCGGCAAACTGCTGGGCGCCCACGTCGCTCACTCTGGCTTGATCGTTTTCTGGGCCGGTGCAATGACTTTGTTTGAAGTCGCTCACTTTATCCCAGAAAAGCCCATGTACGAACAGGGCTTAATCTTGATGCCCCACATCGCTACTTTGGGTTGGGGCGTCGGCCCCGGCGGTGAAGTTACGGATATCTTCCCGTTCTTCGTAGTCGGCGTTCTTCACTTGATTTCATCTGCTGTTCTTGGTTTGGGCGGCATTTATCACGCCGTTCGCGGCCCAGAAGTTCTCGAAGAATACTCTTCGTTCTTCGGCTACGACTGGAAAGATAAGAACCAGATGACCAATATCATCGGCTACCACCTGATTCTGTTAGGATGTGGCGCTCTGCTGCTGGTAGCTAAGGCCATGTTCTTCGGCGGTGTCTATGACACTTGGGCTCCGGGCGGCGGTGACGTGCGTATTATCACGAACCCCACTCTGAATCCGGCTGTGATTTTTGGCTACTTGGTACGCTCTCCTTTTGGTGGCGAAGGCTGGATTGTCAGCGTCAACAACATGGAAGACATTATCGGCGGTCACATCTGGCTCGGCCTGATTTGTATCGCTGGCGGTGTTTGGCACATTTTGACCAAGCCTTTCGGCTGGGCTCGCCGCGCCTTAATCTGGTCTGGCGAAGCTTACCTGTCTTACAGCTTGGGCGCTTTGTCCCTGATGGGCTTCATCGCTTGCTGCTTTGTCTGGTTCAACAACACTGCTTACCCCAGCGAATTCTACGGTCCGACAGGCCCGGAAGCTTCTCAAGCGCAAGCTTTGACCTTCCTGATCCGCGACCAACGCTTGGGTGCTAACGTCGGTTCTGCACAAGGCCCCACCGGTCTGGGTAAATACCTGATGCGCTCTCCTACTGGCGAAATCATTTTCGGCGGTGAAACGATGCGTTTCTGGGATTTCCAAGGCCCTTGGTTGGAACCCTTGCGCGGTACTAACGGTTTGGACTTGAACAAAATCAAGAATGACATTCAGCCTTGGCAAGCTCGCCGCGCGGCTGAGTACATGACTCACGCTCCTCTGGGTTCTTTGAACTCTGTGGGCGGTGTGGCGACTGAAGTTAACTCGTTTAACTTCACTTCTCCTCGTTCTTGGCTGTCCTGTTTCCACTTTGTGATGGGTTTCTTCTTCTTGGTCGGCCACTTGTGGCACGCTGGTCGCGCTCGCGCGGCTGTCGCTGGCTTTGAGAAGGGTATCGATCGCGAAAATGAAGCGGTACTTTCTATGCCAGACTTAGACTAATCGATCGAACTTATTTCTGATTTGATTGTCTAGTTGAAAAAGGCTCCTGCTTAACTGCAGGAGCTTTTTTTTGAGCAAATAATATCTGAAAAAGCTCCGGATTGTCGATCGACTGTTCTCCGAACCCGCTAGCAGCAGATACAATCCAAGACGTAGAAACCCGGTTTCTGAGTTAAGCTGTTGAATTCAATCCTGTTTCTTTCCGTCAGCTCGTTCCTGAGCGATCTTTTGCATCTAGGGCTGAGATATTTCGGTGCGACCTTCATCGCTGGCGGTGAATGACTCTACAAGTCTTGAAACTTGACAATTTTAATCCGTTGGGGTATGTGCCTTGCAAGGCAGGCTCGACAAAGTTTATATTTAAAGTACAAAAGTTTTAATCCCACACAATGGAAAGTTGCACTGAAAACTTGCAATTTTAAGGCAGATTGCTACAGGTGCAAAACTAATCGACGATCGCCATCAGGATATTTATATTTTATTAAATGGCTGTGCTTGCCGAATTTTTTAACAGGCACAAAACTTTTGGGCCGCTTACTATTATTGCTAGGAAAGCAAAAGATTAATAATGGACTCATTAAAGATCGAAAATGTCAAGGTGAGGTTCGATCGAGCAAATTTGCTCGAACGCATCGCCAACCGCATTCGCCGCTCTCTAGAACTACCCGAAATTCTGAGCGCAACAGCAGCGGAAGTTCAATCCTTCTTGGGAACAGACAGAGTAAAAATCTACAAATTTCATAGCGACGGTAGCGGTGAAGTGATTGCCGAATCAATTAACGGCAACCGCTTGCCATCCCTATTGGGTCTGCATTTTCCAGCAGACGATATTCCCCCTCACGCCCGCGAACTGTTCGCCCAACTACAGGTGCGATCAATCGTCGATATAGATTCCGGGCAGCTAGGCCAAAGTCCCCGCCGCGAGGCAGTTTCCGGCCAACTGCTGCCCGACGAAATGCGCTTTCGTGCGGTTGACCCCTGCCACGCTGAATACTTGACTGCACTGGGCGTCAAGGCTTGCTTGGTAGTACCAATTTTTCACGGCGAAGAATTCTGGGGGTTGTTGGTATCTCATCACTCCGAGTCCCGGAGTGTGGGAGAAAACGAACTCCAAGGCGTTCAGATGGTGGCAGATCAGCTCGGCGTCGCCATAGCCCAATCAACCCTCCTCGCCCAAGCGAGGGCGAAAGCTCAACGGGAAGCTGCCGTCAACCGCGTCGCCGCAGCCCTTAACTCCCAGCCGGCGATTGAACTCCAAACAGCTTTGGTAGAATCGGTAGCAGCACTAGACGCCGCCGGCGGCAGGCTGTGCATTTTTGCCACGCCATTCATTTCCGACAGCAGCAAGGTGACGAATCTAGTTCCCTATTCGGATAACTCGAATCGGGAACTCACAGTCTACACTTGCGGCTCAGGGCCGAAGATGCAAATTTCGGCAAAATACCCGCAGGTTGAGCAATACAGCGTCTGGCACGAATATTTTAAATCCGGCGAGCAACAGGTTTGGGCAATTTCCGACTTGTACCAAATTAGCAGTTTGAGAAGCCTGCAACCTGCATTTCGATCGACCAAAATTCGCAGCATTTTAATCGTACCGCTCAGAACCCGCCAGCACATATTCGGTTACTTAACCATTTTTCGAGAAGAATTTGACACCGAAACTCTCTGGGCTAGACAGTTTGATAGCGACGAGCGGCTCGCCCAATCTCGGATATCTTTTGAAGCGTGGAAAGAGTCAAAAACTGCCCAAATTCGCGAATGGAAGGCTGAAGAAATTGAATTGCTCCAAATTTTTGGCACGCACTTTTCTAATGCTATTAACCACTACCAACTCGATCAACAAATAGATGAACTTAACACAAATTTAGAAAATCAAGTTCAAAAGCGCACCGCTCAACTACAGCAGTTGACCCAACAGCAACGAGTGCTGTTTGAGGTGGTGGCAAAAATGCGGAAATCCCTCGACTTGAACAAAATTTTTAGCACGATGTCCCAGGAAGTGCGGCGGGCTTTAAATGCCGATAGAGTTGCGGTTTACCGCTTCGATTCCGCATCAGAATTTAACGACGGCGAATTCGTTTCCGAAGATGTTTTGCCAGATTTTGTGTCAGCAATGGCAGTCAAAGTGCACGATCGCTGCTTTGGAGAAAACTACGCCAATCTCTACTCTCAGGGGCGAATTCACGCCATGTCCGACATCAGACAGGCCGGACTGCAAGATTGCTTTCACAAAGTCTTGGAGCAATTTCAGGTCAAAGCTACTTTAGTTGCACCGATTATGAAAGGCAACCACCTTTGGGGGTTGCTGTGCGTACACCAATGTTCGGCTCCCCGCAACTGGGAATCTTCTGAAATTAAATTTGCTAGCCAAATTTCCGCTCAGCTAAGCATCGCTTTAGAACAAGCAGATTTGCTAGCTCAAACTCAGCAGCAAGCAGTTGAGTTGCACCGGGCAGCAGAGCAGGAGCGAATACTGTTTGAGGTAGTTGCTAAAATTCGACAATCTCTCGATTTAGATACAATTTTTCGTACTACAACTACAGAATTGCGGCGGATATTAAAGGCAGATAGAGTTGGCATTTATCGCTTTGATCCTAGTTTAAACTTTAATGAAGGCGAATTTATTATCGAAGATGTTTTGCCTGGTTTTTCTTCGGCAATGAATGTAAAAGTTCGCGATCATTTCTTTAGCGAAAACTATGCCAAAAAATATAGTCAGGGACAGATTCAAGTGCTATCAGATGTCGAAAATGCTGGACTCTCAGACTGCCATGCTGCTCTTTTAGCTCAATTTCAAATTAGAGCTCAGGTGATTATGCCGCTGATGAATGGCAGCGAACTTTGGGGTTTGCTGTGCGTGCACCAGTGCAGCGGTTTGCGCCATTGGAACACTTCGGAAATTCAGTTTGCTAGGCAAGTTGGAATTCAGTTGAGTGTAGGATTAGAACAAGCAGATTTGTTGGCTAAAACGCGGCAGCAATCAGTTGATTTGCAGTGGGCAGCCGAGCAACAGCGAATACTGTTTGAAGTGGTGGCTAAGATTCGACAATCTCTCGATATCAACGCGATTTTTAAGACTGCAACCCAAGAAGTTTGTCAGTTTATGCAAGTTGATAGAATTGCTGTCTATCAATTTAATCCTGATTGGAGTGGCTATTATGTTGCCGAGTTTGTGAAAGATGGCTGGATAAAATTGGTAGGGGAAGGTATTAGTACAGTTTGGCAAGATACTTATTTGCAGGAAAACCGAGGCGGCAGATATGCCAATAATGAAACTCTAGCCGTAGACGATATCTATCAAGTTGGCCACTCGGAGTGTGTTGTCGGTATTTTAGAGAAATTTCAGGTGAAGGGTTATGCGATCGCGCCGATTTTTGTAGGACAAGGACTTTGGGGTTTGCTGACAGCGTATCAACATTCTGAGCCCCGCTGTTGGGAAAGTTCAGAAGTTAACTTTTTAGCTCAGATTGCTAATCAATTAGGCGTTGCTATCCAACAAGCCGATTTGCTGGCTCAAACTAGACGCCAAGCAGAACAAATCGCTCAAAGTTTAAAGGATTTGCAGCACACTCAAGCTCAATTGATTCAAACTGAAAAAATGTCTGGTTTGGGGCAACTGGTAGCCGGAATTGCTCACGAAATCAACAATCCGGTTAATTTTATTTACGGCAATCTCAATCACGCTAGTGAATATACTGCTAGCTTACTGAGTTTGCTTGAACTTTACCAGCAGCAATATCCCGCTTATAGTCCTGAAATAGACAAATTGAGTGAAGATATTGACTTGGAATTTTTGCTAGAAGATTTGCCAAAATTGCTATCCTCAATGAAGGTGGGAGCCGATCGCATCCGTCAAATAGTTCTGTCTTTAAGGAATTTCTCTCGTCTTGACGAAAGTCAAATGAAGGCGGTTGATATTCACGAGGGCATTGACAGCACGCTGTTAATTTTACAGCACAGGCTGAAATCTAATGCCGACAGTCCAAACATTGTGCTAGTGAAAGAATACGGCATTTTGCCTCGAGTTGAGTGTTATGCTGGACAGTTGAATCAGGTATTTATGAATGTTATTGGAAATGCGATCGATGCTTTGGAATCGCACAAGTTGCTCGCTGGTCAATCTGTAATTCCTCAAATTAAAATATCTACTGCTGTCGGTCAACTTAATGGTACTATTCCTAGCGCGGTGATTCGGATTTCTGATAACGGTACCGGAATTACGGAATCTATGAGACAACGCATATTTGACCCTTTTTTCACGACTAAGCCAGTTGGGAAAGGTACTGGATTGGGACTGTCAATTAGTTACCAAATTGTGGTAGAGAAACACGGAGGGGTTTTAAAATGCAATTCGGAATTGGGGAAAGGTACTGAGTTTGTGATCGAGATTCCGCTTCGACGGCAGCCAGCAGTCATTAGTCATTAATCATTATTGTAAAATTCAGTCAACAGTCAACAATCACGAAGGGTGCAGCCGAAATTGATATAATTCATGTGTATTAATCTATGTTTATCTGCCCTCATCGGCGGTAAAAAAAATAGAATTTCTCTGGCCACAGATGACAAGGGATTGACGCTGATTCACGCAGAGGTCGAGAAGAAATATATGAATAATTTCGATGCTGACAGATTTGGAATCAGGCTTGATCGTGGGTATGATATCGCATAGGCACCTTGCGGCATCGCGGGTGACAGTTGCCTAAGTCCTGATGCAAAAAGATGCCTATTTAATTGACTTTCATAGATTAGTTTCGCTCTTTTGTAGCTCTTGTTGGAGAGTATTCTTGACACGATCGTACTCACCCTCGATTTGAGCCAAAAGGCTTGAGGCTCGATCTAGTTCACCAGAGGTACTCATAACTTCTAGCGTGGCACAAAGCTTGGCCAGAGGAGCCGCGCTTAGATTCGCACTACTGCCTTTGAGGGTATGAGCCACTCGCTTTAGGGTTTGAGTATCCGCTTGGGCAATCGCTAATTTCATAGCTTGTAGCAACTTTAGAGATTCCTCAAAGTAGCAGTTCGCCAGCAAGCTCAAAATCTGGGTTGAATCTTGATCGATGCTGCTACAGAAGGCTTGCAGTTCAGTGAGGTTAACCGCTGGCATATCAATTTCTGGCTTGTGGCTATCTGATTCCTCCTTTTGGGCCTGCTGCGGTTCCGGGTTGGGTGGACACTGACTCAGCGCTTGGATGAGAGCATCTACTCGAATTGGTTTACTGATATAGTCATTCATGCCAGCATCAAGACAAACCTGGCGATCGCCCTGCATGGCATTTGCCGTCATTGCAATAATCCAGGGACGAGCATGAGCCGGCCACTCCTGGCAAATACGACGGCTGGTTTCTAGTCCATCCATCTCTGGCATTTGTACATCCATCAGCACTACATCATAAGGCTGGCGATTCAGGGCTTCCAAAACTTCTAATCCATTGGCAGCAACATCGGCCCGGTATCCCAAACGCTCTAACAGCAGCAGTGCCACCTTCTGATTCACCAGATTATCCTCTGCTAACAGAATTCGCAGTGGAAGTCTCTGGGCAAGTTTAATATCATCCTGAACAGAGCTCGGGGGGCGCTGTTGAACTTTCGTCGGTTGGGCTTGTAGCACCTGGGTCAGGACTTCATAAAGTTGGGATTGTTTGATAGGTTTGCTTAAACAAGCCGCAAAGTGGGTGGAGAGTTCTTCAGAACTCACTTCTGGTTTGCCCATTGAAGTCAGCATCACCAGGGGTAAACGGTGGCACTTAGGATGCTGGTGGATGGCTGAGGCGAGTGTGAAGCCGTCCATTTGTGGCATTTGCATATCTAAAATAGCGACATCAAACGTTTCTCCATTCTCAAGCCAGTTGAGCGCTTCCACCGCCGATTGGGCAGCGCGAATCTGCATCCCCCAAGTCTCAGCTTGCAACGTCAGAATTTGTCGGTTAGTCGCCAGATCATCCACGATTAATAAATGCTTGCCAGATAGTTCTGGTAGCATTTCAATCGGTTCGGCTAACTCAGTAGCAACAGAGGATGCCACAATCGTGAAGTAGAAGGTCGAACCCATTGTGACTCGATGAGGCTTAGCGGCTTGCCATTTGGGTGAAGGGGTTCCTCCGACGTGGCCGGAACTCTCAACCCACATCATGCCGTTCATCGTTTCAGTAAGTCGCTTACTAATCGCCAGACCTAAACCAGTCCCTCCATACTGCCGAGTCGTCGAAGCATCTACTTGACTAAAAGACTTGAACAGTCGATCGAGCCGGTTGGCTGGAATACCAATGCCTGTGTCTTGAATAGCAAACTGGATTTCATACAAGCTTTCTGACAAGTTCCCTGGCTCAGAAATTGTTTTGTCAGAATCAACTAGAGAGGCTTTTACGGAAATCGTAACTTCCCCAGCTTCAGTAAACTTAATCGCATTGTTGAGCAAGTTAACTAGAATCTGACGGAGACGGGTGACATCACCCAAAATCAACTTAGGAGTCTGAGGCTGGATGAGGTAGCCCAACTCAATATCCTTCTCATCTGCTTTAACTGCAAGTTGGTCGATCGCATTTTCTATGCAATCTCTCAAGCTCAAAGGATGCTTTTCTAACTCCAGCTTGCCCGACTCAATTTTGGAGAAGTCAAGGATGTCGTTGATGATACTCAGAAGGGTATCCCCACTATTACGAATCGTCTCGATAAAGTCTCGCTGTTGAGCCTTGAGTTGTGTATCGAGCAGTAGTCCCGTCATACCAATAACCGCATTCATGGGAGTGCGAATTTCATGGCTCATCATCGCCAGGAACTCACTTTTGGCTCGGCTCGCTGCTTCTGCTTCCCGCCTAGTTTGCTCCAAAGCAAAGTTTTTCAGAGTTAATTCTTCTCGTTGTCGAGTTTCTTGCTCTAGTAATTTGGCTTGAGCTAGGGCAATTCCTACTTGAGCAGCCACTGATTCTAGCAACTCCACTTGATCGGCGGTCCACTGACGGTAACGATCGCACTGGTGCAAACAAATGGCACCATTCGGTTCTCCTTGGTAAGAGGTTCGCACTGCTAATGTCGATCTCAAATTGAGACTGGTACAAATTGAATGAGCACAGGTGAGGAATGAATCGCAGTAGACATCCGGGGAGGCGATAGCTTTATCTTGAGCCATCAACTGTTGGGTATAAGCATGACTCGCGGCCAGAATGTCATGCTCCCCGCTGGGTGCATATCCCACTCCTAGATACTCTGCAACGACAGGAAACTGAGGCTGTGGGTTGTCCAGGTATGTGCGAATTAAGCAGCGACTGGCCCCAAAAGCTTGCCCAATCTGAACAGCGGCCGTTTCAAATATCTGCTGAGCATTGAGGCTTTGACGAATTTCTTGGGTAATTTGCTTCAGCAGTAGGGCTTTTTCCAATTGTCGTTGTAGTGCTTCTTCTGCCTGCTTGCGATCGGTAATATCCTTCATGAAGCAGTGATGCCCGACCAACACATTTTGCTCGTCATAAGCAGAGACCATCACCACTTGTTTATAGAAGCTAGAGCCATTTTTTCGCATTCCCCTAGCTTCCGCTTCGACTCTGCCGTCCCTCAACATTTGCTGATAAGCAGCCACCATCTTCTCAACATCTTCAGGATGAACGGTTCTTTGCCATTCCATCCCTAGCATTTCCTCATGCCCATATCCACAGATGGCAGCATAAGTCATATTGACAGACATATAGCGTCCTTGAGAGTCCAGCCGAGAAATGCCTGCCACAGCATTTTCTAGCGCCGCACTCATTTGTTGCAGTTCCGCTTCGGCTCGTTTGCGATCGCTAATTTCAATCAGAATGCAACCCACTGCTACAGGCTGCTCTGCATCCTTGAAAATGGGGAAATGAGAAGTTAGCCAGTAGCGCTGGGCAGCAGTTTGACTGGATACTTCTGTCCTAATTTCCAAGTTGATGGAAGGTTTTCCTGTCGTTAAAACCTGTTGTAACAGTGCATTTACACCAGGAGCAAATTCCCCCAAAATCTCATCGGTTGTCTTACCTAAGTGAGCCTCGACAGAGTGGCCATTAATTTCAGCTAGTGCCTCATTGATTTGTAAAAATCGAAACTGCCGATCGTAGATACACAGCCCCACCCCTGCTAGGGAAGCTCCGTTAAAGAAAGCATTTAATAATTGCTCTCTGGCTTGAATTTCCTGCTCCAACTTTTTGCGCTCGGTAGTATCGCTGTGAGAACCAGTCATACGGACAACTTTGCCCGCTTCATCCAAAAGCGCTTGCCCTCGAGCTAAAATCCATTTGTAGCTCCCATCCTTGCAAAGCAATCGATGTTCTGTAATATAAAAGGGAGTTTTGCCCTCAAAGTGATCTTGAATTACTTGCATCACCCAATCGAGATCATTGGGATGCACCCGCTTGCTCCATTCATCCAGGTGATTAGGGAGTTCATGGTCTTCGTAGCCCAACATCTCTTTCCAGCGAGCGGAGAAGAATACTTCATTGGTGTTGACGTGCCAATCCCATACCCCATCATTACTACCACGTAGGGCGAGTTCCCACCGCTCTTCACTCGCTTGCAGAGCGACTTCTGCCTGATGCCGTTCAATTTCACTACCAATCCATTGAGCCATCAGTTTCAGTAATTCTACATGGGCAGATTTAAAGCTGTCTGCACGGGGAGATTTACTAGAAAAGCTGAGGGTACTGTAGACTTTGCCTGCAACTAACACTCGTGTTCCAATATAAGCTTCTATGCCAAGGGCAAGATAGGCAGGATGGTAACGCCATTTTGAGGTGCCTATATGTTCGATGGTTAGGGGTTCATTTGTGTCTAAAGCTTCACAGCACAAAGTTTGCTTAATATTAAAGACATCACCTGGTTTCAGGAGTCGATCGGGCGATCGTGCAACCATCACCTCATAAGTATTATCTTGCACACGAGCCAAGATGCCACTTGCAAGCCCAAAATTCTGACATCCCATGTCAATCAACGCTTGGATACGCTGCTCAAAATTGAGATTTTGGGTAGCAGTGACTTCATATAAAGCTCGTATCGCCGCCTCTCTTGTTCTTAGTTCAGCTTCGGCTTGTTTACGTCTCTTAATTTCAGCTTTCAGAGAGCGATTGATTTTGGATAATCTTTGCGTTCGTTCTTGAACCCGCTGTTCTAATGTAGCGTTGGCTTGTGTAATCTCCCTAAACTTTTGATTGAGTGCGATCGCCATCAATTGAAAATTTATAGCAAGCTCATTGATTTCAGTAACAGGGCTATGTTTCCATTCAAATGTTTCTTCAGAAAGCTTGTTGGGTAAGTCAGTAGTCGCAAGAGCTAAATAGGATAATGGCTTGACCAGTCGTTCGCTAACCAGCGTTGCAAACAAAAATGCCAACATTGTGATGACGAGTAGAATAATCAAGTCAGCCTTGTAACGATTTTGTAAATTTTCTACATAAGGGGTGGCTGGAATTTCTAAGCGTAATATCCAGTCCACCAGATCGGAGCTAATTGTAAATTCCTCTATATACAGAGAGTTTTTCCAACGGATCATCGGATTGTTGCCATTGCTAGGAAGCCACTGCTGGAAGGTTCCCTCTAAGGTGCGAGTGCTGCCGTTCTTAGACTCCTGAACCCTGGTCAAAAGCTTTTGGTCGGATTGATTACTCGCAATGACTCGGTTGTTTTCATCGAGCAATGTAATGCGTAATTGCCGATCGTTTCTCTGGAAAATGTAGAGAGATTTGAGCTTGCTCAATCCTAATGAACCGTGGATCACCCCAAGAAAACGACCTTCAACTTGCAGGGGTACATTCAATCCTACATGAGGTTCGTCCATTAATAAATCTTTGTGGATAGAAGTCATCCAAGGTCTTGAGCGCTCTTGAGCCAGGATAATGAGAGATTTATGTTCCCTGCTTTCTTCGATCAACCGCCGACGGGTTTGATTAAAAGGAGAAGAAGTAGCTAAAATTCTTCCCGATGAATCGGCAGCATAAATTTTGTCAAAATCTGGCAACAACTGCTCGACCAGACTAATGTTTTTTTGTATCTGCTCCGATGATTTAATCGCTGTATTAGCAGCAGTGTATGCTTCAGGGATGAGCGATGTTTCAGCTAATGTATTCAAAGCTAAGAGATGTCGCTGATGCCATCTAGATATTGCGCTAGTGAGAGTTGTTGCGTTTGTTTGTAACTCCGTTTGCACCGTCGTTTGGATTTGACCCAGAAAGTATCTACCATCAAAAACTAATAGGAGAAGTGCTGGAATAAACACAAAAGCAACCAACAGATGAAAAATAGTTTGTTTTAAAGAGACAGCAGAAAGACGCTTTGAATGACTAACCCACCGAGGAATCGGCGCATAAGAAATGATTAAGCTGGCAACTAAGGCATTAAAAATGCCGTTGGTTGCTTGTTTGCACATAACGAGGATGGCCTGATTCGCGTCCATGTGCATCATTTGACCGTAGAAAAGCCAAACGAGGGGCATTCCAATTAATAACCAGTAAATCCCATCGAATAAAAGGAGGTTCGGATGTTTGCGATTCTTGCAAAGAAACCCTACAAACAGAGCCTCAATTACCAAAATAATCGTGGCGTATGGATGATTCCAAAGGAAATAAGTATAGCTGCCTGCTATTAGACCAGCCAAGCCTCCCCAGCCCCAGCCGAAATAGTAAGCAATAATCAGTATTGCAATACTGCCAAAGAGGAAATCAACCCCAAATAAAAGAGACACACTGAAATAGTTGCCCAGAAAACCCGCAACAGTGAGAAGGGCGATCGCACCTAACCATCTTTTATCACGCACTGAGCTAGACCCTCCCATAAACTTTTATAATCGCTAGTTGCTGAATATGACCTGATTCCGATAAAAAAAGCGCCCTAGAGCCGATCAGTTATTTACCTGACAGTTTCTATGAAGATCGCACCACCGATTATTTAAGCTTTCAATCAGCAATCAAGGCTTACTCATGCAGGACTTGATATTTCGCTAAACTTTTAAGAAAAAATTATTCCAAATTACAAGAGGCTTAGTTTTTACTCTTATGATTTAATTAGTTCACTCATTAACTGTATGAGTCTTGGTACAAAAAGTATTACGACCTTGGTCTTTGGCTTGATAAAGTGCTGCATCGGCAGCAGTAATTAAAGTTTCTGGCAGGCTCTCTTGGGTGGGAATCACAGTGGTAATACCGAAGCTGAGGGTAATGCAATGATTCGGAGAACTCTTATGGACTATTGCTAAAGCTTGGATCCGAGCCTGAATTTTTTTAACTATTTGGACGGCTCCCTCCAGCTCTGTTTCGGGCAAAATCACTACAAATTCTTCACCTCCATAACGTGCTACTAAATCTCCAGCTCGATTAATACTGCAATTGAGAGCTGCCGCAACTTGCTTTAAACATAGATCCCCTGCTTGGTGTCCATAAGTATCGTTGTAAGGCTTGAACAAATCGATATCACACAAAATCAGTGACAAAGGAGTTTGCTGCCTCGTCATGCGTCGCCACTCCTCCTCTAGCTGTTGGTCAAACTGACGGCGATTGGCAATCTGAGTCAAGCCGTCAATTGACGCGAGGTATTTTAATTGCCGATTGGCGGCTTCTAGCTGTTTGTAAAGTAGGGTTTGTTGCTGTTGCAAGTGGAATTGCTGAATCAACCGTCGCACTCTCTGTCGCAGAACAGCCCAGTGAATCGGCTTAGTGATATAGTCAGCCGCTCCCGCTGCAAACGCTCGATCGACAGATTCTTTGTCTTCTAAGCTAGTAATCATCAAAATAGGTGGGCGATCGCTCTCAGGCACTTCAGATAATTTTTGACAACAAGCAAAACCATCCATCGTAGGCATCACTGCATCTAGCAGGATCAGGTCTGGATTTAATTCCTCATAAGCTGCTAGCCCTGTCAACCCATCATTAGCTTCGGCCACTCGGTATTTTTCCTTCTGTAAATACAGTCGAAGTTGCAAACGCATCAAGGCATCGTCATCCACAATGAGAATTAGAGAGGACGGTTCCGTAGATGCCTTACTCGAAATGGCTGACTCTTCTAATGATTGATACATACGTCATTGTGTATCTCAAGCTTTGGAAACATTCTAGCCTAGCATATTTTGAGCTTGGGATGGAAAGTTAAAATGGGGAAAATATGTCATAAATTATACACCATATCAGCTTCCGCAACAACATCCTAGACAGCTTCGGGTTGGTTAAACCAACAGCCACAGTCTACTTAAAATTTATCGCTTTTTTTCGGAGATATAAAATCCGGTAACTCGCGCTAATATTTGTAAATATGTAATTATTCTTGGGGGCATTAAACTGTTTTTACAACGTCAAGCGAGCTTTGACGAACGATCACCTGTTATCCCGCGATCGTCGGTGGGATAATATGCTATATTTTTTAAATTAATTCAGACTTTTTCAGGTGCATCAAATTCCTCCCTCATCTTTGAGCGATCGTCCGAGCTATTTTTGGGGAATACATCTGATGGTCACACTATCACGTATCGCTTCGCCCTTGGTTGAGCGTTTGTTAGCACCAGGAAGCTCTGACTGCAAAAAAGCGTAAGCTTTGTTAAGAAACCTTTACAGAGTTCTGCGCGAGCTGGGATAGGTTTTTTCTCTTTTTTCTCCCAATAATCCCCCAGATAGTGTCTAAACTGCTGTCTTTGGGGTTGAGTAGGGAACACATCGTCAAAGCGTTGGCATCATCTTTCAAAGCATGGGAGCATGGATGTCCCAACTGTTGATCTCATCAGATTTCATCAGGAAAGAGACTAAGCTCAAAAGTTGACTCTATATATATTAGCTTTATTTCTCACTCAATTTTTTGCTAAAGTCCCCCTATTAAAAATAGAAGCTCTACTATAATCACTGGGAAAGAGTAAATTAACTTGATGGAGGTAACTTACTATGGAAGTAGCACGACCTGATTTTTCTCAAATTTTTTCTCAAAGCGTTCAAAAAACGAAAGAAGTTTGGACTGAAAAAGTCGGAAAAGCAGTGAATTCTGTTTCAGAAGCAACAGCACAAGCTAAATCTTCTCTCTCCGAAACTGCGTATCACGCAAAAGAATCTCTGACTCAAACTACGAATTCTGCCGTTAATACTGTGAATCAAGCTACGAACAATGCTTTAGGTACTGTAGCTGAGAAAACCGAAAAAGCGAGAATTTCTATATCTGAAGTCGCGAATCAAGCAGTTAGTCGCGTCAGTGAAAGTACCAACAAAGCTGTTGATGCTGTTTCTCACTCTGCGGCAACTGCTAAAGAAACTATTAATCAAACTACTAACTCTGCGGTCCATACTCTGAATCAAAGCACTAGCCAAGCTGTAGAGAGTGTAAATCAAGCAACAGAAAAGGCTAAGGCTTCATTAGAAGATAGCATTAACAAGGCGGGAAATATGAGCGGTGCGGCTTCAGATGCCATCAAAAGTGCTATCAATGGTACTGTCAAAGATTGGATTGACGCTCACCCTGTAGTCTTCTGGTTGGTGAGTCATCCGCTGATATCTTTAGCAATGTTCCTGATATTTATATTCATTATATTGGGCTTTTTTCAGGCTTTAGGTAGATTTTTTGCAGAAAGCTGGTTATTTATTCTGCAAAGCCCGGGAAAATTTATGCAAGGGGTTTTGAGTTTCGGCTCTAAATCTGTAAGTAATGTCGGTGAAGTGGCTGTAAACTCCTTGGTTTCAAAAAATCCCGAATACAAAAATAATTCAGGTTTACAACAATTGAGGGGAGTTGAATCAAACAGTTTGGAGTCTCAAGAACGACTTGCTAATATTTTGACAAGGTTGGAGGCAATTCGACAAGAGCAGAATCAGCTTTTACAAGAAGCGTCGGCGATTTTAGGCAACAAATTTAAGGCAGAGTGAGAAGATGTGGCCCGATCGCAAATCGTGGTAAATTTAAGACATCCAGGCTTTCCATCAAAGCCAGATCCATGCAGGCTTGTAGTCGATCGCTCAATACGCCATGCCCGATTCCGAATTTTCCGATGATCTAAAATGGACGCCAGAAGCCAAGGCGAAGCTGAAAAATATTCCCTATTTTGTCCGGGGACAAGCTCGCGTCCGCATCGAGCAGTTGGCCCGCGAAGCCGAAACCGAAGTCGTCACCGTTGACTTAGTTGAGCAAGCTCGCATCGAGTTTGGGCAATAAGGGCTCGAAAGGTACCCTAAAGCTTTACACTATAATTTGCCTGATTTTGATGTTCACAGAGCTACTGAGTCACCCGTGCGGAAAATAGTTATTGCTGGCAACTGGAAAATGTACAAAACTAGGGCAGAATCCCTAGAGTTTCTTCAAGGATTCATGTCCTGCCTGACGGAAACCCCAGAGGAACGGGAAGTCGTGCTTTGCGTTCCCTTCACTTCCTTGGCTGTCCTGTCGAAAAATTTGCACGGCAGCCGGATCAGACTCGGTGCTCAGAACGTCCACTGGCAAGAGTCTGGAGCTTTTACTGGGGAAATTTCCGGGCCAATGCTCAGTGAACTTGGTGTCCGTTATGTCATTATCGGCCACAGCGAGCGACGCCAATATTTTGGGGAAACTGACGAAACGGTGAATTTGCGGCTGAAAGCTGCTCAGAAATACGATTTAATTCCGATTCTGTGCGTTGGGGAAACCAAGCAGCAGCGAGATGCAGGCGAAACGGAAGCTCACATTTTTTCTCAGTTGGCAAAAGATTTGGTTGATGTTGACCAAAATAAGTTAGTCATTGCTTACGAGCCTATTTGGGCGATCGGCACTGGCGATACTTGCGAAACGAAGGAAGCTAACCGAGTTATTGGTTTGATTCGCAGTAAATTGACTAATCCTGACGTGCCAATTCAGTACGGCGGCTCTGTTAAACCGGAGAATATTGATGAAGTTATGGCGATGCCTGAGATTGACGGGGTTCTGGTAGGCGGGGCGAGTTTGGAAGCTGCTAGCTTCGATCGAATTGTCAATTATCAGTAATTGCTAATTGGTAATTGCTAATTGGTAATTGGAACAAGGGCGGCGGGAATTAAACAGCGATCGCCTACAATTGTGATGTGCCGTTCAGTGTTTCTCGGATCGGGAGAATTAACCTATGACTGCGATCGTTAAACCCAAACCAGCCTTAGACGAGTTCCTCAAACTTCCTGAAACTGAACCGGCCTCAGAATTTCTTGAGGGACAAATCATTCAGAAGCCCATGCCTCAAGGTGAACACAGCGTACTTCAAGGTGAACTCTGCAAGACTATCAATCAAGTAGCGAAAACTCGGAAAATTGCCAATGCTTTTCCCGAGTTACGCTGCACTTTTGGCGGCGTATCAATCGTGCCAGATGTAGCAGTATTCCGATGGGAAAGAATTCCTTTTTTGCCGTCGGGTAGAATTGCTAACCGCTTTGACATTAATCCCGACTGGTCGATAGAAATTCTCTCTCCAAACCAAAGCCAAACAAAAGTGCTGAGTAACTTACTCCACTGTTCGCGACACGGAACTGAGTTGGGATGGTTATTAGACCCAGAAGAAGAGAGTATTTTGGCAGTATTTCCAGGACAAAAAGTAGAACTGTATAAACGTGCAGCTCTGTTGCCAATCATTGATAAAATCGAATTAGAATTGACAGTTGACACTGTTTTTAGCTGGTTAAGTTTTGGTTGAACAGTCCTGAACGCATTAATAATCAAAGAAACCGGGTTTTTTACAGAATCTGTGGGTTACAACGAAATATTGTCGTGAAAAACCCGGTTTCTGGCTACCCGTGCGTCCAGTCAAATCTCAAATCCCCCGCTCGCCATGACAAATAACCCAGAAAAAATTATTATTAGAAATAAAGTTTTCGAGTGGGGAAAACGTACTTATTTAATGGGCGTTTTAAATGTTACCCCTGACAGTTTTAGCGACGGCGGAGATTTCTATACCAGAGAATCTGCTTTGGCGCAAGCGGAAAACATGGTAAAATCGGGAGTTGATATTATTGATATTGGCGGTCAATCTACTCGGCCTGGTGCAGTGGAAATATCCTTAGCAGAGGAGATCGATCGCGTTATACCTCTCGTACAAATACTGCGGCAAAAAGCCGAGATTTTTGGCTCAGTTCCTATTTCGGTCGATACTACCCGAGCGCAGGTTGCGAAAGCTGCGGTTGAGGCCGGAGCGGATATAATTAACGATATTTCGGGAGCTACTTTTGATTCGGAAATGCTGTCAACCGTTGCTAAGTTAAAAGTGCCAATAATTTTAATGCACATTCGGGGAACTCCCCAGACGATGCAACAACTGACAGATTATCAGGATTTAATTGGAGAAATTAAGGAATTTTTCGAGAGGCGAATTGCTGCTGCAGTGGCTGCGGGGATTGACAAATCTCAAATAATTCTCGACCCTGGTATTGGCTTTGCCAAAACTTACAGTCAAAACTTAGAAATTCTGCGAGATTTGCAAAAATTCCGTGTTTTAAACTGTCCGATTTTAGTCGGAGTATCGCGAAAAAGCTTCATCGGTCACATTTTGAATCAGCCAGAAGCGAAACAAAGAGTTTGGGGGACAGCGGCGGCTTGTACAGGTGCGATCGCAAATTCGGCAGATATCTTGCGCGTTCACGATGTCAGAGAAATGGGCGATGTCTCTCAGGTAGCCGACGCTATCTTCAGGAATCAGTCTTGAGAAGTGTTAGTCTCGATAACTGTTATTTCCCTGCCCTCAGAAGGAGGCGTCACATCGGGCATAGAACCCATCAGCTCGCCCAGAGCTTCGCTCATGCTCCTCGGGTCCATAAACAGAATTTTGGCGTTGTCGCTTTCGCCCAATTTTTGTTGAGCGTCTAAGTATTTTTCGGTTACTAAGTAATTCAAAACTTGCTTGCTATTCGGATGAGAGTCTAAAGCTTCAACTAAGAGCCTCATGTACTCCTTAGTGCCGATCGCCTTATTGACCATTGCTTGCCACTCGCTCTTGGTGGCGCGCTCCAATTCCATAGCTTCTTGCACCCTTTTCGGAGGTGTTATGCTTTGAATTTCCACCCGAATTACTTTGACACCCCAAGTTTCGGTAGCTTCGTCCAACTTTTTGAGTAACTTTTTATTCATGTCATCTCGGGAACCCAAGATGTCTTGCATGGGCAACCGACCAATTTCAGCGCGAAACGTCGTTAAAACTAAGTTGGCGATCGCATTTTCAATTTGATCGATTCCATAATAAGCTTTCTGTAAATTCACAACCCGCCAATACACAACGGCATCGACTTCGAGAGCCACATTATCTCCCGTGATCGCTGACTGAGGTTTAATGTCTAAAACTCTTTCACGGCTTGTGTCCACGCAGACGACTTTTTCGACCAGGGGGCTGATAAAGTGGAATCCTGGCTTGAGGGTGCGCTTGTATTGACCCAAACGTTCCACTAAAGCTTCGTCGCCACCGCTGACTATTTTGACGCTTGAGTTAACAGCGTAGCCGAGGATGAGCGCAAAGAGCATGGTAAGAATAGACTGCCCCATTTCTATTTTCCTGCTAAGGTTGACTGAGAATCGATCGGAATTCTACTCTAATTTAACTCAAACTCGGCCACACAGTGCTAAAATATCTCGACTGTTAATAACTAACTATTTCATCGGGTGGGCCTCATCGGCTCCGACTCTTACGGCGCTAGTGAAACCCAGCATATCAACAACACGTTTCCACAAAAGACATGAAAAACGATCGAGAGTTTCGCTGGTTCAAACCTTTGAGGTGGATTGCCCCAAGCATTTTGGTGGGTGCAGGAATCTGCAGTGTCGCAGCGGCGCAACCGGCACAAGCTGAGCCAATCGCCCTGCAACTCTCGCAAAACTTGCAGTCGCAGAACTTGCAGCCACCGCGCCGAGGCCCTGCTGTTCGAGAAGTTCTGTCCTACGAGATGAAGGGAGACGAACTAAGGATTTGCAAGCAGGAAGGCAACTCCGAGAAAAAGTGCCAAGTTGTAGGTAAAGGCTACACGATGGGTTTGAGAACTGCCAACGACCTTTACGGTCAAGGAAATGCTGTCAATGCCGAAGCTTTGTACCGGCAACTAATCGCTCGCTATCCCAAAGAAGCGGATGCTTATTACAAGTTGGGAAGTATGCTGTCGGGGCAAGGTAAAATGAGCGATGCGATCGTTCTATTCCAAAAAGCAATTGAAGTCAACCCGCAGCACGCCAAAGCTCACAACGATTTAGGCGTGGCGATGGCAAGTCAGGGGCAGTTGCCCGAGGCAATTGTTCAGTGGAGACAAGCCGTTAAAATTAACGATCGATATCCCGATGCTTTAAACAATTTAGGAGTCGGTTTGTACCAGCAAGGAGACAAGGAAAACCAAGCGGAGGCCGTAGCCAGCCTGACAAAAGCTAAGGAGTTATTTATCAAGCAAGGTAGAACTCAAGCAGCTAACAGAGTAGATAAAATTTTGGAGGAAATTAATTCGCAGTCGAGCGGTTCCTAAACTCAACCGCCGATCGCCCATTGAAAGAAAAAACATCTTTGGCGATCGGCGTTAATGGGCGTTTAGCGACGGTTAAACACCCCGAAAAACGAGAATCTAAAGCATTTCCTTCAAAACTTGTATAATTAAATCCCCATCCACCCGATCGCTCACAGCAGCCTCACCCAAGCGCACCGGCAGCACAAACCGCACCTTGCCATCCTGCACCTTCTTATCGAGTTGCAAAGTATGCAAAATTTCCTCAACATCGACACCCGCCGGCAATTTGGCAGGTAAACCCGCTTTTTCAATCAAAGCAGACTGGCGGCGATCGCACTCAGCATCCCACATTCCCAACTCCACAGCCAACCGGCTTGATGCAGCCATGCCGATGGCCACTCCTTCCCCGTGATTAATCACCTTGTAATTGGTCAAACTTTCCACAGCATGACCGATTGTGTGTCCGTAATTCAAAATCGCCCGCAAACCCGATTCCTTCTCGTCTTTGCTGACCACCTCAGCCTTAGCTTGGCAAGACCTACTCAAAATTTCAGCCAACAAATCCGCCTTCACATAGCGCATTTGATCCAAACGCTTGCAATTCTCCAACTTCCCAAAAAGTTCAGCATCCCAAATCACCCCGTACTTGATGACTTCCGCCATCGCCGAACGAAACTCCCTCGCCGGCAGAGTTTTGAGTACATCCGGGTCAATCAAAACCAAGCGCGGCTGGTGAAAAGCCCCGATTAAATTCTTCCCTAAAGGATGATTTACCCCCGTTTTGCCCCCAATAGAAGCATCAACCATCGCCAGCAGCGAAGTCGGAACTTGCACGACATTAATTCCCCGCAGCCAAGTCGCCGCAGCAAAACCTGTCATATCGCCCACCACCCCGCCGCCCAAAGCCACCATTGTCGAGGAACGTTCTAAACGGTTTGCTAAAGCCGCACCGTAAATTTTCTGCACCGAATTTAAAGTTTTGTACTGTTCTCCCGGTGGTAAAATGCAGCTACTGACTTCCAGACCGGCAGATTCGAGGGCTGCTGCTGCTCTTTCGCCGTACTGCCGAAAAATCGACTGATTCGACACCAGTAGCACTTTTTTGCCCAAACTTAGATCGCCCATCAGACTGCCGAGTTCGTCTAAACCGCCCGATCGCACGCAAACATTGTAAGATTGTGGCCCCAAGTCAACTTTAATTATGGATTGCATATTTATCTAATTTAGATATTAGATTTTAGATTATAGTTCTTATAGGTCTTTTTATTGATTGTTTTGGAGAAATTGCAATGACTCTTAGCGGAGCAATAACTTATTTTGGGATTTTTGGCGGCATGATCGGCTTGGCGACAGTGCTGATGTTTGGTCTGCGAGCTGTCAAACTCATCTAATTTGCTAATTTAGATGTCTGAACCAGAGGATTTAATCTCTGGCAAAAGTATCAGTTCGACAAAGTATTTGCGCTAACAATCTCTGATTAAATCTTTGGATTGACGGCGCAAATGCTTCGACTAATCTAACTTGAGGCTATAATTGATTAATTTGATATTTTCTCGAAAGTAATTTGGTTAATGCTTCAATCTAAAATCTAAAATCTAAAATCTAAAATCTAAAATCTAAAATCGCTCGATTCCCCACTTATCTAGAAGATGAAAATGAGAAGTATCCCAAACCGAGATTAATGCCGTACTTATCGTCGCCGTTTCTTTAATTGTTCAGAGGGAAAACAATCAATAACGTCAGATAGCATATAACTACCTTTGGAATCTGATTCCATCAGTTCCAAGTAGACAGTCTTGGGAACTTCAAAGTATCGATAGGTTTTGCCACTATTAAAAACAACTTCGAGGGTGTAGCTTTCCTCGTCATAACCAGCAGATTGGATCATGCTAGATTCAACAGGTTCTAGTTTCATGGTAATTCTGCGATGCTTTTATGTAACTATTTATAGTCGATCGCCCTGCAATTTAAGTTTGCCCGCCTAAAAAAACAGAATACCCAGATCCTCGACTTCGCAGAAGTCCGGGATGTAGCGCGCGATCGCACCTGAATTTCCCCTAAAATAATTTCTACTCCCTCAATCCAAAATCTAAAATCTAAAATCTAAAATCGAAATGACTCATTCCACAGATATCGTCACCCTCGCCCGCTGGATGGCAGCCGATTTCAGCAACCAAGCCCAAGCCTTTGAAAACCCGCCATTCTTCGCCCACATCCGCGTTTGCATGAGGCCTTTGCCGATCAAAGTTCTGGATGGGCTCAGCTTGTATCTAGAACAAGCCTACGATATTGAACTGAATGTACCGTACCGAGTCCGAGTTTTGAAATTAGTCCCGGTGGGCGATCGAATCGACATCGAAAATTATGCCATAGAAAACGAAGAACAATTCTACGGCGCTTCCCGCGACCCGCAACGGCTGCAAGAAATCAAAAAAGAACAACTAACACTGCTCCCGGGCTGCACGTTTATTACGCAGTGGACGGGCAACAGCTTCAAAGGGTCTGTCGAACCCGGAAAAGGCTGCATGGTGGTCAGAAAGGGCAAAAAAACCTATCTAGACAGTGAATTCGAGATTGACCAAGACAAATTTATTAGCCACGATCGCGGACGTGACCCAGAAACCGACGCCCACGTCTGGGGAGCCCAAGCCGGCCCTTTTGAATTCACCCGCCGGGCCAGTTTCGCCGACGAAATTCAGGTTTAATCTAAAAAAACAGACTCCTTCCTGGGCGAACACGCTTGATTAAAGGTTCAGAATGCACCAATACCTGGTACATTAACCCAGTATTGGCAAGCAAGATTCACCGTTGATTTATGAAAGTCCTGGTTATTGGTGGCGATGGCTATTGCGGTTGGGCAACCGCACTCTACCTTTCTAACAAAGGTTACGAAGTTGGCATCCTCGACAGCTTCGTGCGGCGGCACTGGGATCTGGAACTGTGCAGCGACACCCTCACTCCCATCGCACCGATTCAGCAACGACTCCAGCGATGGCAAGATTTAACGGGCAAGTCGATCGACTTGTTCGTCGGTGACATCACCAACTACGATTTTCTCAGCAAAAGCATGAGAAAATTTGCACCAGAGGCGATCGTCCATTTCGGCGAACAGCGTTCGGCACCTTTCTCAATGATCGATCGCGAACACGCAGTCCTCACCCAAGTCAATAACGTCGTCGGGACACTCAACCTGCTGTACGCCATCCGCGAAGACTTCCCCGAGTGTCACCTAGTGAAATTGGGGACAATGGGCGAATACGGCACGCCGAATATTGACATTGAAGAAGGCTACATTACGATCGAACACAACGGCCGCAAGGATACACTACCCTATCCCAAACAACCAGGCAGTTTCTACCACCTGTCAAAAGTCCACGACTCCCACAACATCCATTTTGCTTGCAAAATCTGGGGTTTAAGAGCCACCGACTTAAATCAGGGCGTAGTCTACGGCGTGCTCACAGATGAAACCGGCATGGATGAACTGTTGATCAACCGTTTGGACTACGACGGAGTATTCGGGACAGCATTGAACAGATTTTGCATCCAAGCTGCGATCGGTCATCCTTTGACCGTTTACGGCACTGGCGGACAAACCCGCAGCTTCTTAGACATTCGGGATACCGTGCGGTGCGTGGAATTGGCGATCGCCAACCCCGCCGAAGCCGGACAATTCCGCGTCTTCAACCAATTCACCGAACAATTCAGCGTCGGCGACTTAGCCTCCTTGGTGCAAAAAGCAGGCATGGCAATGGGATTAAAAGTAGAAATCAACAACATCGAAAATCCCAGAGTCGAGAAAGAAGAACATTATTTCAATGCCAAAAACACCAATTTGCTAGACCTCGGTTTGCAACCGCACTATCTCTCAGATTCCCTGCTCGATTCTCTGCTGAATTTTGCTACAAAATATCAGCACCGTGTCGATAAAAACCAGATTTTGCCGAAGGTTTCTTGGAAGTAAGTTCTGGTATCTACCTGCGGGGTAAGAGATTGTTTAACGAACCGCGAAGGCGCGTTAGCGAAGCGGGGCGTAAGCGCTAGGGCGCGAAGTAAGAGAAAAGAAGGGAAGAGAAGAGAAATGTTTGCAAGTTCAGAAGGGATTTCGTTGTAGATTAATTTTTTCATATCTATCTTTTTGATCTTTTGTTTTGTGTCCTATGCGTCCTCTGCGCTTAATTGCCAAATGGCATAAGGTTTTTTGTGCAGGCTTTTGGGGAATAAAGCCACACAAAGTCAAATTCTCGTTCTGTTGCTTTTGGTGGTTCTGCCGGGATTGTCAGCGAGGGCAGTTGGTGCTTATTATTTAATAGTTGAATGAGCTGCTGTAACGCCAAGTGATCGATCTAAATTAGTGGCGAGTTAGCGAAGGCTTATCTGCCACTTAAAAAGCAAGATAAATTGCCGGAACAGCACAGGAAATTCACAGAATTAATTGCTTGACCGAAAGTGTGGGAAGGCTTTTAGGTGGGATAATTGTATCAATTGGCATTCAGGGAATTGGCATTTTATCCCAAAAACCTCTCGCTCGAAATAAGCGGTAGTGCAACAGAAAGAAGAAGTGTAGAAAAGCAGCCGATCGCACGCCATGACTTACTCCCCGCGACACAGTGTATCCTGTTAGCGATGACCTTGGCCCCTGGCTATGATTATCGGCTCCCTAAATAACTTATTTTTATGAAAATTGCTCTGT
Organism: Microcoleus sp. B3-D7; assembly: GCF_036705305.1. Lineage (NCBI taxonomy): Bacteria > Bacillati > Cyanobacteriota > Cyanophyceae > Oscillatoriales > Microcoleaceae > Microcoleus > Microcoleus sp. B3-D7. The sequence continues at coordinate 28,431 of NZ_JAUBUE010000043.1, read as the reverse complement.
TCACTGAAACATTTCTGCCGAAAATAGACGGCATTGTGACGCGCCTGATTCACACTGTAGATCACTTGCAGCGGGCGGGCGAACAAGTTCTGATATTTTCTCCAGATTACGGGATTAAAGAATACAAAGGCGCCCGAGTTTACGGTGTGGAGGGTTTGCCTTTGCCGATGTACCCGGAACTGAAAATGGCACTTCCTTCTCCGGCTGTCGGTCGCCAATTAGAGCAGTTTAAACCGGATATTATTCACGTTGTCAATCCCGCAATTTTGGGATTGGGGGGTATATATTACGGCAAAAAATTCAACATTCCGATTTTGGCTTCTTACCACACGCATTTGCCCAAATACCTGCACCACTACGGTTTCGGAGTCCTCGAACCTTTATTGTGGGAACTGCTCAAAGGAGCGCACAACCAAGCAGAATTGAATCTCTGCACTTCCACAGCAATGGTGGAGGAATTGAGAACCCACGGCATTGAGCGAGTAGATTTGTGGCAGCGGGGCGTAGATACTGAAATGTTTGTCCCGGAATTGGCAAGTCGAGAAATGCGATCGCGCCTTTCTCAAAATAACCCAGACAGTCCCCTGCTGCTGTACGTCGGGCGCCTGGGTGCAGAAAAAGAAATCGAACGCATCAAACCAGTCCTCGCAGCGATTCCTGACGCCCGCCTCGCCCTAGTGGGAGACGGCCCGCACCGGCAAACCCTGGAACAATATTTTGCCGGTACCCCCACCAATTTTGTCGGCTACCTCAAGGGGCAAGAACTCGCAACAGCTTACGCATCGGCGGACGCCTTCATTTTTCCCTCCCGCACCGAAACCCTGGGCTTAGTGCTCCTAGAAGCAATGGCTGCGGGGACGCCCGTAGTGGCGGCGCGCAGCGGCGGAATTCCCGATATCGTCACCGACGGTGTTAACGGATATTTATTTGACCCCGCCGACGAAGAAGGATCTCTGGTTGCCACCAAGCGTCTGTTTGCCAATCCCGAAGAACGGGAAACCCTGCGCCAAAACGCTCGCCGAGAAGCCGAACGCTGGGGTTGGGCCGCCGCCGCCGCACAACTCCAGCGGTACTATCAATCAGTGGTGTTTGCCGAGTCCATGCCCAGAGCGGCCTAAATGTCAGGATCTGTAGCACCTTTAAACATCACTGCCAGCTTAGCTTCGCTGTTCGATCGTCAGTTGGTAGCGAGCAGGGATGTTTTCCAAGACCGATCGAACTTTTTTGATCCATAAATTACCGTCGTTATCCTGCTGTTGCGTTTACCATTAAACTATGAGTAAGCTCTGTAGGAATGCCTTGCGCGCTGCTTTCATAGCGCCCTTTACCTGACCGGATACGGTCGCCGAGTGCGCTAAAACAGTCACACCGCGCGCTGGGGCCGAGCACAGAGCGTCAAATCCACACTGCACTCTCGATCGAACTAAAGCCTGTCACCTAATTTTCAGGCCTTCAGTTTTGCGAACTCAAGTTCAGCTTGAATTGACGAACCCTCATCAGTATCGAGGTTGTAAAAAAGATCGATCGAGCATACATAACAAGCAAACTGAAGTTGCGTGCGCCACTTTTGAACTCACGACGATTCATCAAAGCGACAAGCGAGTGCCGATGCCCTGGCAAACAAATTCAAGAGTTTGCACCGCCGTCGCATCTCGCGCCGATCGACCTGCGGTCAGTCTATCCCTCTGAGCAAGCAGTTAATCATGACATTCTCCAATACTGGTAGCGTTCTGGCTACACTGACTCAAGTCAATTTTATGGGGGCATTGACCTCCCGTGTTAAGAGCCTGCCAGTTCCTGAATTAGTGTGCCTGCTGGACTTTATCACGGCTGAATTTCAGCAATTTATCCGGGCGATGGACCTGATTAACAATGAAGCACTCGAAAGTCTCTTAGAGCAACTTTTAGATGCCTTCACTGTCAAAATTGGTCAAATTTTGCAAGCAGACCGGACAACAATTTTTTTGGTTGACTCCAACAAAAATCAACTGTGGCACAAAACACTCGATCCACTGACGGGCGAGGATGTAGAAGTGCGCTTGCCTATGGATGCAGGCATTTTAGGCTACGTAGCAACAACCGGAAAATCGATTAATGTCGCCGAAGCTCGATCGCACGAGTATTTTAATACCGAAGTAGACGAACCACCGGGCTACCAGATCGATACCATGCTCTGTATGCCAATTTTTAGCAGTAAGAGCCAAGAGGAACCCGTAGCGGTGGTCAGACTGTTAAATAAAGCTGGCAAAGTCTCCTTTAGCGAGGAAGACGAACAACAGTTCCAGGCTTTTGCAGATTCGATCGGGATTATTCTCGAAAGCTGTCAGTCTTTCTACGTCGTGGCCCGCAACCAGCGAGGGGTTGCCGCACTGTTGAGAGCCACCACGACTTTGGGTCAAAGTCTTGACTTGGAAACAACTTTGCGCTCTGTGATGGATCAAGCTCGCGACTTGATGCAAGCCGATCGCAGCACGCTATTTTTGTTAAATCGGGAAACCAACGAACTTTGGACAAAATTAGCTAAGGCTGACGGCACAACGATGATGGAAGTCCGCCTTCCGGCGAATAGGGGAATTGCTGGCTACGTGGCTTCGACTGGTCAACCTCTAAATATTACAGATGCTTACGACGATCCCCGCTTTGACCCCTCTACAGACCAGCAAACGGGATACCGCACTCGGACTGTCTTGTGTATGCCAGTGCATAACGCTAAAGGTGAGCTGATCGGGGTAACTCAGCTAATTAATAAGAACCAAGGTACTTTCACCCCTTCCGACGAAGAGTTTTTGCGAGCGTTTAATTCCCAAGCGGGAATGGCGTTGCAAAATTCTCAACTGTTTCAGAACGTGATGGTGGAAAAGCAGTATCAAAAAGATATGCTGCAAAGTCTTTCTGATGCAGTGATTTCCACGGATTTGAAGGGGCGAGTTGTGACTATCAATGAAGCAGCCCTAGAATTGTTGGGCTGTCCGGTAAATCAAGCTAAAAGCAAACACAATCCCCAGATTTGGGAAGATAAACTGGTGAATCGCTATGTTTGGGAAGTTGTGCCGATCGACAATTTGCAATTTCGACTAGAAGACAGTCTCAAAAATGCTGCCCGACATTACGTTCCCGAACAAAGTTTAACTGTGGGACTGTTGGTAGAAAAAACACTTAATTCCCAACAACAAAAAGAAGAAGAAGAAAGTTATATTTTGGCTGTGCCCGATCGCGCTGAGCCTACTTTATATTACGCTTGGGGCGAAAACCGCGCGTGGACTGAGGAAGTAGCGCTGGCAGAATTAGCTAATGCCCAATCTCTATTTGCCCTGCGAAATTCTGCCCTGTATCACCCTTATTGCCCGCTGCCCATCCCCGCCTCTCGAATTAAAGTAATTGAACGCAGTTTGAATTTGACGGTCAACCCGCTGCTAAATCCAGAGGGCGGAGTGCGCGGCGGTTTAGTGGTACTCGAAGACATCAGCCGCGAAAAGCGGATGAAAAATACGATGTACCGCTACCTGACTCCTGGAGTCGTAGATAAAGTGATGGCCTTGGGCGAAGGCGCCTTGATGGTGGGCGAACGCAAAGAAGTGACTATTTTATTTTCCGACATTCGCGGCTATACCACGCTGACCGAAAATTTGGGAGCGTCCGATGTGGTATCTCTGCTGAACGAATATTTTGAGACGATGGTGGAGGCCGTTATCCACTACGAAGGCATTTTAGACAAGTTTATCGGCGATGCTTTAATGGCAGTTTTCGGCGCGCCCCTGCCGCTGAATCCCCCGGAAAGTCACGGTTGGATGGCGGTGCAGTCGGCTTTAGATATGCGCCGGCGTTTGAAAGAGTTTAATGATTCTCGCCCCGGTGCAGATCCATTTCGCTTCGGAATCGGGATTAGTTCTGGAGAAGTGGTTTCGGGAAATATTGGTTCCCAAAAGCGCATGGATTACACGGTAATCGGGGATGCGGTGAATTTGAGTTCGCGATTGGAACAGCTTACAAAGGAGTACGGATGCGATATAATTTTGAGCGAATTTACATACAGTTTGTGTCGCGAAGGAATTTGGGTGCGAGAGTTAGACAAGGTGCGGGTTAAGGGCAAAAATCAGCCAGTTGGTATTTACGAGTTGCTGCAAAATAGTTCTGAACCAATTGATGGGGAAACCCTTCGGTTTTTGGAACTTTACAGTAACGGTAGGGATGCTTATATTGCTAGAAACTTTCAGAAAGCTATTAGTTATTTTGAAGCGGCTTTAGCAATGCGACCCAGCGATCGACCTGTGGAAGTTCACCTCGATCGATCCCTGAGCTATTTGGAAGTACCCCCGCCCGATGATTGGGACGGTGTGCATAGGATGACAACCAAGTAGTAGCTCATATTACATCCGAGTGCTCAAAAGTAAAAAGATTTGATAAAGATTTTAAATCTTCCTTATGACAGAGTTAACAAGTGTAAAAATGTGAAATGATAAATCGGATGGCATATTAAAGTTAGTATTTATTTCCAGGCTAACAATTAAATGAGTTATTTATCTGTTCCGAATGCCACAAAAGCCGATCGCATTCTGGTGGTAGACGACGCACCAGATAATGTTTTGTTGGTTCAGACAATCCTAGAAGAAGAAGGTTACGAAATTAGCACGGCGGAAAACGGCTTTTCTGCCTTGAGTCAAATTGACAAGTCAGCCCCGGATTTGGTACTGCTAGACGTGATGATGCCGGGAATGGATGGTTACGAAGTCACTAAACGAATCCGAGAAAATAAGGAATTGCCGTTTATGCCGATTTTGCTGATCACTGCTCACGACAGTGCGAGCGTAGTGCAGGGATTGGACATGGGAGCAGACGATTTCATCCGCAAACCAGTCGAAATGGATGAACTGCTGGCGAGGGTTCGATCGCTCCTGCGACTAAAACACAGCGTAGACGAGCGCAATTCGATCGCCCTCCAGCGCGAAGATTTTGTCTCCCGACTCGCTCACGACTTGCGGACGCCCCTCGTAGCAGCCGATCGAATGCTAACTTTAATGCAGCAGGGAGCTTTGGGAGAAATTTCCCTTCCCATGCGCGACGCTTTCGGGACGATGGTTCGCAGCAACAAAAACCTGATCGCGCTCGTAAATATGCTGCTGGAAGTCTACCGCTACGAAGCAGGCGCCAAATCCCTAAGTTTCGCTGCAGTGGACTTGCGCCAGCTTATTACTGAGGTAGCTGAAGAACTAGCTCCCCTAGCGGATGCTAAAGGTTTGTCGGTAAATTTAGACTTGACAGAAAGTGCAGAAAGTGCACCGATTGCGAAGTATCCGGGCGATCGTCTGGAACTCCACCGCTTGCTGACAAATCTCATCGGAAATGCGATTAAATTCACCGACAACGGCTCAATAGATGTCAGCTTAAAAGCTGCCAATTCACCTGCTTATACGAGCTTCAAAAACCAACCGCTGGCATGGGTAATAATAGAAATAAAAGACACTGGTGCCGGTATTTCTCCCACCGAAAAAGCAAAGTTATTTGAAAGGTTTGGTTCGGGAACTCACAAGAGATCCGCTACAGGTTTGGGACTACACCTCTGTCGGCAAATTGTCGAAGCTCACCGCGGGACGATCGAGGTAAAATCAGATTTGGGCAAAGGCAGTTTGTTTACTATTCGCTTGCCTTGTTAGAGCGGTATAAATAACTCTAACTTTCGGGTGCTAAATGCCCACATTAGTACAGAAAAACTCTCATTGTAGGGTGCAAAGTGCGTACCTAATAGAATTAGGGTGAATTTACGCGATGTCATATAATTACTTGGCAACCGAATTTATGGCAATATGTCTAACTGTCCAGTGTGCGGTGCTGAATACATAGAAGAAAAAGCAGAGTTTTGCTCGATTTGCGGCTGGGATTTGACTCCCTACCCGGAACGTGCTAAGCCTTCCAAAACTTATTTAAAAAAAGAACAAGTTAGATTGCAGTGGGCCAAACAAATGTGGGAATTGGCTCGCAATCAACAAAATTGGTCAGCTAAATTTGATGAGTTGCAGAGCGAATTTCAGGAAGGTGCGATCGCCCGCACGTACATTCAATCTCAGTTAGAATGGGTTCTGTACCGCCTCGAACAACTCAACCCCGAATTGATTGTCAGCACTCTACTGCGACTAGAAGACAAAATCGGCGCCATACCTGACAAAACTCCCGCTATCTCGGAAGTGGGGATGGACTACCGCCAACTGACAAAGCTATTAGAAACCGGAAAATGGCGCAAAGCTGATGAACACACTTGGGAAATCTTGCTGCAAATCGCTGTCAGGCAAGACGAAGGCTGGCTGAGTGCAGCCGATATTGACAGTTTTCCTCTTACAGACCTTCGCACGATCGACCAACTTTGGCAACAATACAGCAGCGGGCGGTTTGGGTTAAGCGTGCAGCAGCAGATTTGGGAAAGTACCGAGGCAAATTATACTGAATTTTGCGATCGAGTCGGCTGGCGAGTCAAGGAAAATTGGAAATATTACAGCGAGCTCTCCTTCAACGAAGATGCTCCCCCCGGACATCTCCCCGTCACCGCATGGAGACAGCGCGCCTGTTACGGTGCTGGTAAACTCACGGCAGCAGAAAACTTTGCCCGCATCGCTGCGAAATTGGTAGCGTGCGATCGCTAATCATCGAAAATAAAAAATTCAAAATCGACATTAACTGCTATAATCAAAACGGTTTAGCAACTGGGGCTGTGGCTCAGATGGATAGAGCAAGCGCCTCCTGAAGCATCGGGCACCCTGCGAGGAAACTCTGGGAGTGAATGTGGTCAAATTTGGTGAAACCTAAAGAGTTCGTGGATTCCTATAACTCTAAGGCAATACCAAGCCAAGCCTGAGTTCAGGGCGATTAAACAATCGCCTATATTGAAATCAGGAAGGTTTAGAGACTAGACGGTCACCACCTAAAAGCTGCAAGCATATGGTGAAGGTATAGTCCAGAGAGTGGGGAAACTCACACAAATCTGAAGCGCTAGGTCGCCGGTTCGAACCCGGCCAGTCCCGTTAAAAATCAAGAAAAATTAACAGCAGGAGGGGTAAGCCTAAGTTTTGCCCCTCTTTTTTGCATATCCGCTAACGAATTCGCCCACAGACGAATACTTGCTTGAAGATGAGGACTTACGCAGAACATCTATAGAATCCATCTGAAATCTAAAATCTAAAATCTAAAATCACCTGTTTAAGCCCCACCACAAGCGTAGAGTCAATCTAAAATCTAAAATCTAAAATCTAAAATCTAAAATCTATGATCCCCCGACCCTTTTTTTAATTTTAATTTTTAATTCCTGTTAGTGGGCTATACGTGCGGTATTTTTTGTTATGGTTCCTTTGTGAGTTACATAAAATTTTTATAGGTTTAGATGTGGTTAAGAATCAACTCAAACACGCAGCGTTACAAGCGTTTGAACACTTCACGCAGTTTTTGGTTCCTAGTAGGGCTTTTGACGGCGTGCTGGTTTGGCTATCAGCAGGTTAAGAGCGAATTTCAGAGACCCCAAGCTTTGTTAGTTCTAGGTGGGGCTACGGAGCGAGAGGTGTTTGCCGCCAAATTTGCTCGGGCTCATCCTGAATTGCCGATTTGGGTGTCGTCTGGGAGCAATCCGGAGTTCGCGGAATGGGTATTTTCAGAAGCGGGAATTGAGTCCGATCGCCTGCACTTAGACTACAGAGCGGTGGACACGGTAACAAATTTTACCACCCTGGTAGATGAATTGAAAGCTCAAGGGATTGAGAGCGTGTATCTGATCACTTCTGACGATCATATGCGGCGAGCTCAGATTATCGGCGAAATCGTACTCGGCAGTCGAGGCATTACCTTTAAGCCTGTGGCAGTTCCGTCTGGGCGAACCCCCGAACCGGTGGAAAAAGCTATTCGCGACGGCGCTAGGGCTATTCTTTGGCTGACAACCGGTTATACGGGTGCTAACTTCAGCCAAGCCAGAATTGAATAAACAAAGGAAAGCATTGAGCAAGTTTTAAATTTTTTCCCATTCCCTCTGGTTTTAAAACTTGTCTTCTATAGCGATTTAAGACATCGGGAAGACGCTGATAACAAATGGGTAAAAGGAGAGAAGAGAAAAGAAGGAGTAGTTTAAAATTAGTAGATGAACTTCAAAAGCTAAAGTTAATGACCGACCAAATTCTGCCACAAGTTCTAGAGCAAATTTTGAGTGACAGCAAAACGCCGAATGCTGTTTTTTCGGCTTTGGTGCCGGCTTTAGGGGAGGTGTTAAATTGCGATCGGGTCTTTCTCTACCTCCGCAATCCTGAAACGCAAATGGGCAGAGTACCTTACTGCTGGCGTCACAACTCGAACATTCCAGAGGTTTGGGACGCAGAATGGAAAAAAGAACCGGAATCTTTAGGGGAAGAAGACCCTTTGTTTGCAGCAGCTTTGCGAACTGAACCTTCGATTTTTGTTGAGGATGTTGAAACAGCAAATCCTGAAGTTGTCAACAAAAATTTTGAGGCAAAAGAGTTCGGACATCGAGCTTTGATTCACGCTCACCTTTGTGCTGACGGCTTATTGTGGGGGGTTTTGCAGCCTTGTATGTTCGATCGCCCCAGAGTTTGGACTGACTTCGATCGCCAAGTTATCGCAGCAGTTACAGAAAAAATTTCGCCTTTAGCTGTCGCTTATGTCACCGCCTCAGCATCAAAAGATTAGCGATAAAAATCAATAATTTACCTGTAGGGAGCGCGTGGGCAATGAATGAATGTCCAGTTCAGACTAAAACCGCGTCTAGAATCGCGGTTTTAGTCGAATCTCAATACCCTTCCCGGGGGACGAAACACCGTTTCCGGTTCCCCCCTTTTTTAGTTAGGGGGGATCGATGCGCTAATTTTCACCGAAAAGTCTGGTACTAAATTTGAGCGGACTGTTCTCACCAATGGTGAGGTGTGCATCGCCCTAGGGATAGACTCGGTGCACAATTCTTGTTTAAAAAACGCCCCAATTTTGAATGCCCCGACTGCTGAAAATCCCTTGAGCCCGACTAATATCATCCTCAGCGCCATCTACTACCACCAAATAATCGCCTGCCCGCAGGCGATCGGTGTAAATTCTAGCTGTTTCTTCGGGAATTCCCAAGTCAGTCAAGGCCTTCACCACTCCACCGAAAGCCACTGCCGAGACGCCAGTGCTTGCTACGCTAGCCACCAGTGAGGCGCCCAAAGTGCCCGCTGCAATCATCGGCCCGATTCCGGGAATAGCTAAACTTCCGAGACCCACTAGCACGGTGGCTAAAGCACTATTTGTCAGAGTGTCTGCTACCACTCCTGCTCCTGTGTCTAGATTTTTATCGCCCACCTGAGCGATCGTTTCAGTCTCGCCTATAGACTCGCCTGCATCCCTAGCAACAACCGAAACTTTATCCATTGGAAACCCGGAAGATTTCAATTCTGTCAGAGCTTGCTCCGCATCTTCGCGGTTAGAAAACAATCCCAACGCGCGGGTTTGATTGCTTGTTACCATATCTTTCTTCTTATCTCCTGTCCAATTAAACTCAAATTCAAGCCTAATTATTGCGCTTGTTTTCAATCACTTATATTGATATTTTTCGATGTTTATCTTCAGCATTCATCTATCTGTAGATATAACCTGAAAAACAGCAACAAAAGTTATAAAATCAGCGACCCAAATCGTGCATGGCATTAATCTCGATCGCACATCTTTGAGTCAGCGCTTGCAACTCCTCGCGATCCGAGGAACCGGGCGCTTCAATTAGCTTGCCAATTCGCACCGTCAGCGGCACCGGACGCGGAATTCCCGAACCTTTCGACGAAATCGCGTGAGTTCCCCACAAACTAACAGGTAACAGCGGCGCTTTTGCCTTAGCAGCTATCAGCGCAGCACCTAATTTCGGTTCAGTAATTCTGCCATCTGGCGTGCGAGTTCCCTGCAAAAATACACCCGTCGCCCAGCCATTTTCCAAAGATTGGATAGCCGATCGAATGGCACTGCGATCGGCACTTTCCCGCTTGACTGGGTAAGCACCGTAAAGCGTAATTGCCTGCTTCAAAATAGGAACTTTAAATAACTCTTCCTTTGCCATAAATGCCACAGGCCGCCTCATGCAATTCGACAAAATCGGCGGGTCAAAATCGCTGGCGTGATTGCTGACTACTACCACAGGCCCTTCTGTCGGAACATTTTCTGCACCGTAGATGCGGCCTCGAAAGTAAAGGTGCAGCATCGGGCTGACAATTGACCATTTGAATAAATAGTAGAGAAGTAAACTTTCGACGGGTTCGCGACTTTTGCTCACAGAAAAACCTTAAGTTTTAAATTACATCGAATATTAGCCTATCAGTTCAGCAATGACAAATGAATAGTATTTTGAGGTTTGTAGGGTTGCCTGCGCTTGGAAACCGCGTCTACACACACAAAACCCACCTACGTGGGTTAAAGAAGAAGTCCGCCGGCGCGGACGCAAGGTTGTGTAGCGCCAGACTTCAGTCTGGTGGACTATTTCACTGAAGGTCGGAGGTTTGCAAAGGCTCAATTTCTGGCCAGCATAGCTTTTTGTCCTTCCGAAGAAGTCGCATAGCCCAAGAAATCCTTAACTGCTTGGCTAGGAGGATTTTTGTAGGCGTAGTACAACTGCCGCTTGTAAGGATAATTACCCGCATCCGGCGTCGCACAGTTGACTGGAACAACGCGCACCGTTCTCTGATTGACTACTTGAGCGAATGTGGCATAATCAATGCCGTTCTTGCCTAAGACTTGCAGCAGGGGAGTTGTCGCATCTCGTTGATCGAGGGTAACATTTGGCGCCGTGGCAAACTCGCTACCTCCGAGCACTTGTTCTTTAAACTTTTGGTGAGTGCAGCTAACTGCAGGTCTGTTAATTACTTTAATCTGGGTCGCCGTGCCGCCGACTTTCGACGAGTCTTGAGTATTTTCCTTGAAGATTATCTTGAACTTGAGCGGAGGAACTTATACCCTTACGGTGTCAGAAACCAATACGACAAAATCTGCTTATGGGGGTCAGTTGCACCTCTATGACTTGCATATCGCCAAGATGTTTGAGGTGACATATTCGGACTGTCAGGAGATACCCAAAGCTGGCGATAGAACTTGGTATTACCGCGCCGGAAATGGTAAAATTGACATGGGGCAATTCAGAATAAACTGTCAGTTGGCTAGCGATATTGCTAATACTTATGGTTTAGGGAAACCAGAGCGTACTGCGAGTAGAAATCCTTTTTCTTAGCAATATAGTGGTTGAAATTCACGACAAACTCGTAGAATTTTTTGAAAATGGAGCGCGTTTAGTTTGGGTGATTTATCCTAAAAAACAGTATGTGTTGGTGTATCGATCGTCCCAAGATCCCGATCGCCTGCTCAAGTCTGCTGATTCCCTAGATGGCGAAGAAATCGTCTCAGGCTTTACTCTTCCGGTTGCGGAGTTATTTCAAAAACTGGCTTTTTAATGAAAGTGCGATCGGACTCTGGAAAATTGCGAGTATTATTGATAATTTAACATAGGCAGTTAGTAAGACCGAATCCAAAAATTGCGGGTAATCAGATATTAATATAAAGATAACTTCGAGGAGGCGATAAGCATGACAAACATATCTAACGAAAAAACAGCTATCATCCGTACAGAAAGAGGACTGACGCTCGCAGGTACGCGCATCACTATCTACGACATTATGGACTATGTGACGGCTCAATATCCGCCTAAGTTTATCAGGGGATTGTTTGACCTTACAGAGGAACAAATTAATGCGGCTTTAGCTTATATTGAGGCAAATCGCGCTGATGTTTAAGCTGAGTATCAAATGGTTCTTAAGGAAGCTGAGGAACTGCGGTTGTACTACGAAGAAAAAAATCGCGATCTGATTGCTAGAATTGCCGCCCAACCACCAAAACCCGGAACGGAAGCTGCATGGGAAAAGCTTCGAGCGGCTAAGGCGAAGTTTAAGTCTAAGCTAGAGTTTTTCATACTAAAGTATGATAGAGTTAATGTATCATAAAATCATTAAATACTATGATGGATATAGTGTTTTAAAAGTGATACCCATGTTAAAAGAATTAAACACCATTACTCTGGCAACTTTTCTGGTATTAGGAACAGCTAAACTGGGTTCTACTGCACCTCTCCCAAGTCCTAATAATCAAGGGGATTATATAGGAAGAACTTATCATACTTATTGGGAAGTAGTAGACTCAGACCCAAAGGGGTTAAATTGTCGCATGAATTCTTCTTTTGAAGAATTTATGCGTGTTGACAACCGCACTCCATTTGATGTTTTTAATTGGTCTGTAGTTGGTGTTTTAAAACAGGGACAGCGTTTTGAAAGCTTTCCTGGTAATGCTGGTGTTACTTTCCGTGATACCAGGGGTTTACCTTGGCTTTTTGTAGGAAAAACCTACACTGCTGGTGCGGCGCAAGGTTGTTTTATTCGCGCTAATAGTCAATTTGTCAAACCAATACAGATGTCACCAACCCGCGTACAACCTCAAGCGAGTCAACCGCTTACAAGTTCCACAGCGCTGCCGATGAAGCTTGGTTTTGACGAAGGATTTGGATCGATTGTAGTACCAGAAAGGGATACCACAGCATCGGCTTATGGAGGACGCTTAAGGCGATATGATGTTCACATTTCTAAAATGTTTGAAGTCACTCACTTTATGTGTCAGGAGGGGACTTTAACACCCGGTATTACATGGAATTACGCGGCTGGAGGTGGCAGGATTAATATGGGAAGTTTTGAAATAACCTGCCGACTTGCTAATCAAATAGCTAGTGCCTATGGTTTAGGTAAGTCGGAACCTACGAATATTACTTTTTCGGCTGGTGAAATTGGTCGCCCTGATGTCAGAAGTTTCAACATTCCCATCCTAGATATTACAGGTGATAAAGTACCACGCTGGATAAGTTTTGTGCAGGGATTTGAGCCAGTGAGGAGGTAGGGCGATCGCAGACAATAGGCTCTACTGTCACTTAGAGCAATGTACCTTAATAAAATAGTTGATAGGAGTTTATGAATATAGATGAAAACGAACTGAAACAACTTTATGCAGAAGGCAGAAGAGATTTTCATGGTTGTGACTTAAGCGATGCTGATTTGACAGAAATCGATCTGAGCTTTGCTAATCTAAGTGGTGCAAATTTGAGCAATGCCAACTTAAACTATAGCAATCTAAGCTATACTAATTTAATCAGCGCTCAATTAAGACGGGCATCTCTTATAGAGGCTAATCTGAAATGGTCAGATATTATTTATGCAGACTTGAAAGATACAAATCTTGAAGGAGCAGACCTAGATTGGGCTAATCTTAGAGGCGCTAACCTTACCAATGCTTACCTAAAAAAAGTAAAAAATATCGAAAGGGCTGATATAACCAATGCTATAGGATTATAAAAACCCGAACAAATCATTCGGAAAATTGAAGAAAAGAATATATATCAGCTAAATCTATTTTTTCCCGAAGACAGAGTTATATCCGATTACAGAAAACAAAAAAATGAACCAAAGTCTCAAGAGAGTTTTAATAAAAAACCTCCAGCAGCTTTATGGCCAAATATTTCAATACATACTAAAACACAGGGAATTCTGGCACAGATAGGACAAAAATTAGGCCATAAAGTATGGATTGCTGGAAACGATCACTCAAAGGACTATATATTCGGAGAGCATAGATTGCGGGACAATACTTGCGAGGACTCTAGGCTCGGTAAACTTAAAGAGTTAACAATGGAAGAATTCCCTGTTGGTGGATTAGACAAAAAGGTTGAAAAGATTAGTAAATTAATTGATGTAATATGGCTAGATACTCAGTTTAAAATAGTAGCATTATTTGAAATTGAATGCACTACTGCTATCCACTCTGGGCTATTGCGTATGGGTGATTTTGTGGCTAATGTCAAATTAAACCCCCTAACATTTATCGACCCCAATTTTCCCATTTATATCGTAATTCCTAAAAAACGAAAGATGCATTTACAAACCCAATTATCTCGACCCATATTTCAATATCTTGAATTGCACAAAAGTTGTAAAGGTATTTATATAGAAGATATAGAGAGAGGTTGGGAAACTATTATCAAGCAAGAAATAGACCCAAATATTATTGATAGTATAGCCTATAGATTTTAGTAAGTCCTGACTTAGTAGAGTGCATCACCTGCGATAATCTATTTGATAATCATCTCAATTGGACGCACCCACATCTAAGCCTTGTGATTAAAATATTTTTATTTATCGTTATCATTGATTAATTTTTTATCAAACTCAATACCACCATCTGCGGCTTAAGCGGAATTGGTAAAAGCAATCTCGCCCTCAAACTCATCGAACAAACTCAAAGCGAATTTGATTATATTATTTGGTTAAGTCTCGCTGATACACCCACACTTTCAACCCTCCAAACCGAACTCAAGCAATTTTTTGGGCGATCGCCACAAGCGCCATTACCCACTGTCATCGATTATTTTCGATCTTCTCGCTGTTTAGTAATCCTTGATGACGTACAAAATATTTTTAAAAGCAGTCAATTAGCCGGTCAATATTTAGCCGGCTATGAAGATTATGGCAAATTTTTCAAACAAATTGCCACATCCTCTCATCAAAGTTGTTTAATCCTCCTCAGTTGGGAAAAACCCAGAGAAATTACTGCTTTAGAAGCAGTAAACCTCTCGACGCAAACCTTAAACCTCAAAGGGTTAGGAGAACAAGCTGCCGAAATTCTCAGAGAAAAAGAATTAGGAGATGAGGAAAAATGGTCAGACTTGATCGACCTTTATCAAGGACATCCTTCCTGGCTAAATATCATCGCTGCTACAATTTTGGAATTATTTAACGGTAGCGTTTCGCTATTTTTAGCAGATGGAACAGCAGATTTATTTTTAGGTGAGTTAGAACCCCTTTTAGAATCTCATCTAGAGCGTTTATCAGACTCATAAAAAAAGGCGTTATACTGGTTAGCCAGTCAAAATGAAGCTGTAGATATTTCACGACAACCTGCTGATAGTGAATTATCCCAATCAGAATTTTGGCAAACCATACAATCCTTAGCCCGACGCGGCTTAGTGGAAAAAATGTTAGTAGGAGCGCGATCGATGTTTTTTCTCAATCCCGTATTCAAAGCATACATTCAGTGCAAGTTAAATATTGTATAAGCTATGGGTAATTTAACCCGATCGCAACGCAATTAAACCAAAGAATTACTCTTTTCTATTCTACATCGATCGCATAAAAGCATTCACCGCATCATATTGGTCGGCCATCCGCGAATAAAACTCGATCGATCGCAAATCCAACTCCGGCAACAGTTCACTCTTACTCACCAACTCATATCCCGTTGGACGCAAGCAATAAACCGAAATTACCCCATCCTCCCAAAACCAAACCTCCTGCACACCCACCCGACGATAGATTTCCAGCGCATCAATTCCACCACTCGTCACTGTTATTTCGATCGCCAAATCTGGAACTGACTTGCGCGTACCCAAACAATAAGACTCATCTGGTTCCTTCCGTGCACCCAACTCCTTCATGCCGATGGTTGTACTACCACGCGCATAAAAACGAATGTCTTTCGTCCGCATATACATTTCTAAAAGCTGATCTAAAGTGTTTCTAGACTCTTCATGTTCCTCAGAAAAAGGAGCCATAATTTCTAAACACCCATCCAAATAAGTTAAACGCGCCCCAGTCTCAGCCAAATCTGCATCCAACTTTTCCAGACTCTCCCATGTCACGTTTGACAGGAAAGCCACACCTGTACCCAATCCTGCTTTAGAAATTGCGACAACCATTTGACTTACCTTTTACAATCGCTTTTCTATAATATACGACTTCCAAAACTTGGCGTCTATCCTAATATTCTATTCTTTAGTCCGCGGAGGTGGACTTCGTTTGTGTAGACGCAGTTTCAACCGCCGAGTCATCGCAAAATTATTTTTTTTTAAACGGAACTTACCCCCTGCGGGGGTAGTTCTGGAGGCTGTATTCTTTGTCCCGTCTCGGTTTTAGCAACTTGACTGCCGACAAACCGTAGTCATGTATTTAAGATTTTCTTAATATTTAGGGCGAGAGTATTGTTCTATGATGAATTTAAGCAGAAACCCCGCCACATAAGGGTTGTCAGAGATTGTAGTCATGTAAAAGACTTGGAGGCTCCGGGCAAGTCTCACCTCGCAATGGTTTCAGACGGAACTTACCCCACACACGGGGTAAGTTCCGTTTAAACAAAAAGAGCTCCTAGAAATAGGGGCGTTTTTTGATTATCTCAAGTTAAAAATTAACCATTGATAGAAGGAGCAACCATTGCTACTGGGGTGGTTTCACCAGCAGCAAATCAAGCGGGAAGTTGTGAGCATTGCGCTCGTGCATCACTTTCCTACCCCAGTTAGCGCGGTTAATCACATCGGCCCAAGTATTGATCGCACGACCTTGAGAGTCGATAATAGATTGGTTGAAATTGAAGTTGCTAGACCGATCGAGATGACAACTGAATTATGCCCGCACCAACTCCAACCGATATCGGTACAAAGCCACAGGATGCCCCCCAGCAGCAAAATAATCCGGGTCTTGCGGCGACAAATAAATCGCTGTCACCTGATCCGCCTCAATTCTTTTACTCGCAGAATCGCCATTTTCTCCGCCTCCAACAACTCTATAAGCCGTTGTTGTTTCCACCTCGTTTAAATAAATATCAGACTCTCCCCGAAACACCTGCTGAGAAATCTCTGTAGACACAAATTCGCGAGGATTCGGCGTTTCAGTGCCGCGACTGGTAACAATCGAAATTAATTGGCGTTCCCCTTTCAAAACAGTAATTTGGCGGTTGGGATTGGTCGGATCGACTTTCACCGAAAGTACGCCATCATCGCCTAAATAAGCCTTGGCAATGTTCAAACCGTTAAAAGTGCGATCGGCTACAATCTTTGTAGCTTTTTTAGATGTATTTTTATAAATAAAACCAATATTTTTGTCCGGTTGAAATCGCACTTTAAATAATAGTGGCTGCTGCAAATACTGGCGGTTGCTTTCAAACCCTGGTGTGACAATATTTGGCGCTAAAGGAGCGGCTAAGTCTACCAAAGTGCTAGCAACATTCCAATTCCCCCCCATCCAGTCGGGATATACCAAATCTCCCTTAGCTACAGCGATAGGAGGCTTGCTTTCCCAATTCGGAAAACTTGATATGCGATCGCCCAAAACCCCCGCCCTCGCACCGCCACCCCACAGCAACACCAGCAAAACCAAACAAAAACTCCAAATTACTTTCATACCACATTACATTCAAACAACTCACCTTAGATTTCTCTTTCTCTTTCTCTTTCTCTTTTCTCTGTGTGCTCTGCGCTCTCTGCGGTTCATTAATTCAAAAATTAGACAACAAATCAGTTAAACATCATATTTTATACCCTTTTCAGCAACAGGCTTTCCGGCCTGTTGCACCAAAATAAATTTTATGATTGTGGGGAGTAGGGTTAGGCAGGAACTCCCGCCCCCCAGATGCAATTTAAAGGTGAGAAAGCCTCTGTTTTAAAGCGCCTCAACAGGTGCAGGTTCCCAAACCTCACCGTATTTTTCCTTCAATTCCTGCCAGTTCTCCACCTGTCCCGGTTCGTATTCCCCCGGTTTCCCCCACTGCAAAAACGCGCTCAAAGCAGCCTCATTTTGTTCGTCCAGAAAACGGATCGCATAAGTAGTAAAATTGCCTCTTTTCGCCTCGCCAGTTTCAAACTTCACCTGTTTAATTTTGTCCATATTCAGATGAAACTCAAATATTTCGGCGTGCATATTGGCATACTTACCCTTCGGCAACTCCGCATAAAACAGCTTGCGAATTGAACCGCGCACTTCCAGCACAGCCGCGCTGCTAGTCACGATTAAACGCAGCGTTCCCAATTGTTCGCAAGCTTCCAAGAATTCTTTCAGAGTCGCAGTCATATCAATTTTGGATTGTGGGTTGTGGATTTGGGATTAAATGGATAAGAAGAAAATGGTAGCTGGGAATTAGGAAAAGGAATTAGATAAAAAAGGATAATTCTTCCTTCTCCCTTCTCTCGTAGATAACTAAAGCTTTCCTTCTCTCGTAGATAACTAAAGCCTTCCTTATTCCTTCTTCCTTCATGTTTCGTGCAGTTCGTAAGCAGCGACAATCCGCTGCACTAGAGGATGTCGCACCACATCCGCCTGAGAAAATTCGCAGAAAGCAATGCCCTCAACGTTGCGTAGAATGTTTTGGGCGACTGACAATCCCGACTGTTGGTTTGGCGGCAAATCTGTTTGAGTGATATCGCCCGTTACTACCATTCTCGATCGAAAGCCCAGACGAGTCAACACCATTTTCATCTGAGCCGGCGTCGTATTTTGAGCTTCGTCCAAAATTACGAAAGCATTGCTGAGAGTGCGCCCCCGCATATAAGCTAAAGGAGCTACTTCGATCAAGCCTCTTTCCATTAAATCGGCCATTTTTTCAGGGTCGATCATTTCTTGCAGGGCGTCGTAAAGCGGGCGCAAATATGGATCGACTTTTTGCTGCAAATCTCCCGGCAAAAACCCTAATTTTTCGCCAGCTTCCACGGCTGGCCTGGTTAAAATCAGCCGTTCGTACTGCTTGCTTAACAGCGCTTGCACGGCGAAAATAGCTGCTAGAAATGTTTTGCCAGTACCAGCGGGGCCAATGCAAAATGTCAGGTCATGGGTGCGTACTGCTTGGACGTATTGCCGCTGCTTGAAGGTTTTGGCTCTAATTTCTTCGCCGCGGCGGGTTCTGGCGAGAACGTCTCGCTGCAAGTCTTGTAAATCGCCTTGGCGGTTGGTATCCAAAGCTTGGCGCGCTGTCTGGATTTCAACTCCGGTAATATTTTTGCCGGATTTCCAATAGTCGGAGAGCGATCGCACTAATTTATGACACAATTCTACTTGACTTTTTGTGCCGGAAATCAGCAGTTCTTGCCCTCGCATTACCAGGGTAGCACCGGTTTGCTTAGAGATCATTTTCAGGTTTTCTTCTTGATTACCGGCCAGCGACATTGCGCTTTGAATACTCGGTAACTCTATTGTTAGTTTTTCATTCATGCCAACATAAGCTCCTCCAAATAAGCAATTAAAAGTTCACAACTAAACGTTAAATCAGTCACTATTTGCGAACAAAAAGACGCCCGTTACTAGGCTTTACCTAGTATCTAAGGCGTCTTTTAGATTTAGCTCCCAAATGAGTTTGGTGCTTGAGGCACAAATCAAATCTCCCTTCTATTAAGTCAGGCAATTTTAGATTTTAGATTTGAAATTTTAGATTTTAGATTCACCTGATGCCGCTGACATTTGAAATTTAAAATTTCACATTTGTTTCCGATCGCAAAATCGGCAATTTCAAACCAAACGGGGCTTGTAATACAAAGTCTACAACAGGCAATCTAAAATCTAAAATTCTTTCTTGGCTCTGCAGTTAGTTAATAACCGGGAGTATTTCTGCTTGTTCTAAACGTAGGTGTGTTAGTACGGCGAGGTTGTTCTCTCGGAGTTCTGCTAGCTAAGGGACTCGGCGACGGAGGAGGCGTCCGGGGTCGGAAGTCGCCTCGCGGCTCCCGCGAGCCACGATCGGGGCGGTCGCGATCGGGGCGGTCGCGATCGGGGCGGTCGCGATCGCCCCTGGGCGGACCCGATCCACGATCGCCCGCTTCACCATCGTATATATCTAAGTAGAGGGACTGACCCGCCGTCTGCGCCACTGCTTCGAGCGTAGTTCTAATTGCCTGAATATTGCGTCCGCCCCTACCGTAAACCCGGCCTTTGTCGGGATCTTCAAAAGCAAGCCTAACCCAGACGCGCGATTGGCGCGGGTGCAGTTCGCAATCAACCCGCAAAGAACCTGGGGTCTCTAAAAAAGGCCCAATTAAAAACTTAACCAGTCCAGCATAGTTGGGACTAGCTGGCTGTTGCTGTGCTGGATTCAACGTTGGCTCCGGCTCCGACTTGTTCAAATACATGGGCTTTTCTCAGGATGTCACGCACGGTGTCAGTTGGCTGAGCGCCTTCTTGCAGGCGCTTGACAATCGCTGGAACATCCAGCCTGGTTTCGTTATTTCTGGGGTTGTAATAGCCGAGCTCTTCTAGGGGACGGCCGTCGCGGCGAGTAGAACTGTTCATCGCTACAATCCGGTAGCTTGTCTCGCGTTTTTTCCCGTATCTCTTCAATCGCAGTTTGATCATCTTCTTGCACAATAGTCTTGTTCCAATTCTAAGCTATTTTGTCAGTGCTCCTTCCCCGAACCCCAACTCAACCCGTATTTCTTAACCTCCGACCAAAATATCGCTACGATTTGCTGCCCCCAAGGCAGGTCTGGCGCCGTCAATGTGCGGTGTAATTGCTAGTGGCAAAATCGATGCTGTTCCCCATTGCTGCACCAATTTTTGCAAAAATATATCTTGCTGCGCTCTCAAAGAGTCCCAATCGGTGCCGCGATTAATAATTGCAAACCAAACTAAACCCCGATCGCGCGTGGGTATGGCTCCAGCCAAAGCAATCACCGTGTCCAAAGTACCAGTTTTCACCACAGCCGACGGCGGAATGTGTCGGTATTCCAAAGTTCCTTTATCGCGCCCGGACACCGGAAACAAGTCAGCAATCGTCAGCCCAGTAGTCTGAAGGTTGCGCGCGATCGCCTGCATCATCCCACAAGCCGCCCTCGGAGACATCTGATTTTCCACTCCCAATCCCGAACCGTTAACTAATTGAAGTTCCTCCTCCGGCACCCCCGCAGCCCAAGTCGCTTGCTGCTGCACTATTTTTGCCCCGCCCAAATCGTCTGCCAGCATCTGAGCTATTTCATTATCGCTGTGGACGTTCATCTGCTTGAGAATTTCGGCTAAAGGAAGCGATCGGCGTTTCAGCAGCAAATGCCCCGAACTCACAAATTTCTCAGCAATGACGCTGCCGGCAACCGTTACTTGCGGCTTTCTAGTTCCCGGAGCCATCTTAGAATACATTGCCACCACATCCTTTGGCCAACTGCTCCCGTCGAGGGCTTGCCGCAGTATGTCCCCCGCCACCAAAGGATCGGACTGGTAATTCATGCGGAAATTGCCTGTCACCACCAAATTCCCCGCCACACGCTCGATCCCCATTTGATTGAGAGCATTGCCAACGGCGATCGCCTCCTCCCACACAAACAGCGGATCGCCCCCGCCGCTGACCACCAAATCTCCCTGCAATACACCATTGCTAATCGGCCCCGTTGCTCGGAACCGCGTTTCAAACTGATAATCCGGGCCCCAAGTCTCCAGGGACGCCAGAGAAGTAGCAATCTTAGTCAGCGAAGCCCCAGGCATCAGGGTCTTGCCCTGCTGACTTACCAGCGGCACCATTCCCGCTTGCACCCAAATTCCCTGATTCCCATCAATCAGGTTCTTGTCTTTCAAATCTTTTAAATATTCCCGCACCGTCGCTTCTGCTGGCAAGTCTGGATTTGCCGCATCTATTCCCCCAAAAGCCAAATCTTCGGCCACCACTAACCCGGGTATCCCTCCCCGCCAAGCCAGCACTGACGCAGCATTAGGCCCGACACTGCGTACCCCAGCCATGTCCAGCCACAGAGACACGATCCCTGA
The DNA here is from genome assembly GCF_036705305.1 of Microcoleus sp. B3-D7. Taxonomy (NCBI): domain Bacteria; kingdom Bacillati; phylum Cyanobacteriota; class Cyanophyceae; order Oscillatoriales; family Microcoleaceae; genus Microcoleus; species Microcoleus sp. B3-D7. The sequence continues at coordinate 6,847 of NZ_JAUBUE010000043.1, read as the reverse complement.
GCTAAATAAATCCAGCATCTTTTACTCCTAAAGTCATGTAAACTATTGCATTGATTTTTTCAATTTGCAGTCAAAAATAGTAAAGTAGTGACAAAACAAGTTCTATCAGAGTAGTCGGAAATGAGAATTGTCCGATCGCCGTTGCGAGCGGAGGTTAGTTCTTTATTCAGACTTCTGGATTCACGCTCCTGACTTCCTGGTAGAATTTTTAGTGTTTCTCAAACATTGGTCAATGGGATCGACACGCGCAAGAATTGCAATAGACGCTATGGGCGGGGATCATGCCCCCGCCGAAGTTGTAGCTGGAGCGCTTAAGGCACAAGAAGAATTAGGCGTAGAGATTTTGCTCGTGGGCGACCCGCAGCAAATAGAAGACTCGCTCCGGCAACAAGACGCGATCGGCCGCGTCTCTACAGGTCAGCTAGAAATCGTTCCTTCTGAAGGAGCGGTGGAAATGCACGAAGAACCTTTGAGTGCCCTCAAACGCAAGCCCAACGCTTCGATTAACGTAGCGATGAACTTGGTAAAGCAGCAGCAAGCTGATGCTGTGGTGTCCGCCGGTCACTCCGGCGCGGCAATGGCTGCTGCCCTGCTCAGGTTGGGCCGGCTCCCCGGAATCGATCGCCCTGCGATCGGTGCGGTTTTACCGACAATGGTACCGGGCAGCTCTGTACTCATTCTCGATGTCGGCGCTAACGTGGACTGCCGCCCCAAATTTTTGGAGCAGTTTGCTCTTATGGGAACTATTTACAGCCAGTGCGTGCTGGGCGTCGCCGAACCTAAAATCGGCTTGCTCAACATTGGCGAAGAACCTTCTAAAGGCAACGACGCGGCAGTGCGGACTCACCAGTTATTGGTGGACAACCCGAACATTCCTTTTGTGGGCAATGCCGAAGGCCGCGACGTGCTGTCGGGGAAATTCGACGTGATTGTCTGCGACGGATTTGTCGGCAACGTGTTGTTGAAGTTTGCCGAAGCGGTGGGCGAAGTCGTCGTGCAAGTGCTGAAGGAAGAATTAGTCAAAGGACTCCAACATCAAATTAACGATCCTCTGCTGCAAAAAAGCTTGCAAGGATTTAAGCAGCGGGTAGACCACGTTGAACACGGCGGCGGTTTGCTATTGGGCGTTGCTGGAGTTTGCATTATCAGCCACGGTTCGTCTCAAGCTGGCTCTATTTTTAATGCCATTCGTTTGGCGAAGGAGGCTATTGACAACCAAGTGCTGGAGCGAATTCGATCGTCCAATCACCAAAGCGCTATGGAACAAGAAGCTGTGAATTAGAGGCAGTAAGTAGGAATTAAAAATTAAAAATGTAAAATTAAAAAAGTCAGCTTAAACCCACTGTTTTGCTTAAAAAGTAATTTCAGCAGTTTAAAAAATAATTTTAATTGGTAGTTTTTAATTTTTAATTTCTCGATCGATCGCTCATAAATGGAGAGGAATGTTGCAGCAATCAGGGTTCGGCATTGCCGTCACAGGTAGCGGTTCTTGTACACCGCAGGTTTCGCTGGATAATAACGGTTTGAGTCAGATAGTAGAAACTTCTGACGAGTGGATTGGGGCGCGGACGGGCATTCGCTCCCGCAGGCTGGCAGACGATCGTACTTCTTTGTGCGATTTAGCCTCGGAGGCATCGCTTCAGGCGATCGCAATGGCAGAAATTTCGCCGACAGATATTGATTTGATTATTTTGGCGACTTCGAGTCCTGACGATTTGTTTGGCACTGCCAGTAAAATTCAATATCAGTTGGGCGCCACAAAAGCTGTGGCTTTTGATTTAACAGCAGCTTGTTCGGGCTTTGTTTTTGGTTTAGTTACAGCCTCGCAGTTCATTCGGACAGGGGTTTATCAAAATGTTTTGCTGATCGGAGCAGATATTTTATCTCGGTGGGTGAATTGGTCGGATCGGGGTACTTGTATTCTCTTTGGAGACGGTGCAGGTGCGGTGGTATTACAAGCTTCAGAAGTCGATCGCTTTTTGGGATTTGAAATTCGCAGCGACGGCACACAAAATTCGTCTCTAAATTTGGCTTACAAAGCCGAGTCAAAAGAATTAATTGAGGGCGTCAGCGTCGGAGTTGGCGGATTTAATCCCATCACAATGAATGGTCAAGAAATTTATCGCTTTGCCGTAAAAAAAGTGCCGGAAGTCATAGAAAAAGCTATGTTTCGGGCTAATATTAACGCTGCAGAAATTGACTGGCTGCTGTTGCACCAAGCCAATCAGCGGATTCTCGATGCAGTTGCCCAAAGGCTAAAGATTCCCCCCGAAAAAGTAATCAGCAATTTGGCGAATTACGGCAATACCTCAGCGGCTTCAATTCCCCTTGCCTTAGACGAAGCCGTGCGTCTGGGTAAAGTTAAACCGGGCGATACTATTGCTGCGGCTGGTTTCGGTGCAGGTTTGACTTGGGGGGCGGCGATTTTTCAATGGGGAAGGTAATATTTGGCGGCCGGCTGTAAACTTGCCCTGCTTATTGTCGGGGCTGTGACACTTGCAAAATACAAATCCTTGAACACGCCATACATAGGGCAAGGTGTGCAGCCGCACACCCCCGGGACAGGAGTTCTTGACAAGCACGCCCTGAAATAGAAAATCCTCTATTGTTTGATCGACTTTCCCCGGCTAGAAGGTGGAAAATTTTGTTACTGCTATTAATTTAATTAAAGTAGCAAAAAAAATATAAACTTCGTAAAAAATGCAATTATTATGTTATAATTGTGAGTCGCGAGTAGATAGTTCGTTAACCGAAAGATAGCGGATACCAGCGAGCGAACTTAGAAGCGGGAAAGAAAGAATTTTTGCAATCACCAATTAGCAACCACCAATTAGCAGATTACCGGAAAAATGACTAAAACAGCATGGGTATTTCCCGGGCAAGGTTCCCAGGCGATCGGGATGGGTGCAGACTTATTAAACTTGCCAACAGCCAAAGCCAAATTTGAGCTCGCTAAAGAAATTTTAGGTTGGTCTGTCTCGGAAGTTTGCCAACAAGAAGAAGCAAAACTATCTCGGACTCTCTACACTCAGCCTTGCTTGTTCGTAGTAGAAAGTATTTTGACCGACTTAATGCGAGAAAAAAGCGATCGACCAGCGGTAGTTGCCGGTCACAGTTTAGGAGAATACGTCGCCCTCTACGCAGCAGGCGTCTTTGACTTTGAAACCGGCTTGCGCTTAGTCAAACGCCGCGCCGAACTCATGGACACTGCCTCCGGCGGTCAAATGGTGGCTTTGATCGGGTTCGACAGGCAGGAACTAGAACTGCAAATTCAATACAGCCGAGACGTAGTGCTGGCAAACGACAACAGCGAAGCACAAGTCGTGATTTCTGGAACGCCCGCAGCAGTAGAAGATTTGCTTGCCAAAATCAAAGTCAAACGCGCCGTTAAATTGAATGTTTCTGGTGCGTTTCACTCTCCCCTGATGGCCGGGGTGGCGGCAGAGTTTCAACTAGCGTTAAAGTCTGCAAGGTTTTCCGATGCTAAAATGCTGGTGCTCTCGAACGCAGAACCTTCAGCCACTACCAGCGCAGCCACTTTAAAGCAGCGGTTGACTCAGCAGATGACCAAAGGCGTCCGGTGGCGAGAAATTTCGCTGCAACTGCCACAACAAGGAATCGATCGCGTAGTGGAAATTGGCCCCGGCAAAGTTCTCACAGGTTTGATCAAACGGACTTGTCCGGATTTAGCGCTGGTAAATGTTAGCAGTTTTGCAGATTTGCCCGCTTAATCTATTTTTAACCTGTGATGAAATCCCAGGTCGTAAAATTGAGAGTTAACAGGCCTGAAGATTGCCGAAAAACAAATAGCACAACAGGCAAATCCGAATATTGCCTGTTGTGCAAATTGGGGATAGACGATCCAGACAGTTAGAAAATATTAATCCAAAATAGAGAAATCGATCGACCTGACGGGGCGATCGACAAATCCTGATGTAATACCATTTTTGTAAAGATGTGATAGACTTGTGTTAAAAGTAAAGGCGAGAATTACAATGTCTGGTCGTCCTCATATAAAGATTACCGAATCTGTAGAAAATTTACGAGAAATCCTCAAACAGCAAAAAAAAATCCTAGCTTATAACAAAGTTCAAATGCTTTATTTATTTCAGTCAAAACAAGTAGAAACTGTTCGCGAAGTATCCACAGTTTTAGGTAAAAGTGAGGCAACCATTCATCGCTGGCTCTCCCAATATAGAAAGGGCGGTCTGGAAAATTTGTTAAAAAATCGGCAGGTTTTCGGTCGCCCAAAAAAGTTCTCAGTTGAAATAGCAGCTTCATTGCAACAAGAGTTGAGAGACCCTGAAGGATTTCAGAGTTATAAAGAAGTTCATCTTTGGCCCTGGTTGATTAAAGGAATAGCCAGTAGTTACCCGGCTGTATATTCTTTGGTTAGAGGTGAATTGAAAAGTAAATTAAAAATTCCAAGACCTCGCAGTATTTCTCAGAAATCTACGGCGATTAAGGAATTGAAAAATAATTTGCATCAACAGATAAAAGCTTTACTACACAAAGCTTTACCTCAAGTAAGCAAATATAAAAAAGTCACTTATTGGTGAGCGTGATGAAACGCGGATAGGGCTGCATACAATTCGTCGGCGCAAGCTGACGCTTTCAGGTGTAAAGCCCCTTAAGAAGCATCAATGGAAATTTGAGTGTTTTTGGCTGTATGGGGCAGTCTCGAGCGCTACGGGAAAAAGTTTTTTTTGGGAGTTTTCGCATTTAGACAAAGTTTGTTTTGAAGCATATTTACAACTTTTGTCAAGACAATATCCTCATGAATTACACATCATTCAAGTAGATAACGCACCCGCTCATAATTTAAGCTCATCTGAATTACCAGACAATATAATTTTACTATTTCAGCCTCCGGCTTGTCCAGAAGTAAATCCCACAGAAAGAGTGTGGGAATATCTCAAAGATTTTTTAGCGAAAGTCGGTGTTTAGTAATCTTGACGAGCTCCGCACAAAAGTCCAGGAAATTTTGGCATCTTTCACCGCTCGCGTCATTGGTTTTCTCACCGGATGGTCTTGGATTTTACATTCTTTATCTCTATCACATCTTTTAAAAAATGGTATCAGACAACCGTTGGGTAACGATGGCCCAACTGATACCGTGGTCGGAATTTGAATCAGAATATGCTCAAAATTTTGCCTCATCTATGGGAGAACCAGCTAAATCGTTTCGGATGGCATCATCGAGCATTAATCATCAAAGAGAAATTAGGGGCGAGCGATCGCGAAACCGTCGAACAAATACGGGAAAACCCATACCTACAATACTTTATTTGTCTCTCATCTTACAGCAATGAAATCCCGTTTGATGCCTCTCTCTTGGTTCATTTTAGACAAAGAATAAGCGTCAATCTGGTTAATAAAGTGAATCAAAAAATGGTGAAAAAGATCCGCTGGGCCACCACCCCTCAATCTGAATGAAACAAAAAAGAACCAGAAGAACCTAGTGACAGTGTACTCCGAGGAAAATTACTGTTAGATGCGACCTGTGCCAGCGCCGATATTACCTATCCCACAGACATAAGCATTCTCGATCGAGCAAGAATGCAAAAAGAAAAGATTGTAGATATCCTCTACAATTCGATTAAAAACCTCTGTCAGAAAAAACCTCGAACCTACCGCAACAAAGCACGTAAAGACTACCTATCCATTGCCAAGCAGCGCAGACCGTCACAGAGCAAAAAAAAACGGCGATTAAAAAACAACTGCAATACCTTAAAAGAAATCTCTCTCACATTGAAAGATTAATTGAGCTAGGAGCTACTTTAAACAACTTGAGTAAGCGGCCTGGGGGGGTGACAACCAGCCCCAAAGCCATATTTTGTAAGGATTGAGCCTATTTGTGGTAAAAAAAGATAGGCAGCAGCATAGTTACACGCTTGCCTATCCAAAAAAATAATGATACTAACATTCTACCAGACTCATTTACAAAAATACCTGACGCCATCTCAGTTTCTGATGATGACAACCTTGGTATCCTTGATGCAATCAGAAAAACAAGTGAGATTAGAACGGCTCTCGCGAGTATTTCCCTGTCTAATTACAGCCGAAAGTCGGCGGCGGAAATTACAAAGATTTTTAGATTTACCTCAGTTAACGATCGAATTAATTTGGTTTCCATTAATTACTTATTGGTTGATTACTTATTGCCCTGTTGGTCAAAGCTTGTCAATCGCAATAGATCGCAGTCAATGGGGGTCTATTAATCTGTTTATGGTCAGCTTAATCTGGGAGCGAAGAGCAATTCCATTATACTGGTCATTATTGCCAAAATTGGGAAGCAGCAACTTCGACGAACAAACTACAAATTTACAGCCGATTTTACCATTGTTTTCCCAATATAAAGTAATAGTTTTAGGAGACCGTGAATTTTGTTCGGTAGACTTGGGAAACTGGCTGAAAGAAAAGGGTGTGTCTTTTTGTTTGAGACTGAAGAGGAATCATTGTATCGAAACAGAACATTTAGTTTGGCGACGGCTAGATGAATTAGGGATTGTGCCAGGAACCTCTTTGTATTTTCAAGGTAAAAGAGTGAGGAAAAGTCAGCCCGCTACTGGATTTGATGTTGCTTGTAAGTGGAAAAGAAACTATGGGGCATGGAAGGTTGAGGAAGCGTGGTTTATTCTCACAGATTTACAGCGACTTGTCGGCAGCGATCGATGCTTACAAGCAACGGATGGGCATTGAAGAAATGTTCCGAGACTGTAAAACAGGAGGCTACGATCTTGAAGGAACTAGCCTCAAAGGAAACCGACTTATACCAATTTCCTAAAGTAGTGCTACAGTTAGTAGGTGTCTGTGTTGTAAATTAGTACCCAAACATAAGAAAGAA
>NZ_JAUBUE010000103.1:0-4969 GCF_036705305.1 Microcoleus sp. B3-D7 | reverse complement strand
CGTTTTTTTTACGGTTTTACTAGCTTTTTCATTTTAGCTATTTTTTCAGGGATTTGCAAAACTGAGATGCACCCGATTTACAGTCAACGTTACGGCATCGAAGCAATGTTTAAAGACTGCCGGCACAGGAGGATATAATCTCGAAGGCTGTCAGCCATCACCTGAGAAATTGATTGCTTTGATGATTTTAATAGCGTTGGCAATGACTTCAGCATGGTTGCGAGGACAAAGAACTCAACTTCAAGGACAGGAAAAATATGTGTGCCGCCTAAGCGAGCCAGGTAGAACGAGAAGAAGACATAGCAAGTTTTGGATTGGTTTGTATGGCGAAAATTGGCTAATTGCCCATGACTGCTGTTGGGAGTGGGTAGAGTCTATGATAGGTTTAGTTCGCAATAAGCAACCGTTTTATCAGAGAGGACTAAAAGCTATAAAGCTTATAGGACAACCGCTTTAGCCTCGTTGTCGCCCCCTGAAACCTCTTAGTCACGCAAAGTGCTGTAACACATTTTCCTTGCTATGCAGGACTACCAGATTTTAGATTGAAGAATTGGACAATTAACCCCACGGATGAATCCGGGGGCTTTGTATCCCGGATGCTTTCGGTGAAGAATGATTGTTGAGATTTGCACGATCGCTGTTATCATGTTTTGGCTCAGATATCTCTATGACTTACGCAGAGATCCCCCTAAATCCCCCTTCAAAAGGGGGACTGTGAATAATAATCTTGTGCCACCCTTGGTAAGGGGGGTTAGGGGGGAGCGAAGTTTGAATATTCTTGCAGAGATCCCCAAAAACAGAATTTGCGAGGGCAAAATATCTTGAAAACTCGATCGACATACTGGCAAATCTTACCCTACCTCCGTCCCCAAAAACAAACCATCGGTAAAGCATTAGCTTGTACCGTAGTATTTACCATATTTTGGCCGATTATAGCGTGGCTGGTTGGCGAAACAGCCAAATTTATAGGTAAAGGAGATTTACAAGGGTTCGCTCAAATTGCCGCACTCAGCGCCATTATATTTCTACTTCGCGGTACAGCCCAGTACGGTCAAGATACGCTGATGGCAAAAGCAGCTTTGACTATTGCTTTAGAAATCCGCAAAAAAGTGTACTCCCACCTGCAAAAACTAAATCTCGGCTACTTTGAAACTGCCAAAACCGGAGATTTATCCTACCGCCTCACCGAAGATATTGACCGCATTGGCGAAGTCGTAAATAAATTTTTTCATCAGTTTATCCCTTGTGTTTTGCAGCTAATTGCCGTCCTGGGATATATGATTTATCTCAACTGGCAATTAACCTTGGGTGCATTAATTATTGCACCGCTGATGGCTATCTTAATTGGTTGGTTTGGCGAGAAACTGCTAAGTTACTCGCGCCAAAGTCAAAATCGCATCTCTGATTTATCCGCTTTGCTGACAGAAGTATTCAGCGGCATTCGGTTAATCAAAGCATTTGTGGCTGAAGACTACGAAATTGCCCGCTTTGCAGAAGAAGCAGAACAAAACCGCCGCGCTAAGTATCTATCAGAACGAGTAAAAGCACTTCAGTTCGTTGTAGTTGGCTTTCTGGAAGCGATGAGCGTGATTTTACTCTTTTTCCTGGGAGGTTGGCAAATTTCTCAAGGAAATCTCACAGGTACTCAATTTATCAGTTATATCGCAGGGGTGGCGCTTTTAATTGACCCCATCGCTATTACAACTGCTAATTACGGGGATTTTAAGCAGGGAGAAGCTTCTAGCGATCGCATTTTTGAATTATTAGCAATTGAACCAACAGTAGTCGAAAAGCCTGGGGCAATTGAACTTCCCCATGTTACAGGCAAAGTCGAATACCGCAACATTAATTTTGCCTATAACTCAGAGGCACCTATTCTGCAAAACATGAGTTTGTTGGCACTTCCCGGAGAAATGATTGCTCTCGTGGGCGCATCCGGTGCTGGTAAAACTACTTTAGTAAATTTGCTACCCAGATTTTACGATCCGCAAGCGGGACAGATTTTAATTGACGGTATTGATATTCAAGATGTCACCTTAAATACTCTGCGGCGGCAAATCGGCATTGTACCGCAGGAAACGATTTTATTTTCGGGTACAATTGCTCAAAATATCGCTTTTGGTCGATCTTATTATGAACTGAAAGATGTGCAAAAAGCTGCGGAGATTGCTAACGCTCATCAATTTATTAGTGAGTTTCCCGACGGCTATCAAACTTGGGTAGGAGAAAGGGGTGTAAATTTATCTGGGGGACAAAAACAAAGAATTGCGATCGCCCGTGCAGTTTTGCTCGATCCCAGAATATTGATTTTGGATGAAGCGACATCGGCGCTGGATTCGGAGTCCGAAAGTTTAGTGCAAGAAGCGCTGGAAAGATTGATGCGCGATCGCACTGTGTTTATTATCGCGCACCGCTTGGCTACTGTGCGGAGAGCCGATCGCATTTTAGTTTTGGAAAAAGGCAGAATTGTCGAATCTGGGACGCACGAGGAGTTGCTGGAAAAGGGATCTCGCTACGCAGGCTACTACGCTCAACAGTTTAGTCAGTAGGCTACATTAGAAACCGGGTTTTTAGCCGTTTCTGCTGACCTCAACGAAGTATTCTCGTAAAAAACCCGGTTTCTGGCTACCCGTGGGTTCTGGACTGAACCCCTACAGCTTTGAGCATGGCTTTTTTACATTCCATTAAACCCATAACACCCGTGATATTCATGCGATCGCCTATGATTATGATGCCAAAACATGACTCAGGATGACAACAGATAGATTTGGAACATTACGAAAGCCATTGTCATTGGTGAGAAACAGCGTACAGCCTTCAGTCATGGCTGTCGCAGCATAATAGCATCAGGGGTTTTGAGATTGGTATTAGCCCTTAAATTAGCTGCTGTTATCAGTACAGATTGAGTTATGGGAACTAGCTGTATCTCTGAGGATAATAATAGTTGTTCGTAGTCACGGAATAAGATAGTGTTAGCATTTTTTAGAGGGAAAACTAAGGTTTCCAGCAACGTCAATTCACTGGTCATCAGTTCAAGTTCACCTGCTTGAAACTTCAGCCACAAGGGTAGAAGAAGCGAATAGTAATTCTGGTTGGCTTCAACGGTGTAAATAATGACTTGTGTATCCAAGTAAATTGTAGCAGAGGATGGTAGGTTTAGTTGTCCCATGAGTTTTTTTCTTCTTGAAGTTCCCGATCGATTTCTTCAACTGTTCTGGAGACATTACGGCTACGGATTTCTGTAAGCAATTCCAACACCTTACGCCGCCACGGAGGCTTTTCTGGTATAATCACAAACACTTCTACTTCTTCACCCACAGATCCAGGCGGCACTTGAATTTCAAGTTTATTTCCTGCCAGAACTTTGGTGGTAATCCGTATTGCTGACTGGATACTTCCTCCTTTGCGATGATTAATTTTCCACAGCCCCTAAAGCTTTGAGCGTGGATTTTTCAACTTCCGTTAAACCCGTAACACCCTTGATATTCATGTGTTCATAAGGTCTGTCACTTTTGAGTATTTTGAGGCACTCACCAGTCTCAATATCCCAAATCATAATTGTGCCATCCCGACTGCAAATAGCAATCAGTTTACCATCATAATTGAAGGCGAATGAGTTAATTCTACTGGTGTTATATTGGAAAATTTTTCGACACTCACCTGTACGAATATCCCATAATCTTACCGTGTGATCGACACTTCCACTAGCAACTAATTCACCCGAATAACTAAAAGCAACTGAACGTATCCAATCAGTATGCCCGTGAAAAATCTTGAGGCATTCACCGCTGTTGATATCCCATAGTCTTACTGTTTGATCCACACTTCCACTGGCAAGTATTTCACCGTTCTGGCTAAAGGCAATCGCGCGTGCCCAACCGGTATGCCCCTGCAAGATTTGGAGGCATTCACCAGTATGGATATCCCACAGCCTCACCCTTCCGTCATAACCTGTACTGGCAAATATCTCGCCCAAAGGACTGAAGGCAACCGAGTATAATGAACAGTTATGCCCTTGCCAGGTTTTGAGGCATTCACCACTGCGGATATCCCACAGCCTCACCGTTTGGTCATAACTACCACTGGCAAGTATTTCACCCGAAGGACTAAAGGCGATCGACCGTACTTCTTTTCCATCCTCTGGCAAAATATGGAGGCATTCACCAGTTTTGACATCCCACAGCCTCAGCGTTTGGTCATAACTTCCGCTAGCAAGTATTTCACCGTTTGGATGGAAGGCAACTAAATGTACCCGATCGAGATGACCCTGCAAGATTTGGAGGCATTCACCAGTGTTGGCATCCCACAGCCTAACAGTTTGTTCGTCATCGCCGCTGGCAAGAATTTCACCGTTTGGACTAAAGGCTACTGACCTTACTTGAGTGCTATGGCCTTGCAGCGTATTCAAGCATTCACCGCTGTTAATAGCCCACAGCCTCAGTGTTTGGTCATAACTACCGCTAACAAGTATTTCACCCGCAGGATGGAAAGCCACTGACCCTACTTGATTACAATGCCCTTGCAAAGTATTCAAGCATTCACCGCTGTTAATAGCCCAGAGTTTCGCTGTTTGATCGTAACTTCCACTTGCGAGTATTTCGCCATTTGGACTGAAGGCTACTGACCGGACTTGATCCAAATGTCCCTCCAAAGTTTTGAGACATTCACCGCTACCGATATTCCACAGCCTCACTGTTTTGTCGCCGCTGCCACTAGCAAGTATTTCACCAGCAGAATGGAAAGCAACTGAAAACACACTTTTAGTATGACCTTGCAAAGTTTTGACACATTCACCAGTACCGATATTCCATAGCCTCACTGTTTTGTCGCCGCTGCCAGTGGCAAGTATGTCGCCAGCAGGATGGAAAGCAACTGAAAATACAACTTTAGTAGGGTCTTCTGGGTTGGCGGTGATAAGAAAGACTAATTAGAAAAGCAAGCTAATAGTCGATCTCGAAAATTGTCAAAA
>NZ_JAUBUE010000042.1:0-57220 GCF_036705305.1 Microcoleus sp. B3-D7 | reverse complement strand
TTTTCTTTCTTATGTTTGGGTACTAATTTACAACACAGACACCTACTAACTGTAGCACTACTTTAGGAAATTGGTATTAGTGGTCGAGAATCGACTGCCTTGGCAATCTGAAGCGTATCAATTTAACTCCTGGACGTGTTGCCCAATCAATGTTGTCGATTTTAGTTGACATTGGTACTCCGGCTCAACTGCCTAAACATAGGGGAAAATCACCTGGTTGGGAAAAAGGAAAGGCACGTACTAAAGCACCGTACTATCCCACTGTTAAAAAACGGGTTTCTCGAGGCAAAAAATCTTCAAAATTACCTGTTTAATCTTCTACCTCTTGAGTTGTTGAGTAACAGCTTGCCTTCTAGTGAAAGGCAGCTACTTTTAGCTGCGACCATTGTTTAGTCTAAACTCCAGGAGTAATGAAAGATAGTTATAATCCAATACGGTTCAGTTAGTGCTAAAAAACCGATCGTGCGTAGGTTGGGTTGAGAAACGAACCCTCCGTTTCACTCCACCTAACATTTTCGTACAATTTTCCTTAACTGAACCGTCTTGAGTTATAATCGCTTTAAAGTCAGAAACATAAACTAAATATGAATCAAGAAAAATATTTAAAAAATCGTGTAGCTCTGGTGACAGGAGGAGCGTCAGGAATGGGTAAGGCGATCGCTTTAGCTTTTGCCCAAGCAGGTGCTAATGTAGTAATAGGTTCACTTTTAGCAAGTAATAATAGCTCAAAACCTGAAGAATTAGTTTATTTACCCGGTGCTGAGGAATTAGAAACTACAAAAAAGGAAATTGAGGAGCTAGGAGTTAGAGCGATAGCCACTAATCTTGATGTGTGTTCAATGGAGTCTGTACAGGCGTTTTACGATGTAACCATCAAAACATTCGGCAAAATAGATATTCTGGCTAATGCTGCGGGAATTAGTGCGGAGCAGACAATATGCGGTCATTCCGATCGGCTTTGGCAGAAAGTTATAGATGTTAATCTCAATGGGGTCTATCGCACCATCAAGCTTTGTCTGCCTGGTATGATCGAGCAACGATGGGGACGAATTATTAATATTGCTTCCACCGCAGCTTCAGTAGGTTCTCCATCTAATGGTGCTTATTGTGCTGCAAAAGCAGGAGTAGTAGGCTTGACTCGTTGTGTAGCCTTAGAAGGTGCTGCATATGGGGTATCTTGCAATGCGATTAGTCCTGGTTGGGTGGAAACCAAATTTGGTAAAAGTTGGATGACACATATTGCTGAAACAGTAGAGGAGCAAAATCCAGAGCAATACATTCAACAAACAAAAGAGACTAATCCTCAAAAGAGAATGATTCAACCTCAAGAAATTGGAGCGTTAGCTGCTTTTTTGTGCAGGGAAGAAGCTTTTGGGATAACGATGCAGGAGCTAACAGTATCAGCAGGAGCGCTTTGGTAACGACTCTTGTTTTAACTCTGATAATTAAGCAAACTGTAAATTTCAAGATAACTGCGTGCATATTGTACAACTCTTTGGGTCTGCCTGCCACCGCTATCTCAGGACTGACGCAACTGGCAGATGGTGATGAGAGCGAGCGCCAACCATGTCAAAATCAAACGGATTTGCACGATCCACCGACAAGCCGTGATCGCCATTACACCTTACCTTCAGCCACATAGGGAACCGACAAGTTGACAACCCTGCTCACACCCACATTCGGCACCCTGAACTGTCACATTACGAATTTTCGGAGTTTAGCGAAAGTGAACTGGCAATCACCAGTTCAATTACCCACTTGTGTATATAAAAAGTGACCCTTTTGGTTCACAAAATTCCGCAAAAACCGATTGTGGCAGTGGAGGGTGCGGAAATTGAGTTAAAGCATCTCGCGCTCCCAAAAACAAAGCAAGAGCCAACTCATGGCGATTCTCGTCACCGCCATGTATCCACTGTCAGACTTCTCGACCAGGTTCAACGGCCACCAAGACGCGGGCTAGCTGTGCACACCCTACAGTTAGTAACTTGTACACTGCTAGCCCTACTGATTATTTGTGTCGAATTAGCTCGTAAATTTCCACATAGTCTTTAGCTGGATATTTCCACGAATTGTCACAATTCATGCCTTGAAGCATGAGTTTTTCAAATTCATCATGATAGTCATACCACAATCCGATCGCCCGATCGAGCGCCGACTGTAAAGCCGAGTAGTCGGTTTGGTAAAACACGTAACCGTTGCGTTCTTCCGGGAGGTGGCGGGTGTCGTAATCTCGATCGAACACAGTATTCACCAAACCGCCCACTCCCCGCACCACAGGAACAGTACCGTACCTCAACCCGATCATCTGAGTCAGCCCGCAGGGTTCGTAATTACTGGGAACCACAATCATATCCCCACCGGCGTAAATTAAGTGCGACAGTTCCTCATTAAAACCTAGTTCTAAATGGCAGTCTGGATTGTCATTTAAAAACTGTCTTTCGTGCTGGAAATGCGCGTTAATTCCCGCTTCCGTCGCGGAACCCAAAAGCACGAATTGCGCTCCCTTACTCAGAGAGTAATAAATTGCATGGTGGACGAGATGAACACCTTTTTGGTCGTCCAAACGACCGATAAAGGTAATAATAGGCTTGTCAGCATCGCGCAGTAACAGCCGATCGCGCAAAGCTTTTTTAGTTTTGGCTTTTCCTGCCAAATCATCCTTAGTGTAGTGGTGCGGAATATAGCGATCGGTCTCGGGATTCCACACATCATAATCAATGCCGTTGAGCACCCCGCGAAACTTCTCTTGATACAAGTGCAAAGTGTGACCCAAACCGTAGCCAAACTCGCCGAGGTGAGCTTCCCAAGCGTGGTGCGGCGAAACCGTGGTGACAAAGTTCGAGTAAACAATGCCGCCTTTCATAAAGTTGATAGCAAAAGGGTTAAAGTTATCTCGGAGGCGATCGTAATCAAAATAATAATCCGGTCTGTGCAAACCCGTTGCTTGCAAAATATCGCTACCTCCCATGCCTTGATGTTTGAAATTGTGAATGGTATAGCAGACTCGCTGATATTCCATCCAATTGTATTTGTATATTTCAAACAGCAGGACTGGAACCAAACCAGTTTGCCAATCGTGACAGTGAATCACATCGGGACGCTTGTTGCTTCTGAGCAAAAATTCCAAAGCGGCTTTGCTGAAAAATGCAAACCGCATATTGTCGTCATTGCAGCCGTAATAACAGCCGCGATTAAAAAAGTTATCTTGAGAGCGAGGTTCGATGAAAAAACACAACTGCCCGTGCACCCAGCCGCACAAGACATCGCAGAGGATTTCGCCGCCGTACCAGGGCACAGCCAGATCCCGGTAGGCTTCGTGAAGTCCCCAAATGTGGTCGTACCTCATGCAGTCGTACTTCGGTAGAATAATCTCGACGCAGTGGCCGGAATTCTGCAACTCCCGGCTCAAGCCGTAAACTACGTCGCCCAAACCTCCTGCTTTGATAACGGGGGCGCACTCCGAGGCAATTTGTACTATGTACATTTTTTTTTCTCGCTCCTGGATGAATCAAAAAAATATTTTCTTAACTTGACAAAGTATATGAGTTCTCGGCAAATAAGCAAGTCGGCCATTGGGAATACAGGGAAATACGCACAGGTAGGGGATGTTAGGGCAGATTCGGGCGATCGGTGATATCGTTTCGGCTCAGATCTGAATTATTTAAACCGCAGACGAGGCATAGAACGCATCCGTGGGTTCAATCTCAAATCGATTTAATACCTCATTTGCTGGCATTTGTCAACTAAATATTTTAAAAATTTTTGCCTAATTTGCGCGAAATTTTATCGCACGATGCTGATAACTGATTGGCACAGAGCACCTGTTCGGCTGCCAAACATCCACAGGACTTACGCATTCAAGGGGGGTGTTACAAGGGTTTGAGATTCTTCATTTCACTTGCCAATGACACAATTACCTTGAAATGCGTCCAGGACTAATCAAATCAGGGATTCTATCTTGGAATTTAAACCAGCAAATGCCGTGTCCAGCATTCATCCAGAGACTCTTAAGGAGGCGCTCGCCGATGCCCGACACCAACGGTAAGGAAAACAATTTAAACCAACAACTGCAACAGCTAGTTGCTGAAGC
Organism: Microcoleus sp. B3-D7; assembly: GCF_036705305.1. Taxonomy (NCBI): domain Bacteria; kingdom Bacillati; phylum Cyanobacteriota; class Cyanophyceae; order Oscillatoriales; family Microcoleaceae; genus Microcoleus; species Microcoleus sp. B3-D7. The sequence continues at coordinate 53,130 of NZ_JAUBUE010000042.1, read as the reverse complement.
CTGTTCGCATCCGCCCAAAAGCTTGATGCGGCGGGAAAAACTCAGCGAGATAGTGAGGCTGATTGTAAAATCCGGCAAACTTTGGCAAGAAGACACGCCTCATTACAACGATGCTTTACAGCAAACTTGGGTGTATTTTTGTCGCAATGTTTGCGAAGCGAACACCGCAAACAAACCTTACGATCGCAATCTGGGCAGCGTCATTACTTGGCTGGACAAATATCTCAAGATGCGGCTGAAAGACTTCACTATCGAACGAACGCAGGAAAAAGTTAGACGTGATTTACCGTTGATGTCAGAAGACTCAGCAGAAATTAACCTGATCAATAATATCGAAAACCCGCCGACTTATTCTGACAGTCCGCTAGCCATCCTAGAAGAGACAAAAAAATGGGTGCGGGCAGATCCGGAGGGGGAATTGAGAAGCGTTCACCTTAAAGAACGCCCCGATGTCACTTGCCAAATCTTAATTCTGAGGCGTCTTCCCCCGGAGACTCCCTGGAAAAACATTGCTCTTGAATTTAACTTGCCGCCGTCAACCGCCCCCAATTTTTATAAAAGAGAATGTCTGCCCCGCTTGCGAAATTTTGCCAAAAATCAAGGATATCTGGAATAAAGGCAGGACAAATCCTGTCCTAAAAAAAATCTGTCAAACAGGAAAACCGTGATGAATAACAGCACCGAAAATATCAGAGAAAAATCTATTACCCTGTCCATTACAGCCGCCGCCCTGCGGGTGGCACAGAAGTTTTCAAATCTTGACGGAGTGACATCCCCGGAAAAAAAAGAGCAAGTTTATTTCAACACTTTAGCTGTATGTGCAGTGAAAGATTACATGGAAATGATGGACATTCCCACCGACTTGAATGCCAGCGACAGTTGGAACGCGGCCATGCGCCTTTACACCGATGCAGCAGACTTGAAGTTAACTCAACTAGGTCATTTGGAATGCCGACCTCTGAAGTCTGGCAAGTTTTGTTACATTCCGCTGGAAATACCGGACGATCGCATTGGTTTAGTAGCAGTTGAAATCGATATAAAGCGACAAAAAGCTACTTTGTTGGGATTTATGAAAACTGCAAACGCTGGCGATTTAGCTATTGATAAATTGCAAAGTTTCGACAAACTTCTTCAACATTTGGATTGTCTGGAACGCCGCCAAAAAACAGTAAAAGTGCACCAGTGGCTGCACAATATTTTTGAGGCTGGTTGGCAGTCTATAGAAGATATTTTAGTGCCAAAAGAACCTCATTTAGTTTTTCGTTACAGCAGCGCAGTCGTGCGGGGCAAGATAATCCATCTGACAGCAGATACCTCGGAAAAAGCATCCGCAACCATCGATGCTTTTCAAGAAAAACCTAATTTCTGGAGGGGTGTAATAGAACCAGCCCCAGCGGTAGCTTTGCTGGTGGCGATCGAACCAACAACCGATACTGAAACTAATATTAAAGTACAGGTGCATCCCGCCGGCGGGGCAGACAGTTTGCCGCTCAATCTGACTCTGAAAGTCACCGACTGCGAGGGAAAAACTGTCATGGAAGCTTGCGCCGGCAGCGGTAACGGCTACATGACTCTAGAATTTGCCGCCGATCGCGGAGAATGTTTCAGCGTTGTGGTAAAACTGAAAGAACTCTGTTTTGCAGAGAATTTTGCCGCCTAAAGTGGCTCGCTTGCCATAAGTTGTTCAGCATGGAAATTGAACCTTTCGGGCGGGCAGGATGCCCAGCCCACAAGAATTTAATCGCGCCGTGACTGTAAAATTTAGATGCGCCTCGGCTTATCAGTTGTTAGCCATGCCGAAATTAGTTGTTTTGAAGCTAGATGATAACTTGATAAAAGGGGTGCGAGTTTCTCTGGAAATCGGCGCGGAAGGAGCTCGCCCCGCAGTGGAAATCCAAGCCTTCCTGCCTCCGAAACCAGAAATAGCGGAACACTACGATCGCTGGCAGTCAACCTACCGCAGTTTGGGAGATTTTCGCATTAAGCCGATCGAAATTAGCATTATGGGCTCTCGTGCAGAACAGTTGTCCAAATGCCGCTTGTTGCGGGAACAGTTAAGCCAGCAAATCAATAGCTGGCTCAACTCCGAACCGTTTCGCAAACTCAAAGAAACATTGCTCGAACAATTAATGCCGTCGGACACGATTCGATTTTTAATCAAAACTGATGACATCCATTTGCGGCGGCTGCCTTGGTACTGTTGGGATATTTTTGAGCGCTACCCGAAAGCCGAAATTGCTTTGAGTCGCGCAACTTCTATAAAACCGGCTATCGCCAACAGAAATCCCGCTAAAGGCCGCGTAAAAATTTTAGCAATTTTGGGGAACAGTCAAAAAATTGATATTGAGCAAGATCGAATTATACTTGCAGGATTGCCCTCAGCAGAAGTTACTTTTTTAGTAGAACCAAGTCGCCGCAAAATCGGCGATCAGCTTTGGGAAAAAAGCTGGGATATCTTATTTTTTGCAGGACACAGTTCTACCCACAGCGACGGCCGCTCGGGTAAATTTTATATTAATCAAACTGAGAGTTTAACAGTAGAAGAACTGAAACACGGTTTCAAGCTAGCGGTTAGCAGCGGCTTGCAGTTAGCCATTTTGAATTCCTGCGATGGATTGGGAATAGCGCGACAGCTTGAAGATTTGGGCATCCCGCAAACGATCGTAATGCGGGAACCGGTGTCCGATCGAGCGGCCCAAGATTTTTTAAAGTATTTTCTCCAAGCTTTTTGCACCGGGGAATCTTTGTATGTGGCAGTGCGTCTCGCGAGGCAAAGATTGGCAGAATTAGCGTCAGAAATTCCCGGCGCGGATTGGCTGCCGATAATTTGTCAAAATCCGGCATCCCAGCCGCCAACTTGGCAAGAGTTGCTGCACAAACCCGAGCAGGAAACTGTCAGCAATCCGCCATCTTTATCTCGGCTCCGCCGCTTTCAGATCGGGCTGTTGGCGATCGCAACTGCTGCTGTTTCTGTCATGGGAGCGCGATCGCTGGGCTTGCTCCAGATATGGGAATTACAAGCTTTTGACCAACTGATGCGGCTGCGGCCTGCAGAAAGCTCAGACTCGCGTTTGCTGGTGGTGGAAGCCACGGAAATGGATATCAACAAATACGGCTTTCCACTGCCGGATGCGACGATCGCAAAAGCAGTGGGAAAATTGGCACAGTATGGCGCGCAAACGATCGCCCTGGATATCTTCCGCGATCGCCCTTTACAACCCGGTTATGCAGCATTAGCCGCTCGCTTTCAGGGCGATCGAAATTTAATTGGTTTGTGCAGCGTCAAAGAAATCGGCAAACCCAACAAATACGGCATCAAACCGCCGCCCGCACTGCCAAAAGAGCGCCTCGGGTTCAGCGATGTGGTGACAGATGCCGACGGCATTCTCCGCCGCCACTTGCTGTTTATGCAGCCGCACAGCAGCGATCCTTGTACTACAGAGCACTCTTTGAGCGCGAGGGCTGCCCTCCATTACCTAGCAGCAAAAGGCATCCAACCGGAATCTCTTCCCAGAGATAAGATAAGGCTGGGTAATGCAGTTTTTGCACCGATTCACGGCAGTACAGGCGCTTATCAAAACTTGGACGATCGCGGTTTTCAAATAATACTCAATTACCGACAACCAAAAAATTTTGTTCACCGAGTCATGCTGACCGAACTGTTAGAAGAAAAAGTCAATCCCAATTTGATAAAAGACCGAATTATCTTTATTGGCGTGACGGCGCCGATTTCCAATCCAGATTATTTTTTGACGCCCTACAGTGCGGGAGAATCGCCTTCCCAGAAAATGCCGGGGGTGTTAATTCAATCGCAAATGTCGAGTCAAATTATCACCGCTGCTTTGGATGGGCGCCCGCTGCTGCAAATTGCTCCTGAATGGGCCCAAATGCTGTGGATTGTGGGTTGGGCAGCAGTTGGTAGCGCGATCGCAATTCTCAGCCGACGCAGGCTGCACGTGGTGTCGGGGGCGATCGCATCTACGGGGATTTCGTGCGGGGTTTGCTGGTTTTTGCTAATCGGGGGCTGGTGGGTGCCTTTGGTACCCTCAGCTTTGGCAATGGTAGCAGCGGGTGTAATTGCGATCGTTTTTACTTTTCGGTCGAAATGACAATAGGAATTGGCAATCGTTAGATGACATCGCCAACCAATAATCTCAAGCCATTCGAGAGATGTAGAGGTGGAGCATTTGGGCGACAATTCCTGTTTCCCACCTTTGATTTTATGCCCAAATGCTTCACGCTCCCCAGACTATTCACTTAGAAACTAAGTAGGTAGGCAAGATTAAACCGAATAATGTAACACTATGTAAACAGGTTTAAGTTAGCCAGTAGAGAGCATTTGGAGACTTTGCCCTCGTTTACATAGGGGCGTTTTTTGGCGCCGACTTACTTAGAAGAGATTTTGGTGAAAAACCCGGTTTCTGCGTAAGTCCGCAACCTTGAGAAATCGGGTCGATCGCGAGGCAGCATCTCATATTTGTAAAAACACTTCTTCTGGCTCCTTCCTTCTTCCTCTTTCCTCCTAGCTCCTAGCTCCTGGCTCCCAACTCCAATTTCTAGCTTGGCGGCAAAAGTGAAATCCTCCCGATCGCGATCGGCTATTTTTGGTTATTTTGCTGCTGCAGATAGTTGTTAATCGCTTTAGCGATTTTTGCTTGCTGGTATGGGTTCATCGTGCGGGGTAGGGAGATGCGAGAGCCTCCACAAACTAACAGTCTAACTTCGTACCAAATGTCATGATCCCGATCTTTTGTTCGCTCAACTTCCACGCCATAAATGTCGCACAGAGAGTATTCCATTACTTTACGTGCCAACAAACCCCGCTGTTTAACAGTCAAGGTGTTTAAAGTTTCATCGAAGCTGTAAGTTTCATTATTTCTCAAGACGATCACTGCGATTCCTGCGAGCAAAAATATGCCTCCTGTCCATCCCAACCAGCGATCGTCTTGGCTGAAGCGCAGCAAGCGATCTTTGGCATTTTTAACAAAAAAATTGATGTCAGAAGCCACAGCGTCTTGGGTTTTCCAATTAGTGGAGTTAGCAGTGAAAGGAACATTGCCAACAGAAGTCAAAAGTACAACTCTGGTTTTATAGCCGCATCTTTCAACTTTAGCTCCCTGCAAAGAAGCAAGCTCAATTTCTTTGATGTTCGACCCCAGTAAATTCGATCGCACAATCTGGCAATTTCCTTGTTTTGCCTGCAATCGCTGGCAGCTCAGGGTTGCTGCATGATAGTCAAAAGTCAGCGATATCAGTCCAACTGCCATGAATAAACAACTAGGGAGCCAAAAATCAAATATGCTTTGAGTCTGAATTATTAATTCACTTGCTGTTTGCTGGATTATTTTCATTTATCTCACCCTTTTATTCCAAAAATCAGGCTAAGTAGGTAGGCGCTGTAAAACACAATTATGTAAGCGATTGTAAAGTATCCAAATACCCTAAGCGTGCCTAAGTTAGCCCTGTTTACATACGGTTACATAGCTGTGTTTAAGGGAGCATCTCACTTTTGCAGCCAAGCTAGAAATTGGAGTTGGGAGTCAAAAGCCAGGAGGAAAGAGGAAGAAGGCAGGAGCCAGAAAAAGTGTTTTTACAAATATGAGATGCTCCCGTGTTTAATCCCGCTTACCTACTTACCTTGTTATTGCGATCGATCGGAGCGAAAGTGTAACCGTATCCGTGAGTAGCTTGAATAAAATTCGGAACAGCCGAATCGACTTTAGCCAGTTTCCTGCGAATCATACGGATATACACGTCCACCACTTGCTCGTCTCGTGCGTCATTGCATTTCCATCCCCAAACTTTTTCGATTAGCTGTTGGCGGCTCCAGGTTTTACCTGGATAAGTTGCCAAAAAATACAAGAGTTGATATTCTAAGGCCGTCAGAGCTAAAGTTTTCTCTTTTAATCTCACCTCCCTACTCATTAAATCTATCGCTAGTTCACCGAAGACAAGATTGCGCGGACTGACGGTTTTCATCTCCCTCAACAAGATTTCTATTTTAAGTGCCAAGTCCTCAAGACTGAACGGTTGGCCGATAAAATCATCAACACCTGCTTTTATGATTTTAATTCGAGCTTCTTCGCCTGTAACGCTGCTGAAAATCACGAGTAAAAAAACATTCTTCCGTTTCTGCATTTCTTTGCAAAGTTTAATGCCGATATTATCTGGCAAATTCCCATCCAAGATTACGAGGACTGGGTTGAATTCCTCAAAGATTTCTAAAGCTGTTTTTCCGTCTGCTGCAGATTGTACTTGATATGTCTCATTCTGATAGCCGTCGATGAAATTACGGACGGGGGCGTCATTCTCTACAACCAAAATTTTGGAAGTTTGATCGGTAGATATCGTCATAAATTTTGACTCTCTTGTTAATGGTTCAAACTTTAGAAAATCGAGTAGGTATGCTGTCTTTTGATTAGCCCCTCGATCTCCTATAGCGCGTGTTTTCTTTCCCCGTAGATGCCCCCTTAGCTTGCCCCTACTCAACCCCTACTCCCTTTAAAAAGGCGAGTATGGGGTGGGACAATAGCGAATTAACTGGTTCGCGCGCTCTATCTAGGAACCAGTCGTAATTATGATGATTGTTCAATTACCAACAACCCTGTCCCTGCGAGCGATCGGAGCGAAAGTGTAACCGTATCCCCGAACAGTTTGAATAAAATTCGGAACAGCGGCATCAACTTTAGCCATTTTCCTGCGAATTTGGCCGATATGCACGTCCACCACTCGCTCTTCTGCTCCATAATTGGATTTCCACCCCCAAACTTTTTCGATTAGCTGTTGGCGGCTGCAAGCTTTACCCGAATGAGTTGCCAAAAAACACAATATTTCAAATTCTAAGGTTGTCAGCGTTAGAAGTTGCTCCTTCAATCTCACCTCCCTACTCAGTAAATCGATCGCTAATTGGCCGAAGACAAGGTTGGGCGGGGTGACGGATCTCGCCCGCCTCAACAAGACTTCTACTCTAACTGCCAATTCTTCTAGACAGAAGGGTTTGCAGATAAAATCATCAGCACCTGCCTTCATGATTTTAATTCGATCTTCTTGGGCGGTGCGGCTGCTGAGAATCGCGACTAAAACATTAGTGCGCTTCTGCATTTCTTGGCAAAGCTTATAGCCGCTAATATCGGGTAAATTCCAATCCAAAATCACCAGGACTGGGTTAAATTCTTCAAAAATTTCGAGAGCAGTTTGGCCGTCGGCAGCAAATTGTACTTGATATGTTTGATTCAGAAAGCGGTAGATGAGAGTGCGGATAGAGTCGTCGTCTTCGACAACCAGAATTTTGGCTTTTCGATCGGCAGATATTGTCATAATTTTTGACTTTATTGTTAAGGGTGCAAAGTTAGGAAAGCGAGCAAGTGTATGAAAACAGTCTTTATTGTTTAGTCCGCTAGGAGTGGACTAAAGTTTGTGCAGTAGGGGCAATCCCCCCGCGGTTGCCTGGATTTCGATCGCAAGCGTGACTTTTGTGAAGAAATTAAATCGACACATGACTTATCGCTCCTAGCGCGATCGAGTTTATGTGGAGCTTTCAGCGAAAAAACTAATTTTTTCGCTGTTTTGGCAATTTTTTACAAAATTTAATCAATTATGTTTCGCCGATCAGTGTGAAAGCCGCCCAATCTCTGGGATTTGGATGCTGCTGCATTGTCTCCAGCATGGCGTTTCGCAAGGCTTGAGCTTTGTTGCCCGTTCGATCGAGATTTTGATAAAATTTCACCATCAAATCGGCTGTAGGAGCATCCGGCACCGCCCACAAAGACACAATGACACTGGGCGTACCAGCCGAAATTAAAGCGCGAGACAAACCGATAACGCCGTCGCCGGTAATCCGCCCCATGCCGGTATTGCACGCGCTCAAAACTACCAAATCCGCGTTGAGGTGCAGATCCAAAATTTCCTCAGCAGTCAGCAAACCGCTATCGGTGCGATCGGGTGCAAGGGCGATCGCGCTGCCGAGCCCGCGAATGTTATCGAGCAATCCGTGGGTGGCAAAATGGACGATGCGGGCGTTTGGCAAGCGCTGAAGTACAGCCGCTTTGGTAGCCGAATTGCCCGTCAGGGCTTGAGTTTGGAACAATTGGGCGATCGCGTTAGCTTCGGTTTCTGAATGCGGCAAAGCAGATAACCGCTGCAGGGGTTTTCCCGCTACAAGAGAAACTTCGGGCATAGTCGGATTTCCTACTATTAGAATGTCCCAAGCTAAATCGGAAATCTCTTGCCGTTTTTGGCGGGTTAATTCCAGAATTTGAATCGAAGGAGCGGTCAGGATAGTATGTTTTTCAATTAAGAATTTACCCGCAGCATCTTGCAAGGCCGGAAAGGGAACGAAAAACAGTTCGCCTTGAGGAATAAAGATAATCCTGGCTTGTGGATCTGTCGGCAACAAATCAGCAATCGGTTCAATTAGCAGTTGATGGAGTTTTTGCAAGCGCGGGTGATTGGTGCGACTCGATTGCACTTTTGCTGTTACATCAATTGCAGGTCGGGGAATAGTCAATCCTGCGGGCCAAGAGGATTGCCAGAGCGAGAGAATGCTGTGTGTTTCATCAACAGATATGACTTGCCAAGGTTCCCAATTAGGGGCATCGTCGTGGAGTTTAACTAAATCGCCTGGGCCAATTTTTAGAGTGGGATTGAAGTCGCGATTCCTGATGCCGATCGCCTCGCGAGAGTCGGAAACCAAGTCTTTGAGCGGAGTATGTTGATAATTGAGGTCAACTTGGCGAAAGGCAATTTCGCCCGTCGGCTGGATTACCCAAATAAACAGTTCTTCTAAAAAAGAAATCGAATATTCGATAAAAGTGGCATTTTGTGCTTTGGCAATTTCTTTAATTCGATCGATATTAGGTGGCTTAATATTGGGTATCGCATATAACTTTGCAGATAACCGAACACTCAGTAACTCTACAAAAGCCCGCGCGCGGGATCGCTCCGAAATTTCCAGCGCATGTTCGGTTTTTGACTGGGAAATCAGAACTTTTTCTAAGTGGCGATAAGTTCTTGCTTGGGTTTCAAAAATAGATACTTTAAAGTTATCGTGGTTGCCCAATTTTCCCCGAAGTGATTCCCAAATTTGAATCGCATCGCGGAGGAATGTTTCAGCTTCAGCAAACTGTCCAGAGTCAAAAAAAGCGAGTCCTAAATTGTTGAGAGTTGCGCCTTCTGATGCCATTTCGCCGATCGATCGCGCGATTTCTAAACTCTGCTGGCTGTATTCGATCGCCCGTTGGCACTGCCCCAAACAGCGGTAAGCATTGCCAAGATTTCGCCAGGAAGTCGCTTGTCCAGAGCGATCGCCGATTTCCTTCTGAATATCTAAAGACTGCTGGTAGTATTCGATCGCCCGCAAGTAATTCCCCAAATTACTGTAAGCATTGCCCAGAGTCACCAAGGAATTCGCTTCCCCATAACGGTTATTGATTTTCTTGTCAAGATTCAGGGATTTCTGAGAGTATTCGATCGCCCGTTGATTTTGCCCTAGGGAAACATATGTACGGCCCAAAGCGTTCAAGGATTCCGCTTCTCTATACCCAGAGTTAAGTTTTAGGACTATATCTAGAGACTGCTGCTGGCACTCGCTCGCCCGCTGGTATTCGCCCAGGGAATGATATGCACTCCCCAAATCGCGCCAGGAACTAGCTTCTCCATGAGAGTTGCCGGTTTCTCGCTGAATATTTAAGCACTGCTGGTGGCAATCAATTGCTTGCAAGTATTCCCCCAGGACATCGTAAATATTGCCCAAAGAGTGTAAAGAAGCAGCTTCCCCATCGCGGTTGCCAATGTCTCGCTGCATATTTAGGCACTGCTGATGATAATCAATTGCTTGGGAGTATTCCCCCAGGACATCGTAAATACTGCCTAGACTGTTCAGAGAATTTGCTTCTGCGTAGCGGTTGCCAGTGTCTCTATGAATATTTAGCGACTGCTGATAGTATGCGATCGCCTGCGAGTATATTTCCCGGAAACTCTTAGCGCTGTTCCAGAAGGAATCTTTCTGGCGGCGTACTCTTGCTGCTCTGTTAATAATTTTAACACTACTTTTATCACGAAGAGAAAACTGAATCGATCGGTAAATCAACAGTACATCTGCTGCCGACAGCGCCTGTTTGTAGAGCCGAATATCTCCAATGTTGCCCAGAAAAATGCCCCCTAAATCGTCCGATCGCCTGCCAATAGTTAAGGGAATACTATGGCTGAGGGAACCCTGTTGATATGTTGGGTTGAACCGGAAACCTACTTCCTTGCCATCGACATACCAGCGCCCTCCATCCGCTCGATCGCGATCCACAACAACCGCAACGTGATGCCATTGGTTGTTGCTGACAACGGGCAAAGATGGAATATCTTTTTCTCGCCGGTTGTAATAATAGTTTACCCAACTGCTGCCATCCGCTATTTGAAGGTTAATTTGGCCTTTATAAATAAAGAAAGACCAGCCCCGTAAACGGCCAGAATCTTCTTGAATACGCTGATCGATAATCTTGGAAATACCAAAATCTCCCGTGCGAATCCACGCACAAATAGAAAAGTCTTCTTTGCCTATCTCCAGTAAAGGAGTAACTGGGAAAGTAACGCAACCTCCAGTTAGCAGCAGGCTTTCGTGCGACCCGGTTTCTAATGGTTCAACAGCACGGGAAACACTGTCAATTAGGCGTGCCGGAGGGAGATCCGGGCGATTGCTCGCCAAGTTGCCTGCTTCATCAAATGACCAATGGGCGATTGGCTCTGTATTGAAAGTATCGTAGACGCTTAATATCGGGTATTTCATCGCTTAGTTGACTTAATTTTTGTGGAACAGGCTTTCCGGCCTGTTCCTGATGGGCGAGATCTCCTGCCCAACCCCTACTCTCCACAAAAAAAACTTACTCTTTGTGGAACAGGCATCTTACCTGTTAAAGTGGTGAAACTATCCCGTGCAAGCGGACAAACGGATGCTGCAATAAAGCCTCCCAGTCAGCATCCAAAGTCGCCAGAGAAGATATTTTCTCAAATCCAGATAACTCTGCTAGCGCTTCATACCGCAAATCATTTTCAGCATAAATTAGCAGCCTCTCCTCTAAAGTAGCTGCGTGTAATTGGCTCAACAGTTTGCCGCGCAGTGCAACTAATTCTGTGAGAGTTTCGTACCACAAACCGTGTTTAGCAAGCAGAAAAACGCGCTCCCTTAGAGATGCTTTTTCTAGCTGAACCAAAATTTCTGGTTTCATTGCCACCCGCTCAACCCACCCTTGGCGGGAGATTTTTCCGCAGAAAAAACACCACTGATACTTCTTGCCAATTTCCAGAGGAGGTGAATTTTCCGGCAAGGAAAAACTGGCAATTCCCGCTGCTTTTTCTAGCTCAAAAACTGTTCGGAAAACTACCTCTTGCTGTTCGTCCCGCAGCACAAACTCAAAGGGAATGTCATCGGGCAATGAAGTCGGCAAGTACAGCCAAAAAGTCGGATGTGCGATCGCTGTCAACCCTAAATTTGTAGCGGGAATCAAAGCTAAGAAGTTGTGAGGATCGCGGCTGCCTGCGTCTTTGCGATCGCCTGGTGCGCCGCGCGCGGGCGGATCGTAGGCGAGTACCTGTGGCAGCAAATTCGGTTCCCCCGATGATGAATCAGCGAGCATCGCTGCCAATCCAGGTTGAACCATTGTTAAAGCAACAAGCACATTAAGCGTTGCCTGCTGTAGGAGCAGTTTTGTTACATTCATAAAATATCCGCCAAGTAGAGGTGTAAAATCTCAGTTCGATCCAACTGCACCCTGAAAATAATCTTGCCAGATTTTTTATGCTAGCGTCTATAGTTTCGCGTAATTTTTTTAGTATATTTGCCCAATAAAATTCCGCGATCCCTGCTCCAGCAACCTCTACTTTAAAAATGAAACAACTCAACCTAAACCCATAGCATCATTTTCACATACTAATAATTTACCTTTCCCCTGATAATACCAAACATAACCCTCTCCACCCCCTTTCCCAAAATGACCTAATTTTCGATAATCTTCTTCAATCCCCTTGGTATATCCTTTAACCAAATCGCAATCAGCTATCAAAGTTTCACCTTGTCTGAGTTCGACAATCTTACCCGGTGAATTTGTAGCTGCTACAACAGTAGCTTTTTGCTCGCGCAAAGCTGTAACAGCAATCCTCCACCTACCGTCATTAGAAGCAGCCACTTGTCGGAATTTCAGTTTTTTAGCACCGATAACTACATTGTCCGAACAAAACTGAAATATACCGTCATCAAACTCCCACTGCTCCGCATCCGAAAGCTCGATCTGCGTATAATGCAGAAAATGCCCTTTTTGTCTCGGTTCCAGTTTTACAGTACCAGTCCCTTGATATACGGGAGCGTTGTAGTCCATTTCCGTTGTCAAAGATACCCACATATCTTTCAAACGGTTATCCGTTTTATAAACACCGGAAGTCAATTTTCCCATACACCAATGCAGCGCACCTTTTTGAATTATCACTCCCGAATTATTCAAGTTAATTTCCGCTTGCTGAACGAGGGGAATATTCTTAGTAGGATGGTAAAACTTATTGGTTTCAGGATTGATGTTATTTTGGATGTACCACAAATCCGTTGGTTCCAAAACCTTGATTTCGTATTTCATAATTTACCTCGCCTATTTACGTGAAATGTGTTAAACATTTGACCCGTGATTTGGAGATTCCGCGCTCCCGGACTTATCCTGTGAAATTTATCTTTTGCAGACATCCTCTGCTACTGTTAAATTATCAAGCTATATTAGCAATAGCAGACAGCGCCCCTCCACAATTGTTGAGAAAAATTTATGCCTGCGATCGCACAATCTCCCAATTTACAAGAAATCACCTCAGGATTGCCCAATATTTCCGGCTCCGAAGCAGAAATCCGTGCCGCAGCCAATAGCAACGAACCAATCTTTCTACCTACCACAAATCTCCGCCTCGAAAACATTCAAGCCGGATTCGCCTGCGCCCTCCATATGCACCAACCCACAATTCCTGCCGGTGCAAACGGCGAACTGATCTGCAATCTCCAGCATATGTTTGAACATCCCAACCAAGGAGATAACCACAATGCCGGAGTCTTTGCTTGGTGCTATTCTCGCATGGGAGAATTCATCCCCCAACTGATTGCTGAAGGCTGCAACCCGCGAATTATGCTCGACTATTCGGGTAACTTATTGTGGGGATTGCGCCAAATGGGGCGGGACGATATCTTTGATAATCTTAAGCGCATCACCTGCGAACCTCAATATCAACCCCACGTAGAATGGCTGGGGACAATGTGGAGTCACGCCGTTATTCCCTCAACTCCCATTCCCGACATCAAACTTCAAATTCAAGCATGGCAACATCATTTTGCGGCAATTTTTGGCTTGGATGCCCTGAAGCGTGTTAAAGGGTTTTCGCCCCCAGAAATGCACTTTCCCAATCACCCAGATACACTGTACGAATACATCAAAGCTTTGAAAGAATGCGGCTACCGCTGGCTGATGGTGCAGGAACATTCTGTAGAAAATCCCGACGGTTCGGGATTGTCGCAAGACCAAAAATATATTCCCAACCGTTTAGTAGCCCGCAATTCTCACGGCGAAACAATCAGCATCACGGCTTTGATTAAAACCCAAGGTTCAGATACGAAATTGGTGGGTCAAATGCAGCCGTATTACGAAGCGAAAGGACGCAATAAACAGCAAATTGGCAATGTCACAGTTCCTTCTTTAGTTACTCAAATTGCCGACGGCGAAAATGGCGGCGTCATGATGAATGAATTTCCCAGCGCCTTTGTCAAAGCTTGGCACGAAAACCGCGAACAAGGCGGCGGAAAATCCGGCGTTGTCGGTTTAAACGGCACTGAATATTTGGAGATAATTGAAGCGGCGGGAGTTAATCCTGAAGATTATCCTGTTTGTCAGGGAATTAACCAGCACAAAATCTGGCACCTAGTCAATCCTGATAATGCGACGCCGGAAAAAGTGGAAAGTGCGATCGCTCAACTCAAGCAAACCGACCATAATTTTCACATGGACGGTGCTTCTTGGACTAACGATTTGAGTTGGGTGAAAGGTTACGAAAATGTCTTGGAACCGATGAATCTACTCAGCGCTGCATTTCACAAAAAATACGACCCGCTGTTGCAGCAAGATGCTTCAGTTACCAAGCAATTTGAATATCAGCAAGCTTTGCTTTACAATTTGTTGGTGCAAACAAGCTGTTTCCGCTATTGGGGACAGGGAACTTGGACTGATTACGCGCGCGAACTTTACAACCGAGGCGCTGCTTTAATGAAGTAGGAGAATTTATCGTAGGGTGCCTCGGAAACAAACTGTTTGAGCCTCCTCAAATATCAGCGCTGAGGCACACTACATTTAGAAAACTTTATTGATAAAGAAAGAGAGGACTAAAGTCCTCACTACAAACACAGACTTACCAATTACTGTCTACATTTCCTGCATCAACCGCAAATAATTCTGCCGCATCTGTGTCATATTTTCCATCATTCTATTAGCCATATCTTTCTCCACATCGCTCATTTGTTGCCAAAATAAAGCCGATCGCCTCGCCATAATTGCTTCTTCCCACAGCATCTCCAAAAGTTGCGCCGCCATTGGATTTTCAGCATCGATAATCCCGCACAATTGCTCGAATGCCCGGTTGGCTTCGGTGTGAGTGCTAACATCCTGAACCAGGCTTAGGCATTTTTTGAGTTGTACGATCGGATTTTCAGAAGAGTAAGCCATAATTTCACTAAGATAAGCGACAAAATTTACACTGATACCTTTGACATTACTAGAGTTGTGACACAGCGGTAGAGTTCCCTACATACCACCGCCAAGGCAAATCAATTCCTTGAGAAATCCCGATCCGCGTAGTTTGCACAAAATTTATTGTACCCTCCTCCACAGCTTGCTGAAAGTGCTCGCTCCGGTGTTCCAACCGCAGCGGTTGGCCTGCACCCAAGGGAAAACCGCTTAAAGTTCGATCGATATCAAGCACCTTACACAGTTTCCCAGGCCCGGCGGCGAGGCGCGATCGCTTCTTATCGGGAATTCCAGCGTACCCCTTGAGAACCGCATCTACCTGCAAAGCTCGAATCAGCACAGCACTAGCAACTCCCTCTACATCGGTCACAACATTAAAACAGTGATACATCCCGTAGATTAAGTAAACGTAGCTCATACCCGCAGGCCCGAACATCACCTCATTGCGAGAAGTGCGCTGTCGGTAAGCGTGACAAGCGGGGTCTCCCGGGCCGTAAGCTTCGGTTTCGACAATAATTCCCCGAATCGTCTCGCCGTCAGGAAACTGCCGCACCAGAGTACAGCCCAGCAAATCTGGCGCTACGCTGGTAGATGGCCGCGCCAGCCAAAAAGATTCTACAATCTGAGTATTTGCACTCACTCAACAACAGCAGGTAAATTATGGACGTTAAGTTAGTTTTAGCAGTCTTGACAGCAGTTTTCACCGTTTGCTGTCTGTTCTTCGGTACAAAAAACGGATTCTACGATACTGACAAGTATCACGGTAACGGTTCTGCTCACTAATTTTAAGCGTGCAGTTAGTTGCTTAAAAAACCGCCGCCTGACTGACAGGCGGCGGTTTTCTTTCGATTTAATCGATTTAAACAGTATTTGCTAGTCTTACTAAGGATGAATTGTGCCATCTGGCATTTGAGCTTCTTGCAAGCTAGCATTTGAGAAATCCGCGCATCCCATCAGGTTGAAACGCATTGTCGCTCCTCGATCCGTTGCTTTCATATTGAAACCCACTACTGCATTTTCTGGGTTATTCTGTTGTGGAACAGCGCTGACATTAAAATCCATATTTGCTTCTTTTTCATTAGCCTCAAGGTTGAAAGTGATGCCGGCACAGCCCAAATCAGCTCCCGTGAGGTTGGCTCTATTTAAGTTGGCATTTTTGAGGTTGGCATTAGTCAACTTGGCTCCTGATAAGTTAGCACCTTCTAGATTAGCTCCCTGCAAGTTGACTCCTTGCAAGTCTAATCCTTTTAGGTTGGCATTGCTGAAATTGCATTCGGGACACTGTTTTGTTTGCAGCAATTCCTTGACTTGGTTTTGTTGATTTAAAAAAGTTAGATATTTTACCGCAGTAAATACAACTGCGATGGACAATCCAGCAGTCAATAAATTATTTAATTTCATAAATATCCGAAAAGCTTCGGCGGCTTTCTCTGGCTGTTAATAGATTTCTACCAGAGTGCGATCGACCTCTCCACAATTCCCACACTAAAATTGCAGGCATCTCCCACAAGCAATCTGGCGAAATTAAACACCGCCGGACTTATACATCCCGCCTCCTTTCCCCCGCCAGTGCTGCTTTGAGCATGGCACTCGCCCCCTCCGTTTGCTTCACTTTGCTTTGAGCAGTCCACAAACGGAATTTATTGTTACCCGGAGCCGCGCATTTGCATATACCTGCGGACAGAAATCAAAGAAACTTTATTTATATCCCTGGAATGAGTAAATCTTCGAGAGATTACAGCATGATTAAATAGAAACGCAATACCGTACCTGCGCTGTTAAGTTCTCAGCAACTACTTGTGTCAAAATTGCTTTGAGAAATTAATTTACTCTAAAAACTGTTAGCAGCAGCTCAGGTTCCTAAACCTCGCCAGAATACACCCTACCTATAATCCCGACAATTCGGAGCGGTAATGAACACAATCAAACCCGAACCCCAAAGATCGCGCTTCATGGCTCTGCTGCTGACAACGCTGTTGACCTTTCCCTTTGTGAGTGCTTGCGGTTCTGACGAGCGAACTTACGCTCCCCCGCCTCCTGTTGACAACACTCGCGCTGGAGGAGTGCAAACTAATCCCCGCCCCACTCCTTCCCCACAAGCGAAAAAAGGACTGAGCAATGCTCAAAAAGTAGGGATTACTTTAGCAGGAGCAGCCGCCCTTTACTACATCTACAATCAGTACAAAAATAAACAAGAAAAGGGGCCGCAGGGAAAACATTACCTTTCCAAAAACGGTCGCGTTTACTACCGCGATGCCCAGAATCGCGCGGTCTGGGTAACGCCTCCGCCTGAAGGAATTAAAGTTCCGGAGTCCGAAGCAGCGCGTTACCGCGAATTCCAGGGGTACAACAACCAAACTACCGGTCGAGACCTTACTACCCTGCCGGAAGCTACAGCTCCTGTTCCGGCACAGTAGCCTAACCATTTGAGATTTTAGATTGCAGGTTCCGTGACTTTCAATTAAATCTCGGATTCCCAATCTAAAACAGCAGTTTTTCACAACATAAAAAAGAGGAACTTTATCATGGTAGACGGATTTTTGCGGAAGTTAAAAGATGCGATCGTCGGACCAGACGGCGAGCAAGTCGATGCTGATGGCTATTACGAAGATGCCTCAAATCCCGGACAGTACGGCAACGTGACTCCAGCGAGCGAAGACCCCTACGGCGACCCGGCTGAGTACGGAGAGTACGGCAACCTTACTCCAGCCAGCGAAGACCCCTACGGCGATCCGGCTGAGTACGGAGAGTACGGCAACCTGACCCCGGCAAGCCAAGACCCCTACGGCGACCCCGCAGACGACGCCGGTACCGACTACGCACAGTTCGGCAACGTGACTCCAGCGAGCGAAGACCCCTACGGCGACCCGGCAGACTACGTAGCGGATGCTGGAATGTTCGGCAATGTGATCCCGGCGAGCGAAGACCCCTACGGCGACCCGGCGGATGAAGAAGGCTTTAGTTAAGTAAGTTAGCTAGAAAAATTACCTGGTAAGCAACCGCACCCCTGTAGGGGTGTTTTTTTTGCCAGTTCTTTTTGCTAGTTCTCAAAAACGGAGAGGGTGGGATTTGAACCCACGGAACCTTGCGGTTCACCTGATTTCAAGTCAGGCGCATTCGACCACTCTGCCACCTCTCCTGGCGCATAAATTTTATCATACCAGCAAATGTCTCTAACTACAAATAGCCGCAGATTCAGTGCGCCGATAAAGAATTTGTTCTCTTTCTACCGCGCAATCTTCGCCTACCCATACCAGAGACACTTCCGACACTGCTCCATTTTCCAGCAGGACAATCGAGAAATTCCGCAATTTCGAGCACTCTCTCTCCACAATTCGCGGTACGCAGGCCGCATTCAAATAAACTGTACCCTCCGCACTCACCTCCAGCGACTTCCGCAACTCCTGCTTCGTGTGCCGCAGTTTGTGGTGCATATGACCAAAAGTTACCAGCGGTATGTGCTTTCCTGTGGTACGAGTTCGATCGATCGCCTCCGCAAAATCCGGGTCGCCCCAATCCCCTCCCAGCGGCTTCCAATCTCGCCCACAGGGGTCTTCAGGAGCCTCTCCCAGCCCCGTCGGCCCCGTGTGACCCAAAAAAATCACATTTTCGCAGTGCGCCTCCGCGGCAGCTTCTGCAATGCGTCGGGCTGACTCTTCAAAACTCTCTACGTCAAACCATTCCGAGTAAAAATCCCCGTACTTCCACTCCGAGCCTCCCCAAGTAAACGGGCGGCTTCCCACGACAGTTACGCCCAATTCTGGAAAATCACGCTTCCCGTAACCGACGTGAGCTTCTCCCATTAAATCTAACTGCTGTTTTACCCAATTTTCTTGAGTGCGATCGTAAGGGCACTGACTGCGGCCCCACTCTGTCGCCGTGTACCAAGCGTCGTGGTTCCCAAACACCGCTGCTTTCGGAAGGTCCAATTGGGCGATCGCCCTCACCACCTCCACCGACTCATTACCAAAATCCCCCACAAACAGCACCAAATCAACGCCCAGATGCTTCAGGGCCTCGCCGTCTTCAGGTTCCCAGTGATCGTGAACGTCCCCCACCACCGCAATTTTGATAGATTTAGCTTTATTCATGTGATTTGTCATGTGCGATCGATCCCTAGCCCGTTCTTACTCAGCATAGGAAACAGCGACCAATTTTTGCACTCTCCCGCAGCATATTTTGGATTGGAGATTTGAGATTTTAGATTGGCTCCACTGAACAGCCAGCACTTTTTGGTGAATTCAACTATAATTCAAAATACACTTTAGCTGTCTTCGCCACCTTCCCCGGAATATTCTAACTGTGTTTACCACCGCACCTGCTCCGAACTTTACTCAAACCCGACTGCCCCACGACTTGTTTGCAGCCATTAACGCCCTCAAACAAGAGTTAAACGCCGTCATTCTCGCCCACTATTACCAAGACTCCGAGATTCAGGACATCGCAGACTTCATTGGCGACTCCCTAGAACTTGCCCGCAAAGCAGCCAACACCAGCGCCGATGTCATAGTTTTTGCCGGAGTTCATTTCATGGCCGAAACCGCAAAAATTCTCAATCCCGACAAATTAGTATTGTTGCCAGACTTAAATGCTGGGTGTTCCCTTGCCGACAGTTGCCCTCCCGAAGCCTTTGCAGCTTTCAAAGCCGCTAGACCAGGACATTTAGTAATTTCCTACATTAATTGTACCGCCGCAATTAAGGCAATGAGCGATATAATTTGCACCAGTTCTAACGCGGTTAAAATTGTCAACCAAATTCCGGAAAATCAGCCGATAATTTTTGGGCCAGATCGCAATCTCGGCCGCTACGTAATGGAACAAACTGGTAGAAAGATGGAGATTTGGCAAGGAGCCTGCATCGTCCACGAAAACTTCTCAGAAAAAAAGATAATTCAACTCAAAATCGAAAATCCCGAAGCCGAAATAATTGCCCACCCAGAATGCGAACCTCCCGTGCTGCGCCACGCTAATTACATAGGTTCCACCACTGCTTTGCTCAAATATTCTCAAGCTAGTTCCAGCCAAGCTTTTATTGTTGCGACTGAACCGGGAATCATTCACCAAATGCAAAAGCAAGCTCCGCACAAACGCTTTATTCCCGCTCCTTCAACCAATAATAACTGTGCTTGCAACGAATGCCCGCACATGAGATTAAATACCTTGGAAAAATTATATCTCTCCCTAAAAAATCAAACCCCCGAAATTACCATGCCCCTAGATATTCAACTAGCAGCCTTGCAGCCCATCCAACGAATGCTAGAAATGAGCTAACCGGTGGATATTTTTAAGTAAATCTATTGTAGGCTGGGTTGGGCACAGCTATTCAATTAAGTCATCGCCTAACCCACCAACATCGAGTGGCACTCTGTCAATCAGTTGTCCACTCTTTCTCTTCTCTTCCTCTGGGGTGCCTACCTTTAAAACTCATGAACCACGATAAATGATGTCCGAAAAACTGATTGTTTTCACCCGCTATCCCGAACCGGGAACAACCAAAACTCGACTTATTCCGGTGCTGGGAAAAGCAGGTGCTGCCAACCTTCACCGCTTGATGGCCCAACGGACGATCGCCTGCGCTCTCTCTCTTGAAAAATCCCGCGGGTTATCGGTAGAAATTCACCGATCCGGCGGCAGCCAACAACTGATGCAAGACTGGTTGGGAAGTGATATTATTTGTCAAAATCAAATAGACGGAGATTTGGGCGCAAGAATGAAAGCAGCGTTTGAAAAATCTTTTAATTCAGGGGTGGAAAAAACTGCAATAATCGGTACAGATTGTCCTGATTTGAAAGCAGAAATCATGGCTCAAGCTTTTGAGGAACTGAGCCAGCACGATTTAGTTTTAGGTCCCGCAAAAGACGGAGGTTATTATCTGATCGGGTTGCGGCGATCGATACCGGAATTATTCGGTGGCATTCACTGGGGAACCAGTCAAGTATTTGCTTGTACGAGGGCGATAGCCCAAAAGCTAGACCTCAATATTGCTTATCTTCCCACTCTTGCAGATATCGATCGACCAGAAGATCTCCTCGGTTTAGATATTAATATTTTGAAATAACTAAACTGTATTTAATTTATTTTTATTATTATAAATTGTCATATTTCATTAGATAAAACTACTTGATTAGTAAACCACAATGTCATACAATAGTAATTGTATTTGTCTAACCTAATGCTGAATCTCATTAGCAGTTAGACAGCGCTTGGGACAATAGTCCCAGGCGCGAGAAGCAGCCAAAAATTACCAACAAAATTAGCAACTAACAGATCAGATTTGTACAAAAGCCGCCCTGCCACAGGAAAGCCCAATGTAGGCGCGGGCCCGGTGTAAAAAATGAGCAACTAATAGCTGGGTTTTTTACCAAACTCTCCCACCTTAAGACCAAATGTAGGGGCGAGCCCGGGGTCAAAAAGGGGCAAAATCAGCTTTGTACAAAACCCGCTCTTTCTCACGGGCTGCTTAATTCTGTATGTCGCCAGAAAATCCCAATATCAAAATTTCCATTATCATTCCAGTCTTAAACGAAGCACCTACAATTGCCTCAGTCATCTCCACCGCCCTTGAGGCCCAAAATGCCGAAATAATTGTCGCCGACGGTGGCAGCACCGACGGTACTACAGATATAGCAAAATCTTTGGGCGTCCGAGTTATCTCCACCGCCCCAGGCCGGGCCACCCAAATGAATGCAGGTGCTGCTGCTGCTACTGGAGAGATCCTGCTGTTTCTCCACGCAGACACTCTTTTGCCTCCCGGGTACGACTCAAGCGCGCGTCGGCTACTAGCTAACGCGTCTGCAGTAGCGGGGGCCTTTGAACTCAAGATTGACGCCCGCAGTCTCAGCCTCCGGTTGGTAGAAACAGGGGTAAACTGGCGATCGAACTTTTTGCAAATGCCCTACGGCGACCAAGCTATTTTCCTTCACGCAGTTACCTTTGACAAAATCGGGGGTTTTCCCGACTTGCCCCTCATGGAAGACTTTGAATTCGTGCGTCGGTTGAAAAAACAAGGCCACATCGAAATAGTACCCCAGGCAGTGCTGACATCCGCCCGTCGCTGGCAGCAGCTTGGGGTGATCAAAACCACTGCCATTAATCAAATAGTAATCATCGCTTATTTCCTGGGAGTGTCGCCCGATCGACTCGCTTTCTGGTATAAGAGGCAAAAGAAAAATTCTTCCAAAAACTAAAGAATAGTGAACTTTTCTAAAGCTCGCCGTTAATTATGTAAATAGGAAACACGTCCCTGCGTAAAATATGACTTGAACGCCTCAACTTTTTAAACTGCGAGGACAAACAGAATATGGCCGATCCCAGAGATGCAGAGCTTATTAAACCCTTTAACGGCGACCCCTTCACGGGTCATCTAGCCACCCCCATCAGTGCTTCTGATTTCACAAAAGCATTTATTGGGAACTTGCCCGCCTACCGCAAAGGACTCTCGCCCCTAATTCGAGGTCTGGAAGTTGGTTTGGCACACGGTTATTTCCTCGTCGGCCCCCAAATCGTCTTCGGGCCCCTGCGGGATTATCCAGAAGCAGCTAATCTCGGAGGATTATATACAGCCCTCGTCTTAGTTCTGCTTGGCACACTAGGTATGTCTGCTTACGGTTTAGTCTCTTTCAAACAAGACAACACCAGCTACCCTAGCGCTAATCCTATGACCCCCGATGCCCTCAGAAATGCTGAGGGGTGGAGCCAGTTTACCGGTGGTTTCTTCATTGGCGGGATGGGCGGCGTCTTTGTTGCCTACTTCTTACTCGAAAACTTTAACGGCATCGATGCCATTTTCCGGGGTTTAGTCAACAATTAGACTCCACTCCCAAATATCCCTGTTGGAACACACTAACTTTAGTTTGGAGAATTTGATATGACAGGTTCCTACGCTGCTTCTTTCTTGCCTTGGATTTTGATTCCGCTAATTACCTGGCTGATGCCGGTTGTGGTAATGGGTTTGTTGTTTATCTACATTGAAAGCGACGCCTGATCGTTACCCCTAAAGTAGGGCCTAAGTTGGAAAGCCGAAGTAAGATGATTGACGAACAATTGCTCTGACATTTCTAGATAAATCTAGGGAAAATCAGCAAAATATTGTTTTGAGATTGCTGGCTATCCGAAAACTTAGTTTCTTTACCCCCATCCCCAGAATTTATCTGTGGAGCAATCTTTCAGTTTTCTTCCTTCAGAACTCGTAATTGCAAAAAAATCCTCTGTCGGCAGGCAGAGGATTTTTTTGCAAAGAAGACAAATTATCGGCTCAGAACACACAAATTGCCAAATTCTAAGCCACAATTGTTATGGAAACCTACTAATGAGGAGACAGCGATGCAATTTTTCCCCGCACGCCGCATCTTAGCTCCATTCCTGATCTCGGTACTGCTGTTAGTGACCGCCTGCGGTCAAACCCAAGCCCCATCACGCTGGGACAAAGCTCAGCAGGAAAGCACCCAAAAACCTGGTAAAGCCAAGCAGACAACTGCTGATAAATCAAGTGCTAGTAATCAAAACCTGCCCAAGAAGGCAGTTGCAGGCGGTAAGTTAAATAAATACTTTCCGGCTTCTGGCGGTGGATTCGATCGCGTTTTTGCTCAAGAAAAATCTGGTTTTGCTGAAGCTAAGTTGAACAAAGACGGTAAAAATGTCGCGGTGCTCTCGATTAGCGACATCGCCGGCAACCCCAGCGCAGGTGCAAAATTTAAGCAAAGTACCAAGCAAATCAGTGGCTATCCCGCCGTTAATCAGGGTGCTAATGGTACCGCTGTTTTAGTGGCAAATCGCTATCAGGTGAAAGTTCAATCACGCAGTCCCTCTTTTACCGCGAGCGAGCGCGAAGCTTGGCTGTCAAAATTTAACCTCGGCGGTCTCGCCCGCCTCAAGTAGCAATCTCTTTTGTCACACTCCGCGCCCGACTCCTGTCTGGCGCTATCAAAACTAAGTTGACACAAAAATAGTGTGAAGTTTTTGCCATCTGCCAAAAGTAATATCTTTGATTTTCGTTCCAGCAAAAGGAGTTTTTTGTGAGCAAAACAGTCTTTGAATTAGTCGATCAACTGCCTCAAGACAACATGACTGTCAAAGCCCTGCGAGCGCTTGACTTTGTGGTTCCCGGTGAGTGGAACAATTTAGTTGGCTTTGAAAATACCATTCGCACCGTTACTGGCGAAACTGACGAAGAACTGATCCAGCAAATTGGCGAGCGCGCCATCTACCTCTACAACGATAAATCAGAGGGCTACCAGCGCGCTCTCTGGCTCTACCAAACTATTGACAACGCCGACAAGGCTTTGGGCAGTGCCGCCCTCGCTAATAAGGTTGCGGAAAATGTCTCGTTTTTATCGTTCCTCGGCAATATCACTCCCAAGGCAGAAAAAGCTCAAACGATCGACCTTTCTTTGAAGTTAGTCACTGAGTTGCTCGCGTTTTGCCAAATCAACGGCATTCCCGGCGACAGCATCGGCGATTTTGCCGCTTCCTTGGGCGACTACGGTGGCGAATCCCTGATGCGGATGGCTGCTTTGGTTTGTTTTGACGGTTTGATTCCTTTGGGGCCAGACTTTATCATGGCAACTCAGTCTTGGATTCAAAAGCTCTCTCCTAGCGATTTGCAATCCAATCCGTCATTTAATGCGATCGGCGGCATGATTCCTGGGGGCTCTCCTGCAGGCCAACTCGGCTTTATCGGCGAAAGCTTTAACTCGGTTTCTGGCTGGATGAGCTCTTTTGTGAGCGATCGGGGTTTGACTCCCCAAAACGTACTCGGCAACTTGCAGAATTTTGTAGACGTTTCTGCCGACAAGGTGGACTACGTGGGCGCATTCCTCGACATGACTACCAACTACTACGAACACACCGGTATTCAAACTCTTGCCCGCCGTTTGATTGAACGAGCTGTCGCTGAGATTTAGAATAACCAAAGGAGTTGTGATATTGGCCGGCGATCGCCCTCTGAGAGTGTTTTGAGTTCAAATTTTTTGGAACGAGCAATTCTCTCTCGGTTGGTTTTCGATAAAAAGTGTGCGCGATCGCAAAAGTCGATCGCCCCCACCTGTACTCACAACTCCTTTTACCGATCACTTTTAAAAGGAAGCGTTAATGCCAGAAGAACCGCAAAACCCTACCGCTGGAGAATCGGAAACTCCCAGTGCTTCGATCGAGAACGCCCCGAGTTCCGACGAACCCGAGACAAGCGACTTTCCCAGCACTGACAAGCCTCAGCCGACTGCTAAAAAGCCCGCAGCCAAGAAAGAACCGAAAAATCCTACCGCTGGCGAATCGGAAACTCCCAGTGCTGCGATCGAGAACGCCCCGAGTTCCGACGAACCAGAGACAACCGACTTACCCAGCACTGACAAGCCTCAGCCTGCTGCTAAAAAGCCCGCAGCTAAGGCCGAAGGCGACAAGCCCCCAGCTAAAGCTAAAAAGGAAAAAGCACCTGCTGTTGAAGACAAGCCCTTTGCGGAATTTATTCAACAAGATTATTTGCCCGCTTTGCAAACTGCTTTGACTAAGCAGGGCGTTAAGGATTTAGAGGTGAGTTTGGCAAAGCAAAAACTCCCAGTTGCGGGTTTGAGTTCCGCCGGGGATTGCTGGCAGGTAATTGGGAAATTCCAAGAAGGTCAGCGCCAATTTAACATATATTTTCCTCAAGAAAATATTCAAAGTCAAAGGGCGTTTTCCTGCGCTGAAAATAATACCAAAACTAGCACTTTAGAGCCTTTTTTGATAGATGAGCGCAAGGTAACACTAGACCTCATGGTGTTTGGCGTCGTCCAGCGGCTTAACGCTCAAAAATGGCTAAATCTTAATTAGCCAGTAGTCATTAGTTATTAGTCCTTAGTGGCGGGTCTTCGGACACTTACTAATGAGTGTCAGGGCGGGTTAATTGTAATATAAACTTTACCCCTCGCCCAATTTCTAATTTTGCCCTGACTAACTCAGAAGTGAGAAGTCATAGCTAATGACTATTGACTAATGACTATTGACTAAGGACAGATTTTCTTCGGATTTTGTCAAAAAATTGCGAGCTTGCATTATCCCGTAAAGATTAACATCTGTTTCTAACAAACAAGCATGACCGCTGTTAGCCAGCAGCACCATTTCAGCATTGGGAATTACCTTGACTAAAAGCTTCGCTTCTACTAAGGAAGGCAGCAGCCGATCGGCACCGCTAGCAATTACTAAGGTCGGCTGTTTGATGCCGCGCAACTGATTTTCGTCAACATTAAACGATCGCACTAACGCCAATCTCCACACAGACGTGTTTTGCGGTACTGCTTGCATCGCTTCTAGCAAAGCGCGGCGATCGTCGCGCCCAATCTTTCCTAATGATGCTAATATCGGCAATAAACCGATTACCGAGAGCGGATAAAGGTTGGCCGGCAGCCACTGAGTCAGGTACGATCCCCACTGCACCCAAGGCTGCTGTCGAAACGAAGAAGCTGGATTGACTAAGATTAATCGATCGCACAATTGGGGAGCTTCTAACATCACTTTCATCGCTAAACACCCCCCAAATGACTCGCCGCACAGATAAACCGGCCGCTTCGGCTTTCCGGCTTGCTTTTCGGCTTCAATTAAGGCAATTGTTTCCCCAACCAGTACATCCCAACTAGGCGTATCGTCCGCAGGTAAAGTTAAGCAACGAATGTCGAAATGATTGGCTAATTTAGGAATTTGGGAGCGCAGCAGCAAACCGCCCCCGTCCATACCGGGCAAAAATACAAATAAAGGGCGATCGAGTTTCGGGGGTTTGGGGGTTAGGAAACGAACCTTATTGTTAGCATTTGCCATGATTCAAGTCAATCGATTTTAGATTTTAGATTTTAGATTTTAGATTGGAAATCTGACACCAGTCCACAGTCAACAGCCAACAGTCAACAGTCAACAAACTTACAAACAACGTCGTTGGAGTAATTCTGCAATTTCTCCCTGACAGTGGTCTGTGAGTTCAGCCACAACTGCTTTGGCTTTTTTGCCTTGATATTGCTGCTGTCTCTCGGCAGTAATCCAGTAAGGCTGGCCGATTAAAACATTAACTCGCTGATAAATTATCACAGGATGCCACCCAGAGCGATCGAACAGCGGTTCCGAAGGATCAAACAAACTCAACAACTTGAGCGGTACACCCGATCGTACCGAGTGTTCCTCAAAAGAACTAATCGCCACCGGCAAAACCGCCAAATCCCGCACCGGCGCCCGCAAAGCCAAATGAGCAAATCCGCGCTGAAACTTCCCCACAGTATTGGGCCCAGTCACCTTCACCATCGGTTCTGCACCTTCTGGAAACACCCCCACCATCTCCCCGCTTTGCAGCAGCGCTGTCGCTTGAGAGAAAAAATGCTGCTGTCGGTGCTCGGGTGCTTCCAAGGGGAAAGCGCCGAAAGTCGTGACAACTTCCCTCATCAGCGGAACTTGACCCATGTAATGATGACAAGCAAAGCGGATCGATCGACCCAAAGCCGCTGTCAGCAGCACAGGATCTAAGAAACTGCGGTGATTGCTCACCACCAGCACCGGACTCTCTTGGGGAATCCGGTCTTCGCGGAACACAAACGTCTGCGTTCCCAAACCAGCCAGGAAACAGCGCGAAATCAGCAATTTGCTCTCTGAAGACATGGGCGAAAAGACAGGTGCGACGCTATAAAGGTTGATTCCATTCCCACGCAGCTTAACATTACTTTACCAAGGCAGGGCTCCCTCAAAAAGTAGACTTTCCCCTGATGCCTTGGTTTGGTAATCCAGGACGCACCGCTGGTAATCACGTTGGTTTTTTCGCGCGTTTACTTCTAGTCAGCCCACCAAAACCCTAAAAAACGAGGTTTCTAAGCCTCGGAGTGCGATCGCCAAGTGTTTCGGCAGAAATCCCCCCTCAGAAGCAAAAATTTATCAAGTGTTGTCGCAACTTATTAAAGAATGTTTACAACAACCCCAAAACCAAGTTGCGGCAGCTAAACTTAGAAATTTACAGTGGGCATTGACGCACTGTCAAAGTATTTTTGGACAAGTCGTAATAGCAATCTCGCGAGGCATCAAATGAATAACATCCAAAACTATCGCCTTAGATGTACGCTCACCTTTGGCGACATTTACGGTCAAATCATTGTTTGGCTGATAGTCATCTTCCTAAGTCTAGCGTCGGCACTGGCCTTGTGGAGTAGCGCCCGCCAAATCTTCGCCTTGGCTACCGTCGGCTTGATTTTAGTGCTGTCTCTGCCCTTTTTGCTGTTTGCTTTCGTTACAACTCTGCTAAATAACATTGAAGTGCTTGCTGTAGAACCCGGTACGGAACCTCAACCTTCTGCAACGGGAAATCAGTCGCTTCAGAATCCTGCCGAAAGCGCCGGCTAGTCCAATTTGAAATTTTAACTTTGGATTTTCCATTCAAATCAAAAGTTAAAAAACTTCCTGCTCTTTTGGTAGGAAGTTTTTTTTTGCGTCACGATAAGTTGAGCAGAACACTCAAAATAATTAAAAAAAATGCTAGAACACGACGTAATCATTGTAGGCGGCGGTTTAGCAGGTTGCCGCGCCGCAGTAGAAATTGCGCGGACTGACCCCAGTTTAAAGGTAGCTGTCGTCGCCAAAACTCACCCGATTCGATCGCACTCCGTCGCAGCCCAAGGTGGCATGGCCTCCAGCCTGCAAAATGTCGATCCCGAAGACAGTTGGAAAGCCCACGCCTTCGACACAGTAAAAGGTTCAGACTATTTAGCCGACCAAGACGCGGTAGAAATCCTCACCCGCGAAGCACCCGGTGTAATCATAGATTTAGAACACATGGGAGTCCTCTTCTCCCGCCTCCCAGACGGCAGAATTGCCCAGCGCGCTTTCGGCGGACATTCCCACCGCCGCACCTGCTACGCCGCCGACAAAACCGGTCACGCCATCCTCCACGAATTAGTCAACAATCTGCGCCGTTACGGGGTTCACATCTATCAGGAGTGGTATGTTACGCGCCTGATTTTGGAAGAAGGCCAAGCCAAGGGGGTAGTTATGTACCGCCTGCTAGACGGTCAAATTGAGGTTGTCCGTGCTAAGGCGGTGATGTTTGCCACGGGCGGTTACGGCCGAGTTTACAATACCACGTCGAACGATTACGCCTCGACGGGAGACGGTTTGGCGATGACGGCTTTAGCTGGATTGCCGCTGGAAGATATGGAATTTGTACAGTTTCACCCGACGGGTTTGTATCCCGTGGGAGTGTTGATTTCCGAGGCTGTGCGGGGCGAAGGCGCTTATTTGATTAATTCAGAGGGCGATCGATTTATGGCGAATTATGCCCCGTCGCGGATGGAATTAGCGCCTAGAGATATCACTTCGCGCTCAATTTCCATAGAAATTCGCGCCGGTCGAGGAATTAATGTTGATGGTAGTGCAGGCGGCCCCTTTATCTACCTCGATTTGCGGCACATGGGGCGCGAAAAAATTATGAGCAAAATTCCTTTTGCTTGGGAAGAAGCCCACCGTTTGTTAGGAATTGATGCCGTAAATCAGCCGATGCCCGTGCGCCCTACCGTTCACTATTCAATGGGGGGAATTCCTACTAATGTTAGCGGGCAAGTTCGCAGCAGTCCTGAGGGTTTGGTAGACGGTTTCTTTGCAGCGGGCGAAGCAGCTTGCGTGTCAGTTCACGGCGCCAATCGTTTGGGCAGCAATTCGCTTTTAGAATGCGTCGTTTACGGCAAAGTTACTGGCGCAACAATAGCACAATTCGTACAAAATCGCAAGTTACCGACCGTAGACGAACAGCGTTATATTACGGAAGTAAAAGAGCAAATTCAGGCCCTTTTAGAACGTCCAGGAAAATACCGAATCAATAAAGTGCGGCAGCAGTATCAAGATACTATGACTGAGTATTGTGGCGTATTTCGTAGCGCCGAATTGATGCAGGAAGGTTTAAAGAAGTTGGAGGATTTAGAGCGACAATATGAGGAGGTTTACTTAGACGATAAAGGTAAATTGTGGAATACGGAAATTGTGGAAGCTTTGGAGTTGCGGAGTTTGATAATTGTCGGGAAAATAATTTTAACTTCTGCTTTGAACCGTCAGGAAAGTCGGGGAGCTCATTCGCGGGAAGATTTTACTGAGCGCGATGACAGCAATTTCTTGAAGCATACAATGGCGTATTATTCGCCGGCGGGGATTGATTTGGCTTATATGCCGGTGGCGATTACGATGTTTGAGCCGCAGGAGAGGAAGTATTAAGTTGTTGGGTGGGCGATGCCCACCTTATTTTATTGTTTAGTATCCTAATACAGTAAAAAATCCCAAATCAGATTAACTGTTAGCCAACTGGAGAACTTAATCAAGAAACTCATTAAAGGGCGAGCGCACCTTTTCTCATCAAAGTTCTAGTTCGTCGATTCAGCCTTAACTTTCACAATCACATTATCGAAGTATACCGCGATCGCATTTTTCTCGCTTCTGGTTGAAATGACTCCAATTTTTCCTGATTTGTAAGAGTCATCTTCAAACATCCCAACTCTTTGATTATTAATCCATCCAATCACCCTTTTCCCATCGCATACAATCCTCAATCGATTCAAATTGTTACCTTGTTTGATTGTGGTAGAATACTTCCAGCCAAGTTTATGTTCCCACTTGTTAGTTGATGATAATTTTCCCAGCGCAAAGTTTCCATTGCCTTTAATTAGCAAATAATAATAATTGTCCACTATTCGAGGTTGATTCTGAGAGTTATATCGAGCTATTATTCCAAATTCTAAGTTATCAGAACCCTTGACTTTTTTGGCATCAGCAGAAAAATCAAAGTTAGCAATTTTATTTTCTTTAATATCCCATATGGATAAGCTGCGACGATTTATTTCATCTTCACTCGTTTGATGAAATAGTCCCCCATTTTTTATCTTTGCGGAGGGTGGAATTTTCCAGGTTGATGGAGATTTAAAATCTTCTCTAAGTAAAACTTTAGGAAAAAATTCTGTGTTGGGTGTCAGCTCCCATGTCAAATATGATGTCAAGGCAAGTATTGCAGCTAGGGTGATGATAATTTTATATACCTTAGATAGATCGGAATATTGTTTGATAGTTTTTAGACCTTGAATTATTCCGAAAGACGCACCTGTGAGTCCACCTAAGAGCAACCAAGCAATTTCTGGTTGCTTGATATTAATTAATGTTAGTGAATATGCAGCTAGATCTCCAAGTACAATAAAACTAGCTCCCCACCATGCCAAGATGTTGAGCAAAAAATTTAGGGTAACTCCTATGAACACCCAAATCAGTAATAATGCGACAACCACTTTTATGAATACAAAAAATTTCAAAACTCTTCTGCGGTTTATTGTCTGGTAAGGTTGATAACTATAGGAAAATTGATTATTTCTTTGATTACTATTGCTATAATTTTCTTTTAATTTATTTAGGGGCTGTAACAAAAATTCTACGATCAATCTTAATTGTTCTTGAAAAGGGTTAAGATGCTCTTGCAAGAGAAATTTCAAAGCTAAAAGAGTACCCAAAATCATTAGGCACCCAAATATCGAACAGACTAACTGAACTTCGGGTATCCCCATTAGGCTCAAAGGGGAAACTACTTGTAAAACAGAAGATCTACTGACTTCAAGCGGGTATGACAAAATCCAATTATCACCTAAACCTACTGATAAAAATTGGCCCAAAATTAAGCGAATACAATAAAGACATAATCCTGTAGGAATACCATTCCTAACCGTAAACCAGACAAGGGTTCCCCAGTTTATGGGTTTCCTAAAGGAAACAGGTATTTGAAACTCTCCTGTATTTGTTGTTAGTAATATTTGAGCATGGTAGTGACCAGCTTCTAGAGTAGTTGTATTTAAGGTCAAGGTTAATTCTAAGGATGAACTTTCAAAGCTGTTCGGTGTTAGTTCAAGTTGAGCCATATCAGTTGAAGCATTTCCCTTAAGTATTCCCCCACCAGTGGTAATTTTCAATAAGGTAGGAATGGAATGTATGCCATCTGCAATGACTCCCAAGTCTAGTTTCCTTGGTTCTATATTGACAGGAAGTTCTTTTACCTCATAGTGGACAGGAATTTTGCAGGGTTCCTCAACGCCTTCTAGGCGAAACACTATATAACAATAGTAATTGCCAGGTTCTACCTCTAGTGTATTCAATTCAATATCTAATTTGCCAGTAGAAGAATCGAATTTTTCTGGTACGCTCACACCTCGACTATTCCCCTCAATATTTACATTTCCCCAAGCAAATCCCCGCCCTTTATTGATAATTTTCAATGGATATGTTTGGTGATAGCCAAGTGGTATATCACCAAGGTCTAATTCATTTGGTAAGATAACAATTTTTGGAGATGGATCGTGTCCTATATCTTCACACATAACCCGCACAAACATCTCTAAACCTCTACGCTTTTCGCCCTCATATAAATTGACAATTTTACGAGACACGTTTGCTAAATTTGTCTTTCCTAAACGTGCTACCAGCCAGCGTTCTACATACCCGCTAAATAAGTAATCTGTTGCTTCATCAGGATATTTATCAAATAAATCAATTAAATCAAAAATTGAGGATGCTTCTCCATATTTAAATTTAAAATTATGTGGCTTGAGAGCTTCGGCAAATTCTCGCCTCTCAATATCTAAACTCGCAGTTAAAAACCGACTGTCTTCACTACTCAAATTTTTGCCTGCTGCCCATTTTTGGGCATCTTGTAGCGCCTGCCCCCGTAACAAGCATGAATCACTCTGACAGTTCGATGCCAGCCAATCTTGTATAGCTTTTTTGTAAAAATCTGGGCGGAGATACGCTAATTCATTGCTAACCCATCCCTGACTGAAAACTTGCCTGTAAATTCGGTTGTAAACTTCTAATCTACCCTGTCGCTTGACTACCAACCCTGTCAGCCGGAGTTCCATGTGGTCTGGACTATCATCAGTTAGAATCCCTTTTTGCTGGCACAAGATTTGTTGATATAGGCCCAGCAAATAACCAGCACGCTGCTCATTTGTCAAAAGGCGATCGCGTATTGTCCTCAAATGCTCTGGCTCATCTTGTGATTCCCAATTTTTGATAATGCGCGATCGCACCAATTTTTCAATATTCAATACCTCATGGCTAAGCCGAATTATTTTACAAATTTTTTGAGTAAGAAACGGTTGTCCACCAGTCCATTTCAATACTTCTTTCAATACTTCTTTTGGATTGCTGACTTTTCCCACCAATCCTTGGGCTAATGGCTCGGCTTCATCTGCCTCAAAGCCGTTGAGTTCAATCTCTCGACCAACATTAAACGGTGTGCGCTTTTTGTCTTTAATCAAATCTGAGGGAGTAGCCACCCCCAATAGCGTGAAGGTAATACGCTTGTATTGTGGTCGATCGGCACGCTGGTTATAGCAGTATCGGATTAAAGCAAAAAAATCGTCAGTTGGAAAACTCAGGCTACGAACGCTATCGATTTCATCCACAAAAATCACGATGGGTTTAGAAATATTGACCAGCAGCACTTCTTCTATAAACTCACTCAATCGATCCACAGCGGTGAGATGGTCGCGATCTCGCCACCATTTTCGCAGCTCAAACTTTTCTGAAAGCTCAAAACTACTTACTAAACTCCGAACTAAACCTGCATACCACATGTCTGGTGTACCGTTTTGGCTGCCAATACCCGTCAAGTCAATCGCAGCACAGGCAATTCCGTCGGCTTGCAGCGATCGCATCGTTTGCACCCGCAGGCTAGATTTACCCATCTGCCGTGAATTCAAGACATAACAGAATTCTCCCGCCTTCAACGCTTGGTACAAGTTTCGATCTGCCTGTCGCCTGACATAAGTGGGAGAATCAGCAGGTAAATTGCCTCCGACTTGGTATTCATAAGCTGGTTGAGGTACTGGATTCATGGATTAATCCTCAAGCGATCGCAAAAATACTGGCGATACAATTCATACAGAGGCAGGACATCATTACCTTTCATTTTAACTAGCCCCATAGGGAGTAACTTAGATGCTTGTCGTGTATCTATCCGTACTGGGGAGTTCTCTGCCACTACTCGCTTCATAGCAGCCAGCAGTTCTTGATTTTCCTCCAAATTCAACAAATGACGACGCAGATGATCGCTGTACAAACCTTCTTCGGTAGGAGCAATTTGCAAGAGTTGTTCCAGTGTCATCTCACGCCGTGCAATTCTATATAAAGCCATCCGTACTAGATAAGGATGCCCGCCCACCATCGCCATCAGTTTCTCGACTTGCTTGCTCGTCCACTTGAGTCCGTGTCGCCCTACTAAATCTTGAATCTGTGACTTATTTAGCTGTGGTAATTCAATAGGTAAACCTACATTAAACGGCGACTGATTGGCGTTCAAAGTATAAACATCTTGATGCACAATGACCAACCGCAGTTTTTTCCAAATTGCCTCATTCTTGCCACGCTCGTGCCAAGATCGCAGCAAGGGCAAAAAGTCATTAGCGATCGGTGGATGTGAGAAAATCCAATCCAGTTCATCCAATCCCAAAACCAGAGGGTGCTTGATTTGGGGCAGAAGATACTCCTCGAAATAAGCCGTGCAGTTCTCCTTGCTGCCAAAAATGTCATCCCAGTAATCTGCTAACTTGTTGGATAGTTTCAGCCTCCGTCCCACGTTGGCACAGAACCACCGCAAGAACGGATCTAGGTTAGCAAACACATTTCCATCGGCTTGTCGAAAATCAATCAACACTGCTTGATAGCCTTGCTCGGTTCCACAGTGGAGTATTCGTGCCATTAACGAGGTTTTGCCCATTTGGCGTGGGGCTTTAACTCGGATTAATGCCCCTGCTTTCACAATTTCTTTATAGCAGTCAGATTCGATGCGAAGATGAGCAACATAAAAGGCAGAATCTAGAGCCACTTGCCCTGTTGGTGATTCTAGTTCTGGAACTACAGCCCCTTGAAATGCGGACAAACCCCGATACGGGCCATCTATATCGGGGCTACCTACTTTTTTTCAGGAGTATCCCTAAAGACTCGTTGAATCGGCTGCCAAACTTTTCTTAAAGAATTTTCCGTATCCAGTTCCACCTCATAAGCTAGAATTCCAGGAATCAGAGGTACAGCAAACTTTACTTTAGCAGCAGCAGGTGTTCCGGGTTCGTTTAGCTTGTCTCTAATTTCTCGCAACAATCGCATCAGTTCATCGGGATACTTGGTCACGGGTTGGTTCTCAATATGTTCAACTTCTCCGACAACTTCGACGATGGCATTGTGTGCATCGACTTCTTCTACTGTACAGAAGCCTGCTTCTTGAGCCAGAAGATCCCAATACTCAGCCTCACCCTGGCGAATTTCGGGTATAAGTTCTTCCCGGATTCTTTGCTTTATCGCAGTTTTGGCAAAGATGTCGTCAGTCATGGCAAGGCGCTTTTTCGCACTATTAAGAGTTTCATATAGCAACTCTAATTGTTTTTCTATTTCAGCTAACTTTCGGCTTGGTGGCATTTGAGCTTAACTCCTGTGATATTCAATAAAAGTCTCATTCATAAATCAAATAAAATTGCCAGATGTCATTCTTGAGAATTCTGGCTAACTTCCTCCCCAGATAAACTTAACGCCTCCGCCACCTTTTCCACACTCAAACCCATTCCCAACAACCGGGGAATTGCATCCCTTATTGCCTGAAAGTAAGCTTGTCGTGCGTGTTCTGCACTCTCGGATCTTTCCCGCTGTTGTGCCCCTGGCAATCTGTCTAATTGAGTTCTTTCATCGCAATCAACAGGAAATTACCTTCCTCGTCCCACCAGCGCAGCCACAGCATGGTTTGATTTTGATAACTGCCTGTAATGCTAGTAGTCATAATTCCCTCCGAGGTCTTACATAATTGGTAATTAGTAATTGGTAATCGGTAACAGGACGCTGGGCGCTAGAGCTTAGAAACCCGGTTTCGACCGGTATATGTCGTCGCTCAACCAAGATTTCTCGTAGAAACCGGGTTTCTTTTCCTAAGTCCTGCGTAATCAAGAAGAAAGCGAGTAATTTTGAGTTTAAATTATTAAGTTTTTAACTTAATAATTTTTCACTGACAACTCAACACTCTTTCACTTAAAACTTTCCTTAAGGTTTCGGTAGCGCACCTTCTGGACTAGGAGAAGCAGCCGGTTCGGGAGTCGTCGTAGCCGCAGGAGAAGGCGAAGGAGTGCCACTAGCTAACTGATTAATTTGGTCTTTATAGTTAGGAGGAGCTAACTCAGTAGCTCGATCGAACAGCGTTTTTGACTCATCTGTTTTGCCCTGTTCCTTCAGCACGATCGCCTTTCCTAAAGTGGGGCGAAAATCTTTGGGATTAGCCTTAGCAGATTCGTCGTAAATTGCGATCGCTTCCTCGTAGCGCTTCTGCACAGCATAAACCTGTCCTAAAATCAACTGCACTGAAGTTACATCAACACTTTCCGGTTTCGCCAGATTGGCAGCCGGAGCAGCCTTCAGCGTATCTTGCAGCAGTCCGATCGCAGCTTCCGGCCGCTGCTGCACCAGCAGCAAATTCACCAACCCCTGCAAAGCCTTAATTTCCCCAGGCTTAGACGCTAAAATTGACCTGTAAGCTTGAGCAGCGCCTTCGCGATCGCCCGTGCGTTCCTTAGCCTGAGCCAGCAAAATTCCGTATTCAGTAGTCTCAGGATTCAGCGAAGCCAACTTTTCCAAAGGAGCGATCGCATCTTTAATGTCCCCCACTCCTTGCCCGATCAACTCCAGCCGCACCTGCAACAATCCCCGCAAAGCCGTTACGTTGTCAGGTTCCCGCTGCAAAACCAATTCGTATCCCCTAGCCTGAGCTTGCAGCAACTCTGATTGCTTCTCGCCTGACTGCGCCGTCTGAGTAGGTGTTGGAGTTGACGTACTTTGGGCTTGGCTGGCCTTGAGAATACTGTCCAAAATGGGAACCAAAGAAAATCCCAAAAAAGCGATGAGCGACAGCACCACCACCACAGTAATCAACCCACGACGCTTATTTGCTTTTTCCATAATTCAACTATCCCAGCTTAAAATCTACTATTTTCTAAGAATTAACGCATCGCCCGGGGGCGTCTGCCATTTAACTAGATCCATGCAACCATAAAAGTTCTTAACTTCAAAGTCCCAACGGACAAAGCAGCCTTTTACTTGCAGCTAATATGGTAACAGACCCACAACTCCATGCTAGCTAAACAATTTTGGACACTCAGACCCCCAGCCCCAAGGACTGCGGTGTCTGTCCAATTTAGTCTGGTCAAGCTAAAAATTACCGAAAATATGGCGGATCAGGCCGTTAGGTAATTGGATTAAGTAAAATAGGCAAGCTGAATATCCTAAATGCTATTAGCCAGCAACTCCAACTCGGCGCGATCGCAGGATCGAGCGGTCAGCAACTCCCAAAGTCCTTGCTCGCAAGGATTTTAGCAGCCAGCTCACCGATCGGCACTCGTAGCGTTGAAAGTTGGCGTTGACGGGTCACAACCAGACCTCCGGGCGCAAGCCCCAAGTCTGGTGCTAGTAGTTTTTAAAGCAGTTTCTTCAGTTTATTCCTAATTTCCCTTAAGGGATGTGTCTCCGCTGCAAGGAGTTTTTATGAACCCCTCTCCCAACCGGTCTTCCAAATCGTCCAAATCTACTTCTACTCGCAAGGCTCAGCCAAGCGAACAGGCCGTCAATCCGCCTACAGATACAGATTCCATTCCTGAGACACCAGACGAAAGTTCGGTACCTTCGGCGTCGGCTGCACCTGTTGACCAAAATCAACCGGCAACGCCAACAGACGCCCCAGCGTCCAAGGATAAGCTGCAACGACCACGCTACAGTTCTGCCCTCGACAAGGACAAAACAAAGCCACAAGACCAGCCCAGCAATGCTCCTGCACCCCCGGCGCCAGCAGCGTCTTCGGCACCTGTCAGCGATACTCCAGCCCTAGCAGTCGCACCGCCCGCAAACGCCGAGCCACCCGCTAACGAAAGTCCGGCCGATGAGGACATACCCTCCGTCATGCGCCAACATCCCATTCCCCCCCCCAGCGAACCCCGACAGTACCGAGCTGTTGGTTTGGTGCGGGGCCGCTACACGCAATCTGAAGAGCAATTCACCCGGGGTATGCTGATAGCTGCTGACGGAACTGCGATTGACGCAGTTTTGCTGGGTAGAGTCATGAGTTTAGTCAAAAATCACCTGGATCTGGAACAAGAACACCTGTGGGTGGTCTATCCCCGCACCAGGCAAGAAGACGGGAACTTGCACGCCCAGATTATGGGAGTTTGGGAGCCGGAAACGCTCAAGAAACCTCCCGAACCGTCCTCTGATGAGGAAAATCAGGAAGCAGCGGAGATTGAGGCTAGTGGCGAAGCATCGACCGCATCTTTGCCTCCCTCGGAACCTGATGTTGAAGATGGCTATTTTTCGATTAGAGGTGAGGTGATTTACCAATCCCAAGACGAAGAAAAGTATGTCATCGTCAAAATCAAGCAAGCTCCCCGCAAGAATGACGACAAGATGAAGTTTTTTAAACTGAAACTCAAGGGAGATTTAGCAACAAAAGCGATCGGGTTTTTTTGGGATTTCCACGTCAAATTGAAAGCTGACAGTCTGATGATTGAGCAAGCCAATAATATTGGCGCCCTGCCGATTAAAAAGCGGAAATTCCCCCCGGGCAGCAAGCCGCCCGGTGGTTTCAAAGGAGGAGGGAAGCGTCCGTTTACTCCTAAGCCCCGCGGTGAAGGTGCTCCTGTAGGCCGTCCTAACATCAAGTCCGCAGCAGCAGCACCACCGCCTGTCCCGAAGGAACCTCTTCCTAAGCCGATTAAGAAGCCTAAGCCGATCGAGCAATAAAAAATAGTGAAAGTAAAAATGCAATATTAAAGGTTAAAAAACTTTTAATATTGCATTTTTACCCGAAGTGTTGACGACCCCTTGATCGGAGCAAAAAAATAGATAAGCTAATCTTGTAAACCGCTGATTTTAATCATTAAAAATGAGTTCCTTAAACCAGTGAAAGAGCTAATTTTTTATACATAAAAATCTGTAAATAGCGTAATTCATCTAGCAGCTTATCACCGATTACAGACAGATGGAACATCCACTAATTGAAAAAGCAAGTAATAAATCAAATAAGCATAGATTGGTATCCGAATCCGTTGATATGATTAGTGATTAAACGAGACAACTTTAAGTGCTTTTTCAGAAATATTCATAGCAACTCAATTTGCCATCGTCTTTGATGAAATTATCGGATTTCTTCCTTACTATATCCCAGGTTTCCTGATTCAGGTAAATTGGTCACAAATCTAAATTATGTCCCGATCTATAAATATGAAAAAGTCACCAATCTTACTTGGACTGCTCGTTCACCTTTCCAAACTTCATAAGTTCCATTTTCCTTGATATTGAGACTAGAATTATTTTTAATTTTCAACATACAATATAAATTTTATTTTTTAAGTAATGCTTTAACTCGTTCAGAACTTGAAAATCCTCTATCCATTACAGCGACTCCCTTCTGGGGCAGGGCTGTTTCATTCTCAGGAAAATCGGGATTTTGACTCTTGTAGTGCCAAGAATGTCTACCTCCCCACAGACGACTTCACAGGCGTTTGAGACATAGGGGCTGCCCCTACAAGAGAATGAAACAGCCCTGCCCTGAAGAGGCATTCTCGCCCCGTCAAGCGATCGTGTGGTGGTGGACTCAGCATCAAAAATAGTGAAAAGGGCGATCGCACTGGGAACTTACTGGCTTGCGGGCGATCGACTTTTCCCGAAATATCATTGATATCCAACCAATAACAAATCACTAATCACTAATCACCAATCACCAAGGACTCCCAATCATCACAAAAGCCGACCAATAATAAGGATGCGACAACTTCAAATCCGCAAACCCTTGCAGCGAAGCCGGCAACTCCACCCCCTCACCCCGACTCAAACCCCGCAATCTGCCGCCCTCCAAACGCACATCTCCCCGCAACATCGCAATTTGCGCTTGTCGCAGCGCCGCCCCCTTAATTCGCGCCGTCTTCAACTGCTGGTAAAACTCACTCATCAATCCCAAAGTACCTTCATCACTCACGTACCATAAACTTCCCAAAGCCGTTTGCACTCCCGCTTGCAGCGCCAACCCCCCAAAACCCAACTCCGCTTGTGCATCTCCCACCGCAGTCCGACAAGCACTTAAAACTAACATATTCACCTGCGGATCATTCAATCTCAAATCCCGCAATTGATCCAGTCGCAGCCGACTATTCCACAACTGAATAAAAGAATTATTTGGTGTTCCAGGTCGAAATTCGCCATGAGTAGCTAAGTGAATAACCCCAAAAGGTCGGCTTTGATGCTGTCGCTTCAAATTATCCAAAGTGAAACCCTCATTTAGAAAACTAACTCCCGGCCACTCTCTAGAAATAGCAGCTATTTCAGCAGGAACTGCTGGCAAAGGATTCAACTCGGAAAATTCCGAGGCCCCCATTGCTAAAACTTGAGAATTTCTGAGATCGACGTAGCGAGTATCTGTTAAATTAATGCTGGGCATCAGGCTGAGATTGTACTTTTCCACCAAAAATTGCTGTCCGTCGTGCAAAGCAGCAAAGGGCATACCTCTCAAACCTCGATCGACAACAAAGGAAATAGTATCCGTTTCGCAGTTTTTCAAACTGTCCTCTAAAGGCGCAATCATCCACTTATAAAGCTGTTGCGAAGATGGTAGATAACTCGTAGTAGCCCGCACCCCCGGTTTGGTAATCTCACCTCTGAACTCATTTACAACTTTCAGCAGTTCTTCCCGGTTCGCTGACGGCACGCTTTTGTGCACCGCTTCACCGCAAGAATTTATTAACACTAAGTTTAATTTTTCCCGCTGCGAGAACAGATAAATTAAGCTGGGTTTTGTGCCGGTTTGTGCACCCACGGATGCTAACTTTTTTTTAATTTCCTCTGGGGATACCAACTCGTCGCTGATGTTGATGCCTAAATATTCTCCGAATTCTTGGCTGAAAGATTTGTCCAGCAGAGACAAAGCTTCCGATATTTTGCCGGTTTCCAAATTCCGGCCGATATCGCCGCGAAATGCTGACTGAATAACTGAATCTCTGATATTTGAATTGATGAAATTTCTCAGTTCTCTGGGAGAGTGCATTCTTTCGGGCGGCATCCTTTCTCCGGGTTTTCCTATATCTCGCGATATTCTGTTTTGGTTCTGCCGCTGTTCGCGACTAAAGGGTTGGTTGCGATCTGGAAAAAGTGCTCTCCCTCTATCTAATGGGAATCTATCCGTTGGCGATGGTGAAGGAGTTGGATTTGGTGAAGGAGTTGGATTTGGTGAAGGAGTTGGGGTTGGATTTGGTGAAGGAGTTGGGGTTGGATTTGGTGAAGGAGTTGGAGTTGGGGTTGGAGTTGGAGTTGGGGTTGGAGTTGGGGTTGGAGTTGGAGTTGGAGTTGGAGTTGGAGTTGGAGTTGGAGTTGGAGTTGGGGTTGGAGTTGGAGTTGGCGGAATAATATTGACAGCGCCATCGATCGGCGCAGCACTACCGTTAATTCTCGCATCTCCTTCCACAAAAGGTATCGGCGGGTTCCTATCGCCGCCGCCGTGGCGGATCGCAACCGATCCGGCCCGATCGCCCCTAACAGTCGAGATGCTAACTGGAGTGCCGTTTTGGTTGTTGAAAGTATCAGTTACTCGAACAAAATTGGGAGTTTCTATATTAACGTTACCGCCCGGAGCATTTATGGATGAAACACTGATATCATTTTGGGCATTAAGAGTGACTGTCGGAGTTCGCTCGAACCCAATCGAATTAACATTTATTCGCTCAATTCTGATTTCGTTTCCGGCTAAAATCCTCACTATTCCTGAAGCATCTATATTGCCAGTGCTAACAGTTCCCCTGCTGCTAGTGACATCAACTGCAACTCCCTGCAAATCTCGTGAATTCACATCGAGCGGCGCTATTAAATTGACATTTCCTGTTGTAGCGTCTGTATTGCCAATATCAATACTTCCCGTATTGCTAGTTACATTAACTCCAACTCCCCGCAAATTTCTTGAATTTACATTGCCAGAAGTTGTCAAACTTACATTTCCTGTTGTGGCGTCGGTATTGCCAATATTAATACTTCCCGTATTGCTAGTTACATTAACTCCAACTCCCCGTAAATCTCCTGAATTCACATCAAGCGGCGCTATTAAATTGACAGTATTTTCTGTTGCTGTGGCGCGTCCACTCTCAATAATTCCCGAAGTGCTATTTACATTAACTTTTGTTCCCAGCAAATCCCCTACCTTTACATTTCCTGAACCTCTTATATTAATATTCCCAATAGATGTAGTATTACCGATCGCAATATTTCCCCGATCGCTATTGATATCGACTGAAGCCCCCAGCAAACTCTGTGCATTTAAGTTGCTGGTTGCTCTCAAAGCAATCCTAGCCGCCGGAGCATTGATGGAATCAACGCTAATATTAGTTAGGGCATCCAGATTGACTGTAGGGATAATGGGATTAACTGGATTTGTGGCGACAGGATTAACAGTTATTATCCCTGTATTGATTTGCTGTCCTGCTACAATTCTGACATCTCCAGAAGTAGCGATCGCCCCCGTAGCGACACTCCCCGTACTGCTGCTAGCATTGACAGTCGCAGCGGTGAGATTGCCGACCGTTAAGTCCCTAAAAGCTGTCAAATTGATATTCTCAGTTGCTGTAATATTGACAGGTGTAGTATTAGGCACAATGATATTGGCATCAGTCAAAACCCCCAAGGCCCCGGAGTTACTGGTAATATCAACATTAGAGCCCTGCAAAGTCCCAAAATTCACATTGCCAAAAGCTCTGAGTTCGATCGCCCCCGAAGTCCCAGTATCGATCGACCCTGTTACTATATTACCCCGAACAGTATTCAGACTAATACTGCCGTTGATATCAGCACGAGAAATGTCACTTGTCAATATAATATTGTCATTAGCTTGAATATTAATTGTCGAACTAGACGTTAATCTGCCCCCAACAATCACTCCTGCTTCCCTGCTTTCGAGACTAATTTGACCGCCATTAATATCTCTAGTTGCGATACTTCCCGGCGCTGACAAAATCACCGGCCCGCCAGCCGAAATATTTTCAACATAAATCAAATTATTCGACAAAATAGACGCAGGAGTAAATATTGCATCGTCACCTAAAGGATTAGGTTGTTCATTATCACCCGGAGTATCCGTAGGAGAATTAGGAACATTAGGAGAATTTGCCAGATTTTGCACTCCCGCCCGCAGAATTAAGGCCGGACTGCTGGTTAAAATAGCAATATCTGGATCGCCACTCACATTTTCCCTACCCAACGCAATATCGGGGCCAGTAATTGTAATTTCCTCACCAACAATGCTCCCCTTCGCCTCGACTTTCAGCGAAACTCCGGTATAATCACCAAAGAAAACATCTCCTTCCGAACTGATAATCGGGTCAAATAAACTCACGAAATTTCCCGGCATTCCTGACAAATTCCGCACAGAGAAATTGCCACCAGAAACAAAGTGGGAATCCCCCGAAATAATGCCGTTGCTAACCAAACTCAAGTTGCCGCCGCTTTGGAATTGCGGGGGAAGAGATAAGCCGCCGATCGCATTTTGAGTGAGAATATCAATAGTGCGAGATCCCTGAATGTATAAATTCCCCCCAGCCTGCGCCAAAAAAGGATTCTGGGCGCTGTCCCTTACCCGCACCGCATCCCCACCCAGCAAACTCAAATCCCCCGTAGTTTGCAGCCTAGCGCCTGCTAACGTGAGATTTTCCGCAGCCGATAAATTCGCACTTCCCGCATTCAACTGCGGCAGCCCAGACACATTAGCAGCAATCGCCACATCGCCAGAATTCACCTGCAAACCAGAACCCACAAGCCGCACAGAACCGTCATCCGCAACCGCAACACCCGCCGCCTGATTTTGCCCAGTACCTGTCAGCAACTGCGGCAAAGAAACAGGATTCAAAGTCTGTGGAGAATTACCAAAATTTCCGCCAGTTGCTATTTCCAAACTCAACAAATGCCCCGGTTGACTAATGCGGAGAACATTTCCGCCCCCAACAGCAGCAACAGTAATTTGCCCGCCCGGGGCCGACA
The DNA here is from genome assembly GCF_036705305.1 of Microcoleus sp. B3-D7. NCBI lineage: Bacteria > Bacillati > Cyanobacteriota > Cyanophyceae > Oscillatoriales > Microcoleaceae > Microcoleus > Microcoleus sp. B3-D7. The sequence goes on along the minus strand of NZ_JAUBUE010000042.1, from coordinate 9,331 downwards.
ACTGCCCGGTACTAACAACCGTACCGCCAAGCAAAGCCAAATTTTGCCCCGGAGTCACCGCTAAATTGCCAGCATTAACAATACTTCCCGGTACACCCGCACTAAGATAAAAAGCATTTGGCGTACCCACCAAGGCGCTAAAATTATTTGTACCCGCAGCATTAAACAAATTTGAACCAAAACCGACACCATTCGCAGTAGTTGCAGTAAAAGCGGCCGGCACATTCAAACTCGCGTTCGGGCCAAACACAATCCCCGCAGGATTAATTAGAAAAAGATTAGAATTGCCCCCCGTGACAGTAATTAAACCGTTAATTAGCGAAGCGTCCCCGCCAGCAATTCGAGCTAATATATTTTGAATAGCCGAATTAGTCAGAAAATTAGCAATTTGACCCTCATTCAAGCCAAACTGCCCAAAACTGTGAAAAAGATTGGCGCCGTCTCCCGACAAACTGCCGCCGTTGATATCATAGCGGTTGCCGCTGGGGGTGACAACAGTACCCGTACCGTCAGCCGCAGGCACTATGGGCTGTGCTTGCGCGAAAGTATTAAAAATTAACAAAGAAAACGGACAAATAAATAGCGCAACCTTTTTAATCTTTAAGTTGGCATTTTTCATAGCAGCAAGTAAAACTATCTCAATTGCCTTAATTATCGCACTTGCAAACAAGTTACCTCTAAATAACAAATTAATTCGCTGATGACAACTCCCAAAATCAAAAGCCTCTACACCGACGGCGCTTGTTCCGGCAACCCAGGCCCAGGTGGCTGGGGTGCAGTAGTTTGCTTCGCCGACGGCAACTGTCACGAGCTCGGGGGTGGAGACCCCCAAACTACTAACAACCGCATGGAAATGCAGGCGGCCGTCGCTGCGCTGGAATTTTTTGCCAATTCCGGTCAAACCGAACCCGTCACCGTTTACACCGACAGCGAATACGTTAAAAACGGCATCACTAAATGGATTCAAGGCTGGAAAAATAAAGGCTGGAAAACCTCAACGGGCAAAGATGTTGTCAACCAAGACCTTTGGCACCGGCTAGACAAGCTGAATTCCCGGCACATCAAGTGGGAACACGTCCGCGGTCACTCCGGCGACTTCTACAACGACAGATGCGATGAAATCGCCCGCAGCTTCTCGCACAATCTCACTCCCGAACTGCAACAGCAGAAACCAACGGGAGACGAGGCCGGGGCGGGCACGGGGGCACCGCCCCTACACTTGGAAAACACAATTGTTTCGGAAGAAACGGACGCAACTGGTAACAAAACGATAGAATCCTATGTCATAACTTCTGACCTTCCGATCTCCAACTCTACCATGATGGATTCAACTGCCGATACCCTGGAGAACTTGCCCCGCGAGGTGAGGGTTCAAGACCTCCGCAATCTGATCGAAACGTTGCACATCGCCGACGAGGTTGCGACGAAAGGCTACTTGATTACCAGTTCTGAACTGGCTGATTTGATGGATGTCAATGCCAGCGCTGTCACCAGTCGTGGAGACAACTGGGTTTGGCGGAATTGGGTAGTTTCGCGGGTGCGGCGCGAAGGCAACCAAATTCTCTGGCAATTAGAGAGAATCGACCACGTTAGTACAACTGATTAGTGGTTAGTCATGAGTTATTAGTTGATTAATAACTGATGACTAATGACTGTCTCAAAGCAAGATTTGGCAAAATTCCGTAGGGACACAACAATGTTGTGTCCTTTTAGTCATCAGTTTAGTAAACAGACTACTTAACATCAGTCCCAGTTAAAAGAAAGAATCCAACTGTCTGTCAGCCCGTACTCCAAACCCTCATAAAATCAGTGATTTTGCATCTAAAATCTCAAATAGAAAATCTAAAATAGCATGAGTATCACCTTGCGAACAGTCACTGCTACCAGATATGTCACTCCCTTACGCGAGGGCGGGTCGCTACCCGCGATCGTCGAAGCAGATGATGATGGTTTGTACGTGCTCAAATTTCGCGGTGCGGGTCAGGGAGCCAAATCTCTGATCGCGGAGCTAGTGGCGGGAGAGATTGCTCGCGCCTCCGGGCTCCCAGTCCCCGAACTCGTCTTTGTTGAACTCGATCCCGAGCTGGCTCGCACTGAGCCTGACCCGGAAATTCAAGACTTGATCCGAGCAAGTGCTGGTCTCAACCTCGCCCTCGACTATCTCCCGGGCTCGATCACTTTTGACCCGATAGCGGGGAAGTCTGAGGCGGATTTGGCCTCAGAAATCGTCTGGTTCGATGCTTTTGTGACCAACATCGATCGCACGCCGCGCAATGCAAATATGCTGGTATGGCACCGCCGGCTTTGGCTGATCGATCACGGTGCAGCCCTCTACTTCCACCACACCTGGAAAGATTATCTCTCGCGCAGCCGCGATCGTTTTCCGCCAATCAAAGACCACGTTCTACTGCGTTTTGCCAGTACGCTGGAAGCGGCAAATTCAAAGATGACTCAAACGCTAACCCCGGACATCATTCGCAACATTGTTAAACTAATTCCTGATACTTGGCTGGTGGGAGATTCTCCTTTCAGCGATAGCAACCAACAGCGGAATGCTTATATCGAGTACCTGCTAAATCGGCTAGAATCACCACATATTTTTTTGGAGGAAGCGATTAGTGCCCGATCGATTTCTTTATGATTATGCCATTATCCGCGTCGTTCCCAAAGTCGAGCGCGAGGAGTTTATCAACGTGGGGGCGATCGTTTCCTGCGGTACGAAAAAATTCCTCGAAGCCCGTATCGAAATTGATGAACAGCGCTTGATGGCGATCGACTCAACGTTGGATTTGGAAATGATTCGCAATCACCTAGCAGTCATTCCCATCATTTGTGCAGGCGGCAAGGAATCTGGCGCGATCGGTCAACTTCCCCACAGAGATCGCTTTCACTGGCTCGTAGCACCCCGCAGTACGATCGTTCAGACATCGCGGGTACACACTGGTTTTTGCCAGAATCTACCGGGTGCGATCGAACACTTGCTCGATACAATGGTGCGATCGTCTTGCCGAAAACCATCTGTAAACGCTCGGTTGCTAGCGGCTGGAATTGACACTCACGAGATGCGATCGCACTCTAGTTAGCGTCAGCTTGTCGGTGAGATGCTGCTTTGAGCTTGGTGAGCGATCTATCCATTTCGGAAAACAGCCAGAATAGAAGCATCCTCAAGCTGTTTTAGCTAAAAATGAGAACGCCAGAACAAGAGTCTTGACCGATAACTTTTCTAAAGTGTTAGCAGCAGTTTCGCAAGGTAGAAAGATGATGCAAATTGAACAGACCAATATGACTTTCCCTCTCTGGGGTTTAGCAATTTTCATCCTGTGGACGATCGCGGTCGTTATCTTGTTGCTAGCAGTGAGGATTCGGCATCTATCTGCGGGTGGCTCAGTAAAAGATTTCGGCACACAAAACGACGACAGCTTGCTTTGGCGACTATTTCGAGTACAATCCAACTTGATAGAAAACCTGCCTTTGTATTTGGGAGTTGTTTTTCTTCTAACAGTTAGGGGTGTTTCAGGAACAGCAGTAGATTTGCTGATTGTTGTGTACATTGTATTTCGGCTGGTACATTCAGCGATTCACATCGCTGGCCTCGATCCAAAGTTTCGGTTGTTCAGCTTAGTAATTCAGTTAAGCTGTTTGGTCGCGTTAACTATTATGGCAGTTTTGTAGGTGAGAAATTACGCGGCACATATATAGTAGGGTGCGTCAGGGGCAAATCTTAATTGTTTCTTACACAGCGTAAGTCAGACGCACCTTACAAGTCGATCGCCCCTGTGACATTACTGCCTGTGATTTGGCTAAATTATCGAAGTTTATGAACCGAATATATCGTGCGATCGCTGTTATTTTAATTGTATTAGGCTGCATTACTTTTGTTTTACTTCAGCCACCGCAATCAGCCTTAACCGTGCCACCTCCAGCGCAAGAATCTCCGCCTCGCGGAGGAGATGTTGCGGAGACAATGAATTTTAGACGGCACTTTCAAGAACTAGGAGTGGAAGGATCGATCGCAATTTACGACTTGAATAGCGATCGGCTTTATCAACACAACCCGCAGCGTAACGCCACAGCTTTTTTACCTGCATCTACATTTAAGATTCTCAACTCTCTGATTTCCTTAGAAACAGGGGTAATTTCAGATGAGCTTGCCGTTCTAACTTGGGATGGAATTCAAAGGCAAATTCCCGCATGGAATCGAGACTTGAATATGAGAGAAGCCATAAAACTTTCCGCCGTTTGGTTTTACCAAGTTCTCGCCCGCCGACTCGGACACGAACAAATGCAAAAATGGGTAGCTAAAGTCGGTTATGGCAACCAAAAAATCGGTAACAAAGACGATATTGACAAATTCTGGTTAGAGGGAGAACTGCGAATCACACCCAACGAGCAAATTCAATTTCTCCGCCGTCTGTACAAAAATGACTTACCCTTCTCCGAGCGATCGCTGTCTTTGGTGAAAGACATCATAATTGTTGAACAAACTCCCGATTACACAATTAGGGCAAAAACAGGCTGGGCCAGCTTTGGAGAACAAACAAAGCCTCAAATTGGCTGGTATGTAGGTTATTTAGAGAAGAATAAAAATGTTTACTTTTTTGCTACAAACATTGACATCCGCAACAATAATGACGCACCTGCAAGAATCGAGTTAACCCGCCGTTGCTTCAAGGATCTTGCGCTGCTGTAACTGCGTTATTTGTTCTCTTATATTGGCAAAAACGCTAGCGGTTAGGCTAACGGTGGCAGCCAAAACAGCCATTTATTCGATGCCTGAGTTCGATCGTAGGAAGCCGAGTCTTTTAAATCTTTTAGGACTTACGCAATTGGCACATATAGCAATCCTTGCAGGAGTCGTAAACTTTTTACTCCACCCCAACCCTCCCCTTACCAAGGGGAGGGAGTAAGAAACGTAATTGCTCAACTCGGGGAAAAAAGGGAGCCATCAATAGAGAGAGCTTGTTGAATGGATTGATAAGCAGCTAAACCCTGTCGCTTCCCAGTATTGACAACTGAACGAACGGCAGCAAACAAATCTCGGCCCCATTCCGAACGGAAGCCATTGGTAACACGACGAAATATCACGCTCATCCGAATCGCCTGTTCACTCTGATTATTCGTGGGCGGAATTGTCGCATCTTCCAAAAATAGAAATAAATTGTTAATCAGCCCACCATAGCATTTTCGTAACCGGATACCATCCTTATGTTCTAGCTCTAAATTTAAAATCCTGGTTAATCTTTCCTGTAAATTTTCTCGATATCGCTTCAGCCTCGTATCGTCCATTTTTTCTCGTCGTCGATGGATGATAAAAGCCCTTAATAATAACCTCTTCATCCCTGGGGCAAAAATCCTGTCCCCAACATCAATCGCATATTGGCAATCCCGCAATTGATGAGCCAAACACACTTGCCATTGTGGTGCTGGGTGATTTTTTTGATCGCTAAATAAATCAGACACCCAGATATCGGGACGATGTTCTCCTAGAACTTCGTTAATTACTCCACTGGCTCGACTGGGGCGAATAACGTGTAAGCAAACATCCTGGTTCTGAAACACCCACTCCCACTGATTCTGTCCCTTAACTCCCGCACTCGTTTCATCTGAACAAATTAATTTTGCCCGCCGCAACCGTTGTAGTATTTGACTTACTTGGTCGTCTAAACTGGTTTTGACTTTTGCCAACAGGTTTGCGATTGCTCCTTCTGATATCTTTAGTCCAAAGACGGAGCCAAATATCGACGACAGCCGTTCGTAGCTGATGGCATGAGTGTAACGAAGATATGTGACGCGAGCTTTGAATTGAACTGCCAAACGGTGTACCTGGTTCCATTCCCAATGGTACAGGTGCAACATATTCGGTCTGACAGCAGGCACACTGACCACCATAACGTTCTATTCGGGTGACAATGGGGCGAATTAGGGGTAGTTCGATTTTTTCGTAGACGGATTGCAATTTTTGGGCAGCAGTGGTGACTTTCTCTCCACACTGGGGGCAGTTTTTGAGTTGGGCGATGATTGTTTGGTCGGGCTCAGGATGTAGCTGTCTTCCCCCTCCTGCTCTTCCTCGGCTTCTTTGTCTTTTTATCCCCTCAATTTTCGATGGCTGAATGTTTGGCTTGAATCATGAGGACGGTGGAGTGCTGGAATTTTTGCTAGTTTTTTTGGGAGATGGACCTAGTTTTGGTTGGTCTGTGGTTGCTAACGCTCCGGTTAGTTTTTTGATTTTCTCCCATAGCTCTACTATCAAGGCTTCTTTTGCCTCGTTCGATAGCTGTTTTAGGTCGGGGAGTTTTTCCATTCCTTTATCTAATGTCTATCTTGTCTTCTTGTCAAGGGGGTTGAGCAATTACTAAGAAACTCACAAATGATGGGAGGATTGCTATATATATAGTTGGTATAGTGCTATGTATCATTCTTCGCAGTAAGGCGACAATCATCTAAGAGAGCATTAAGTTCTTCAACGACTAGCCAGGGGTTTCGACCTTTCAAACAAGCTACGATCGCTGCTTCATAGGGATTCCTGCCAGTTTTTCTTACTGCTGCGATCGCCTGTTTGTTAGACAATCTCCGCCTGCTGACCAACCAAGCAGCCAAAACCTGTCCTGTACGTCCGATCCCCCCAGAACAGTGAACTACCACCCGTTCGCCTTTGCTATCTGCCGATTCCAAGAACGGCAATATTTGATCGATTAAAATATCGCGATCGACCAATTCAAAATCTGCGATCGGCGCCCAGCAAACTCGATCGCACCCAAATATTTTCCTATATGTTCCCAGTAAGTCACTGTAGCGGATGAGTTGCGTCTGAGCAAGCAAGCAGCAAACTTGCTTGATATTATGCCGCTGCATAAATTCAATCCACCGAGCAATTTCTGCATCGCGGTATCCTGGTCTGGCTGCACCAAACACAATTAATTCATTCTCTGAAGCCGCAGCGAATTTGTGCATAGTGTTTTCAATATTTTTACCTACAGCAGATTCCATGTATATATGATACACTGTATTGAGTACATAAGCGAAAAAAATGAAACCTTATTCGAGCGAATTTCGTGAGAAAATAGTTAAAAGTTATGAACAAGGTGATACATCAATTAGGAAAGTAGCCACCAGATTTGATGTGAGTAAAGGGTTTGTTCAAAAAATTTTAAAACAAAAACAAACGACTGGTCATGTTCAACCCAGAAAACAGGGTGGAAGCCTTAAAAGCGTGTTACACTCGCGCACAACTGAATTGACCCAGATGGTAGAAAAATATCCGGATAGCACGTTGTCAGAATACTGTGAATATTGGCTTATGAACTACAAGGAAGCTATCAGCCCTAGCATGATGTGTCGCGAACTAAAAAAACAAAATTTGACCCGAAAAAAAAACTATACGCAGTAGCCAGTCTGCCACTGAAAGAGTGCAAAAATTGAGGTGTGAATATTGGGAGAAAGTGAAAAATATTGACCCTGACAACCTCGTTTTTTTGGATAAAATGGGCGTTTTATTGGGTTTAACACGAACCCATGCACGTTCAAGATGTGGTAGTAGAGTCTACGACTTAAAACCATTTTATCGGGGTGCAAAAACCACAGTTGTCGGAGCAATAAGTTTAAAAAAAGTAGTAGGAATAATGACCCTAGATGGGTCGATAAATGGCAAGGCATTTTCCGTTTTCATTGAACATTTTTTAGTACCCAATTTATGGAAAGGTGCAGTAGTTGTTATGGATAATCTCCCAGCCCATAAGCTGGCGGCGATTGAACCCTTGATTGAATCTGCTGGCGCCACTGTCCTCAATTTATCACCCTATTCTCCGGACTTTAATCCGATAGAATTATGGTGGTCACAACTGAAAGCTTTTTTACGTCAGTTCTCGCCGACCACTACTAAGATGGTTGATGTTTTACTGGCTACTGCGCTTGATTTGGTGAATACTAAGCACTTCAAAAACTGGTTTACAAACTGCTGCTACTGTACTTCATAAACGTGGAATCCGCTGTATAATTAAGAAAGACGCACAAATCCTGAATCTACAGTGAAAAACAACAGCTCGATCGGTTTAATGAACTGGCTGCAACCCAAACCAGAAACTGTTTTGTTATGCGACTCAAGTGCAGCAGCTTCTGAGATGGCATTCATGCTCAACGGTGAGTGGGATGGGTGCAATAGTTTGGTGCTCTCTAAATGCGACAAGGTAGCAATTGAAGCAGCCGCCCGTTTGCTGGAGACATCGTGGTGCTACCAAAATACTTGCGAACCCATTTTAATTCGGCTGGAAGTTGACGAATTGCTGCGCCGTTATGCGGTTGGAGACAGGTTTTTTATTAATGCTAACTTGCGATGCGCGCAATTGAGCGAACTTTGCTTGGCAAAAATTGATTTGAGTTATGCTAAATTAAATTTAGCTAACCTCAGCGGCACTAATTTAAGCAAAGCAAACTTAATGGCAGCACAGATCCCAGCAGCCAATTTGAGTGGCAGCAATTTGAGTAAATCGCAACTTGTGAGGGCGAATTTATCAGGAACCAATTTATCTGATGCTAATCTCAAAGGTGCTGATTTGAGTTATGCAGATTTAAGCAATGTTTGCTTAAGAGGTACCGATTTAAGAGGTGCTAATTTAGCGAGAACAGACTTAAGAGAAACAAGCTTAGAAGGGGCGATTTTTGAGTAAGACCAATCCCGCTTAAATACTTTCTCTCACACCCTCTGCGTACATCCTGTCAACACTTATCTGCGTTAATCCGCCACCATCTGCCGTTAAAGTTCCAAAGTAATTAATTGAGCAATTTCATCCGTTTTAAAACCCAACGCCATCGGCTTTTGTACTTGAGGAATCACTTGTAAATCATAGAGTTTTGTGACAATTCTTTCAAACCGCAACCAGTGAACGATCGCCCCATTCGTCAAATCAATCACCATCATACCACAGCGAGCCTCAGCATCCTTGACGAGCAACAACTCATCCAATTCTAAACCGCTAAAAATGTTGTCACATCCACGAGGTTTCGAGAGTCCAACAATTGCCCACTGTTGCCAAAAAGCTAGTCCTCGGATCTATCCCGGACAAAACGTAATTGCCTCAAATTTTCCTGTGTCTAATATCATTTTTTTAAAGATGTGATAGACTTGTGTAAAAAGTAAAATACATCTCCTAAAAATAAAATAAAGAGTAGGGAGAAATGGTAAAATAGCTTTTTTTCGGGGCTGAGTATGAGTTCGCTACTAGAATACATCACTAAAAACCCACAAGAGGCTAAACGGCTTATACCAATTTCCTAAAGTTCTGCTACAGATAAGGCATCTAAAATGAATTGCCATCCCGTCAAAGAAGCAATGACT
>NZ_JAUBUE010000041.1:0-59299 GCF_036705305.1 Microcoleus sp. B3-D7 | reverse complement strand
GCTTTTAGCTGCTGTTTATCTTCGGGTGTCATTTTCGCCTCATCGTTTTTTTTACGGTTTTACTAGCTTTTTCATTTGAGCTATTTTTTCAGGGATTTGCAAAACTGAGATGCACCCGTGACTAACAAAGTCTAATATATTAGGTTGCTTTGGAGCGCGAGCGTTGATATAGCGGTTCTCAACTTTCGTGAGGTACTTGGCAATTAATTACCAATTCCCCACTTCTTCCATTCTTTAATCTACAATTTAAATCTGTACCTCATTCACTTGAGAATGGCTATACACATCTAGACAGCCCTTTGAGGAAACCTACTTCACCTATCCCCAGCCCTTTCCTAAACGGGGAGATGTCACCTTCAATCCTTGCGCCAAATTTGGACTTGCAAATTGGAAATGAGGATTGGGACAAATTTTCTCTCCATCTCTTTAATCCCCAAGTTAGGATATTACTTTTCTCCATTAAACTAAGGATGTAAGATTTAAAGCAGCTTTGTTAAGTGTTTGAGTGCCAATTCGACTTTGGGTAATACCGCTGGCTGTTTCCGTTGCTCCTTTATTCAGAACATTCATCGCATCTACCACTTGCTCAATAGCGATCGCCTGCTGTTTGGTATTCAGATAAATTTGCTGACTGCTCACAACTACACTGTTAATAGCATTGGCAACATTGTTAAAATTCTCCGCCGTACCTTCAGTCAATTTTAGGCTATTATCTAAAGTTTTCTTGCCCTCATCTGTTACCATCACTGTTTTATTAATGGAATTCTTAATACTGTTTATCAAATCATTAATCTGATCCGACGATTTTTTGCTTTGATCTGCGAGTCGGCGAATTTCCGTCGCCACCACCCCAAACCCCTTTCCTTGTTCTCCGCTGCGTACTGCTTCCACTGTAGCGTTAATTGCCAGCATATTAGTTTGATTAGCCAAATCGCTGACTAAATTGGTAATATTAGCAATCTGATTGGTTTGCTGGCTCAAATTTAAAACTTGATCGGCGATAGCGCCGACTTTTTCCGTCAAACTCAACATTCCCTGCTGGGTTTTATGCACTACTTTACTGCCTTCTGCTGCCAAGTTTAAGACATTACTGGCATTCTCAAGAGCTGACTCGGCTTGCATAGCTGATTGCCTTGATGATGCGCCCAATTCATCCATTGTGGTAGTTGTTTGATTAACAGAAGCAGCTTGTTGTACAGCAATACGTTCCTGTTGCTCAATTGTAGCAGCGATCTCGGTAGAAGAACTGACAATCATATTAATAATACCTTTCAGCGCTTTATCTAAAGGTTTGGCGATCGCTATGCTTAAAGCTATGCCTAAAATAATCGCTATTAGCGGCCCAACTGTCATCCCCAAAAATACAGCTACTTGAGTCTTACTAATATCATTTTCGGCGGTTGTATAAGCGTCGTCGGCTTGCTTTCTGTTGGATGCAGCTACGGCTAAATTTGCTTTTTCTGCCTTGATAAATTCAAGGCGAATTAGCTTAGATTGCTGACTGAGTTTATTCAAAAGGTTACTAGCTGTGTTTGCTCTTGCCATTTCTGGCGAATTCCTTTTACCTTGAGTAATTAGGTTTAGCTGCAAGCTCAAAGGATCCAAAATTCCCAGTTTCTCAAATTCTTGATTAATTCGCAGGAGTTCTTGATCTTCTTGCTTCCACTTCTCCCAATACTTAAGCATTTGTTGATATAGTGCGTTTTCCTCTGCGGTACGTGGAGTGGCTTCGTATGCTTTAAACCCATCTTGAATCTGCTGCCAAGCCTTGTCCATTCTGTTTAAGGCATCTTGCCTTTCTGCTTGACTGAGCGCCGGATTAATTAGCGCTCTCTCGGATGACTCAATTTGGGTTTGTCCCTCGTTAATTTTCCATAATGCTTCAATACTCGGTAAATTATTTTTACCTATAGTATCTATGTGTTGACTGAGATTAGATGTTGAGTTCCATCCTACCCAGGCAACTAAAAATACTAAAAGTCCCATCATCAAAAAAGCACTGATCAGTCTGGTTTGTAAATTCATTTTTCTCAACATACTATTTCTGCTTCCTTCTACTACAGTTATCCTCGCTGCAATCATGAACATATCTTGTATATTATAGCTTTTATTAGCTAGAGGAATTACCTATTAAATTTTTCTATTTTGGCTTTTAGATTTTAAAAGTAGTAATTAATTAATTGATGAGTAAATCCTGAGCCTGAAAGTCGCTATCGATTTTGGGTGACCACGTAGTTACGCTAGGTTTTTGGTTGTCAGGATGCTGAATTCATTTTTATAAACCCCTTTAGTCTACAGGTTAAAAGCTGGCTTTACACAAATTAAGCCTGCCGACGCCAACTATAAAAAGTGGTAGGATTATAATTTAGTTTGGAGTTCAGAGATATAGCCTTTGTGAGGCAGATGAGGTATCATATTGCTGGCTCATTAATAACGGTAAAACATAAAACATAAGATATAAGATAAATGAACTATAACTCGCTCAGGAGTCACACCATCACCAGAAGTGGAGGGGACGCCCCCTCCACTCACAGCACGTTTGTTTGCCAAGCATCGAAAACATCATACATTACTAGCAATGAAAGCTTATTATCTTGATTTTAGACAAAAAATTATCGATGTTGATCATTACGGAAGCAATCTCACAAAAATCCATAGCTAAGTGTTTTTTGGGAGTTATCAGTTTGGTTAAAAAAATCTTTAAACAGGCTCGTGAAACCAAAAATATTGCTTGCTCAACCAGCTAATTTATGCGACCATGCAAAATTAAGGCAGAACAACTGATAATTTTAGCTACGAGTGAAAATAAAAATAATTCAAGTCTTGAATAAATTCATTCTTAACTATATCAATAAAAAGTTCCGTGGCTAAAAATAAAACTAATAAACGTGTAAAAATATTTTCCAGCAACATTATATAACGAGCGATAAAGTTAGAATATAAGTTACTTTAAGAAGTAAAATGATACAATTACATTTGAGGCTTTCATGCTCCGGCAACCTACCAAAACTAGGGAAAAATGCTTTGGTAGTGATGGAAAATAGTCATATAAATAGACAAAATAAGTAAAAAAACTAATCAAAAAAAAGGGCGAAAGTAATATAATTGTCGCCCCCTTCGCCCGATTTATCACCAACCTAAGAATTTATAGTTATAGTTCAAACATAAATATATTTTCAGTTTGATCAACACAACAAATTTATCACTAATCAGGAAAGGCGATCGAGTTTGCATTCCGTCAACTTTCTAAGCAAGATATTTGGAACTGGTTTACAGACTGCTGTTATTGTACTTCATCAATCTGAGAAAGGCTATACGGGAATCGCTTGTGTCTGTGCAGATTTTCTAGCGGGGACTGAGCAATTCAATCTAGCCAAGTGTGCAAATCCCATAAGGGAAAAACGCGGAAAGCCAAACTGTGAAGTTTGGAAGCCCACGCCATAACTGTAATCAGTTTGGCGTTGGGAGGATGTTACTGCTTTTCCTTAGTCGATCGAGATTGACTGAGGCCCCGTGCTTTTACCGTTGGTGGGTTCGGCTGGGGGAGTAGTGTAGGAAGTTGAACCAGCTTGCTCGTCGATCCAGCTTTTAACGGGATCTTCGTGAAGGTTGAGTCGAAGCAGGCCAGATAAAAATCCGCCCGCGAAGGCGATCGGCTGTTCGATCAATTCTTTCGCCATTGGGATGAGTTCGTCGATGAACATTCAAGAGTCTCCTTGTGTTGCAGGGGTTCTACCTTAACTGTATCGTTTGTACTGCGATGCTGGCAGCGGGCTACAAAAAACCTTGTTCCCAGCACTGACGATGGGCGATCGGGCAATTTTTCGGCTATTGACTTACAATGCTAATCACATTGCTGCAAAAATTTTATGTGCCGTTTGCTTGGCTACCTCGGGGAGCCGATTTTACTCGATGCTATTCTGTACAAGCCGGAACATTCCCTAATTGTGCAGAGTTACGATCCCCGCGAAATGACTTCTGGCCTACTCAATGCTGACGGTTTTGGTATTGGTTGGTATCACCCGCGCCTAGATACTGACCCGTTTACTTATAAAAATGTACAGCCAATTTGGAGCGACGTTAACCTTCCGAGTATCAGTCGATACGTTGAATCTGGATGCGCGATCGGATATGTTCGCAGTGCAACTTCAGGACAAGCTGTAGATTTGAGCAACTGTCAGCCGTTTCAGAACGATCGCCTGCTGTTCGTACACAACGGCTTCGTGAAGAATTTTCGGCAAACTCTTTACAGACCAATTCGCGATCGGCTCAGCGATACGCTTTATCAATCAATTAACGGTACTACAGATTCAGAGCATATCTTCGGCTTGTTTGTCAATGAATTGACAGCAGCCAATCTAACTCTAGAAGCTGCTTTGCAAAACTCGCTGAAAATTTTGGCAGAGCTAGCAAACTTTCACCAAGTAGAATTTTCAGCTAATATCATTATCAGCGACGGACACCAGCTCGTTGCCTCTCGCTTTGCTTCCCAAAAAACCCCTCCTTCCCTCTATTGGCTGCGGGACGATTTAAATTTCCCGGATTCTGTCATCATTGCTTCTGAACCTTTATTTGCAGGCAATTGGCACTCGTGCCCAGTCCAGAGCATTATCAGTACCGGAGTAGAGCGTGATATCGAAATCTATCCAATCTTGTAGAGAGGCAATTTATCGCGATTTGCAGCAGTGTCGCCGCGGCACTTTCAAGCTATTTACAGACATCGACTACGATACTTTTTGCCGCCAAGCTCATCCTGATTTCAGTCCAGTTGGCTGGCACTTAGGTCACATTGCTTATACTGAGGATTTGTGGCTGTTGCAACGATGTGCTGGCTTGGAACCTGTCTTTCCTCAGTATCACCAACTGTTTGCTGCTGATATTTTGCCGAAAAAGCAACGGGTTTTTCTGCCGACGTTACCTGAAGTTGAATTATATCTGGACGCGGTGAGAAAAAAGGTGTTAGATTATTTGGAAGTAGCGCCGATCGACGAGCAAGAACGTCTCTGGCGGTTTATTATTCAGCACGAAAGCCAGCACTGCGAAACTGTTGCTTTCGTGTTGCAAATGCACAGGAAGAAGGAAGAAGGAAGTTCGGCAACGGATTTGGTAACGGATTTAACGGATTTCCGGGACGTAACGGATAGAAGGAATAAGAAAGAGGGAAGATTAATTGCCGATTACCAATTACAAATTACCGATTCCCCGACGATTGAAATTCCGGCCGGGGAATTTTACATGGGGAGCGATGCTGCTGAGGCTTTGGATAACGAGCGATCGCGCCACCTATGTTATTTAGAAGCATACTCGATCGATCGCTATCCCGTCACCTGCCGTCAATACCGAGATTTCATGGAATTCGGCGGCTATCAAAACCCTGATTGGTGGTCAGCGGACGGCTGGAAATGGCTGCAAGGCGAAGCCGTCTTTCAACCGCTTTACTGGTCAGAAAATCCAGCTTTCAACAACCATCCAGTCTGCGGCGTGACTTGGTACGAAGCCGAAGCTTACTGCAACTTTGTTGGCAAGCGTTTGCCATCGGAAGCAGAATGGGAAAAAGCTGCGAGTTGGGATGCCACAAATCAAACATATCGCATCTATCCTTGGGGAGAAGAACCCCCAAACGGCAGCCTGTGCAATCACGGCAATAATATTGCCAATACCTCGCCCGTTGATGCCTTTCCCAAAGGAGCAAGTGCGATGGGCTGCTATGATATGTTGGGGAATGTTTGGGAGTGGACTGCTTCAACTTTTGACGCCTATCCGGGATTTGAAAGTTATCCTTACAGGGGCTATTCTCAAGTTTATTTTGATGGAGAACACCGGGTTTTGAAAGGGGGGAGTTGGGCGACTTTTCCGCAGGCACTGCGATCGACCTTTCGGAATTGGTACTATCCGGGCGTGCGGCAAATTATTGCTGGTTTTCGCTGCGCTACGTAGTTGGCTAGGTAATTATAATTACCATCAAGTTTGTTCATAGTGAGGAATTTATTCATCGGACTTTGGCGATGAACAAATTCCTTAATACTTGCCTTACAAAGCTTATTTTACGAACCTCAGATAACTGGCTGGAGAGGGAATTGGGGAAAAAAAATGTTTGCGAAATGCCCAACTTTTTTCCATGTAACAAACTCAAATAAAACAAGTTTGGTTAAGTATTCAATAATTTTTGTGGAGAAATTTTAAGTTTTAATTGTGGATGCGATCGCCATCCGGTGAGAAAATACAGAATCCAGAGCCGCATGAAAAATCTGACTTGAGCGCGATATTTGGCAACGCGGCTGCGTGCTATACCGATATGTGCATCTAAAAATTACTTTATGAAATCCCCAAGACTCTCCGATACGACAAACTCAGCCTTAACGAAGGAAAACCGCCTGCACTTAGAGCGCCTGGTGAGCGCTGCGGCACTGACACCTGCAGAAATCAATGCTGGCAGCGATGCAGTTAGCGGGTTGACTCAAACCCCCAAATCCCTGCCTCCAAAGTATTTCTACGACGATCGCGGCTCGAATCTGTTTGAGTTGATTTGCCAGTTGCCGGAATACTACTTGACGCGCACTGAGACGGCAATTTTGCAGGGGTGCGCGGGGGCGATCGCCAATTTAACTGGCCCCTGCGAAATCGTCGAACTCGGCAGCGGCAGTTCCACCAAAACTCGGATTCTCCTTGATGCTTACAGTCAACTGGAATATCCCCTGCACTATTTGCCGATCGACATCAGTCCTACTATCCTAGAAAGCAGCGCTTGTCAACTCTTGGCAGATTATCCGTCGCTCCAGATTCACGGACTTGTCAGCACTTACGAATTAGCCTTAGCTAAAATTGCACCGTCGCCGTTGCCAACCCGAATGATTTGCTTTCTCGGCAGTACCCTCGGCAATCTCAACGCTCAAGAATGCGATTTATTCTTCTCGCAAATTGTCGGTGCATTGCAGCCGGGAGAGTATTTTTTGCTGGGAATTGATTTGGACAAATCGAAGGATATTTTAGAGCCTGCCTACGATGACAGTCAAGGAGTAACGGCAGCATTTAACTTAAATATGCTGCGGCATTTAAATCGAAAATATGAGGGAAATTTTGATTTAGCGCAGTTCGAGCATTGGGCTTTTTACAATCAAGAGGAATGTCAAATTGAAATGCACTTAAAAAGTAAAAAAGTACAAACAGTGCAGTTGCGTTCTCTCAATTTAACAATTGAATTTGCAGCGGGAGAAACTATCCGCAGCGAAATATCGCGCAAGTTTAATCTCAATACTGTAAAAAAAGAACTTTCGCAGCGTGGTTTAATGCCAGTGCAGGTTTGGACAGATCCAAATCAGTGGTTTGGCTTGATGCTTTGTCAGATGTCAGTTGTTAATGCCGCCTGGGAATGAATTCCCAGGCTAATAGCTAAAGTCCTCGCTATGAGGACTAAGGAGTTTAACAGGAATTACGCACTCTAGATGGTGTTGCAAGGCTTTGAGATTCTTCAGTTCCTTCGCAATGCTCAGGACTCAGAAGGACTTAGTTACGTTGTTAATGCGTAAGTCCTATCTCAGTCCTCATAGCGAGGACTTTAGCTTTGAGGCAGGGAATTCATTCCCTGCCGGATTGTGGGTTTAACGTTTAACAAGTCAAATCAGGAATAAAGTCCTGACTACAAACAAATTACTAATTACCAATTAACAAATCGGCCGCTGTCCGGGTTTTACGGCGTGAATGTACTCGCTGCCCGAGGTCGGCCATCCCCGCTTATAATAAGCTTCCTCCGGCTTCCCCCAGCCCAACTGCAACAAAATTTCTAGAAAATCCAACTTTTCCCACTTCGAGAGACTGGCCCATTCTGTGCGCTGGGCTATAGCCTCTACATCAACCGGCTCGATCGATCGAAAATCCTTCCCGCTGTTAATGCTTAAATACAAATCCATCCCGGCAGTTACCTGCTGCCAGAATTCCAACATAGAAATCTTAGCTGCCTTCAGCGTGATCAAATCAACCGGTAGAGCTATTAATTCGTCATCCACTGCCGGATAGCGTAGAGTATTGCCTTTAACCGCGATTTCCCGCCAGACAATCCCAGAAACTTGATGTTCCCGCTGGTATTCGTGCACGGCAGCCTTAAAATTTTGATAAGCAGTGAACTTCTGAACTCCCTCAGATTTGAGAAAGCGGTCAATCACGGGGTTGCCTGTAGCAGGAGTTTCAGTCAAATTGAGACGCCGCCCATGCAAGCAGGCTTGGCGCTCTTCTTCGAGGATTTTAATGAGTTCCGCCGTGCTGTAGACCTTGGACATCTTTATTGAGGCAAAATCAAGATATTGGCTGATATTCGGCTGGTTTTCTCGACTAATCTTCGGTAAAGATAGTTTGGCTGTTCTTGGCAATATTCAGTTTTGCCGTTATTCTAACTTTTCTTGCTGCTTAATTCTAGTTTGATAGTTTACAGGAGTCGAGCCGCGAAATCCCGACAGCCTCTTAAAAAAGCAGTTAAGAGGGTACTGAATTACGAACGAGACTGGGAACTGCACCGCCGACGTACCTCGCGGGATTTTTCGCCAAAAACAAAGCCCCCTCGAAGGAGGGGGCAAAACTGATTTAGAGGTTTGGGAGTTTTATGTGATGGGTCGATCGAACCACCAGAAAAAGAAGCAGCATTCGCACCTGCCGTCAACTACCACAACTCAAATTTTCAGTCTCAAAGTTTAGTAGCGTCCGCGTGAAGAGCGATCTTTGTCGCCCCAGCCGCCGCCACCCGATGAGCGTTTGTTGTCTTCGCGAGGTTTGGCTTTGTTGACTTTCAAGTCGCGGCCCATCCATTCAGCACCGTCTAGAGCTGCGATGGCTGCTGCTTCTTCTGCCTCGCTTGCCATTTCCACAAAAGCAAAACCCCGCATCCTGCCTGTTTCCCGGTCCACTGGCACTTGGACGCGGCTTACAGTACCGTACTCGGCAAATACTTCGTTGAGGTCGTCTGATGTTACCTCATATGAAAGATTACCCACGTAAATCGACATAAAATCTCCAGAATCATTAGGGTGCAGAGACTTAGATTCGGAGAGACGCTTGTAAATAAACACCAACAAACTACGCAACCGAATTTAATTCTTGGAAAACCACTATAACATGAAGCCACCAGAATCAGCAATTGGCTGTCATAATTTTCAATTTTCTGTGCCGTCGGGCAATCGCCAACAGAAAGTATTCGTGATAACTGACATCTTACACTCTTGGCATCCTCCACTTGGTTTCTTGCTGCGCGATCGACCTGATATCTGAGATTTTTCATCGCTGTTACCAGGTTGATTGGGTCTGATTGAGAACAGTGCCTGAGATTCAGTTATAACTGACATCAGGCACTGTTCTCCTTGGGCAAGCCTCCTGCCCGTTCCACCAGAGATAAATGTTTTTAGCCCAGGATTAATCTTCGGAGTCAATCTCCCATCTCCCATCTCCCGTCTCTTATCGCATCCGATTTAGCGCCAGAGAATGGCGGTTCCCAAATAATTATCAAAAGAGTTATTAGCCATATCTACGCGCATTTTATACATATAGACATCAAATTTCACCCGATATAGAGGGACTTTGCCAGAATTGCCCTCTTGAATTGTGGCTATTCCTCCATAAGCAGAAAAATCAGTTGTAATTTTTATTCAAAATAGATTCACTTTGAGCTTATGAAAAATCTCATTGGCGACTCTCAATACATTGTAAAAATGTAAAAAATGATTGCACTTACCCGGTAAAAAAAATTAAGTGTTGATATTAGGGAACAGAATTGCTCACGGCTTCAAAACAAAACTGACTTTTAAAGAAACAAGAGAGGTGATTATCTGGTCTTTATCAGACAAACTATATCTATCTTCTGTATTTGTGAGCTACTTAATTTTGTGCCGTCGCTAGTTTTTCAACGAGCTGCTAATCTTTGAGCGGTTCCTCTGCCAAATTTATATTCTAATTATTGGTGAGGTGGTGATATTATTTAACCACCCTTAAATAAATATTAATGTGTTCATCTTTTAGAATTGCTAAATTCTATGAATTTTTCTAAAGGAACAAAGAGAAAAAAATTAAACAAAAAACACAAAAAATCAGCGGGTCTAGCTATATCGTTGCATCATTCAGTAATGATGTAATCATTATTTTTAATATAAGGTTTCCCTTTTATTCGTTTTTTAACGCTTTCTGTAGTTTCTCTATTGGCTCTTTCTCTGAGATGATTCTCTGCTGTCATTTTCACACTAATTACATAAAGTTTGTTTTCGATTATCCCGTATTTCAATGCCTAACAGCTTATGTCCTGGGAAAGATGCGATCGCACTCCTACCTCCCTAGCATTGTAAAAGTTGAAAGCCCACAGTTCACAAAGATTGTCTGGTACAGAGAGAAGCAAGCCTAGACAAACGAGCGTGAAGCAGTTACAGAGGATTTTAAATGGTTATAAACAGTTCATTGACCCGGCCCTTGGCTGTCGTGACGGGTGCCTCTAACGGTATCGGTTACGAACTCGCCAAACAGTTCGCTCAAAACGGGTTCGATCTCCTAGTCACCGCCACCGGAGCGAGCATCAATGAAGCGGCTCAAGCCTTTGAGGGGCTCGGTGCCAAAGTCGAGACATTGCAGGCAGACCTCGCTACCTACGACGGTGTTGAGACGCTCTACAACCAGATAAAAGCGACTAATCGGCCAGTGGATGCGATCGCAATTAATGCCGGTGTCGGCGTCGGGGGCGACTTTGCCCGCGAGACAGACTTGAAGGACGAACTAAATCTGATTAACCTCAACGTTGTCTCGTCTGTGCATTTGGCTAAACGGGTAGTTAAGGATATGGTCGATCGCGGCCAAGGACGGATTCTATTCACTTCCTCCATTGCCGCCCTAATGCCGGGGCCATTCGAGGCAGTCTACGCGGCATCTAAAGCATTTATACACTCCTTCTCTGAAGGGCTGCGTAACGAGTTAAAGGACACAGGCGTCACCGTTACCGCGCTGATGCCAGGGCCGACGGATACCAACTTCTTCCATCGCGCGGGAATGGACGACACGAAGGCGGGCGCAGACAAGAAAGACGACGCGGCCGAAGTTGCCAAGCAGGGCTTCGAGGCGCTGATGGCGGGTAAGGACGACATTATCGCGGGTTCACTCAAGACAAAGATTCTCGCCAGCGCGAGCAAGGTTTTGCCTGATACCGTCAATGCCGAAATGCACCGCCAGCTTACTGAACCGGGTTCTGCTAACAAATAATTCGCGCCCGTCTTACTATTCTTATGTGCCGATTTAAAGAAAGTAAACATCGCAGATAATGGCAAGATTGCAGCCGATAAAAGCGTGTTTACTTCTCCCAGTAGTGAGGATTTAGCGAAGTTTTCTCAGGCGTTCATCGATGCCATTATGCAGCATCGGCCTTGGATGGGGACTGAGGAATAAAGGGTTATCGCCTAAGTAATTTAGTACAGCACATTTATGCAAATTCATCATCTCAATTGTGGCTGTATGTGTCCCATTGGAGGGGCGCTTTTCGATGGGTTCAGTCGGGGTTTGACGGCTAACCTCGTCTGCCACTGTCTGCTCGTTGAAACGAATCAGGGACTGGTTCTGATCGATACCGGCTTCGGGCTGCGGGATATCCAGTCCCCTTACTCCCGGCTCAGCCCGTTTTTCGTCCACTTTAATAACATCCAGTTCGATCGCAAGTACACGGCCATCCATCAAATTGAACAGCTCGGATTTTCACCAAGCGATGTGCGCCATATTGTGCTAACCCACCTCGATTTCGATCATGCCGGTGGTCTAGAGGATTTCCCTGAAGCCACGGTACACGTCATGCAGGCTGAAATCGATGCCACACAGGATCGGCACGGTTTCATCACAAAAAGGCGCTATCGTCCGGGGCAGTGGGATGAAGTCAAACGGTGGAAATACTATTCGGCGGGTGGCGAACCTTGGTTCGGTTTTGAAGCAGTCCGCGACCTCGACGGGTTGCCACCGGAAATTTTGCTAATCCCCTTGGTGGGGCACACGCGCGGTCATGCAGGCATTGCCATTGATACACCAGATGGCTGGCTCCTGCACGCAGGCGATGCCTATTTCTACCGACACGAGATGGATGCCGCTAACCGACGCTGCACGCCCGGTCTGCGCGCCTACCAATGGATGATGGAGGTCGATCGCAAGGCTAGGTTGCTCAATCAAGGTCGGCTGCACGCATTATCGGTGCAGCATAGTAAAGATGTGCGCGTGTTTTGCAGTCACGATGCTATTGAGTTAAAAGCCTTCGCTGGCGGGTCTAGGAACTCTTAAAACTAGAAATTTCATCATTTTTTTGGTAACAGATTCTGATTTTTCGATCATCGACGATCGGCGTGTCCGAGGCTTTTTTGTCCGCGACACTCGTCCGATCTTCTTCTACAAAATCTCATGCCAATGGCATCAGTATAAAGAAGGTATTCTATGAAGATCCTTAAAATCCTACTATTTCTTGCAACCGTCGGTTTTCTCGGCTCTGCTGTTTATGCCCAGTCTCAACCCGCCCAGATCGATCGAACAACGCTGCCCAAAGAGCAAACGGTTGGCGATATTGAACCCGTTGCGGTCTTCAACGGTCCGATGCCTACAGGCGTTACTGTTTCCCAAAGCGGACGCATCTTCGTGAACTTTCCTAAATGGGGCGATCGCGTAGAGTACACTGTTGCTGAAGTCAGAAATGGTCAGACTGTGGCGTATCCTAATCCTGAAATTAATCGCCCGAACCCAAGCGACCCATCAAAGTCCCTGATTTCGGTTCAAAGTGTGGTGGTTGACCCGCGCGATCGCTTGTGGATTTTAGATACTGCCAGCATCAACTTTGGCCCACCACAGCCCGGTGGAGCAAAATTGGTCGGAGTGGATCTGAAGCAAAACCAGATTTTTAAAACCATTGTCTTTCCCCCAAATGTGGCATTGCCAACAACTTACCTGAACGATGTTCGCTTTGATTTGCGGCGAGGTAAGGCTGGAATGGCCTTCATTACCGACTCGTCCGACAAGGGACCAAATGGAATTATTGTGGTTGACTTGGACTCCGGCAGAAGTTGGCGGCGGTTGAACGATCATCCTTCCACGAAAGCTGTCCCCAATTTTCTACCCAGTGTGGAAGGGATGCCCATTATGAATCGAGAACCGGGTCAACCGCCCAGTCAGATCAAAATTGGTTCCGACGGGATTGCAATTAGTGCGGATGGAGAGCGACTATTCTACACTCCACTTGCATCACGACGACTCTACAGCGTGGCGGTCGATGCCTTAGTAAACGAGCCGATGTCCGATCGAGAAGTTGCCAGCACAGTGGTAGACCACGGCGAGAAGGGAGGAGCTTCCGATGGCTTGGAGTCGGATGCTCAAAACCGCATTTATCTGACAAACTACGAGCAGAATGCTATTCAGCGTCGTCTGCCGGACGGCTCGATCGAACGGCTGGTGCATGACCCGCGAGTGCTTTGGCCCGACACGCTTTCCGTCGCCTCGAATGGTTACCTTTATTTCACGGCAAATCAACTCCACCGCCAAGCTAGGTATCACAACGGTCAGGATTTGCGGCAGAAACCCTACAGCCTGTTTCGAGTTCGGATTAATGCCCAACCTGTAGGACTGCGGTGAACTACCGCGTTCACCGTCACAAAAGGCAGTCAAGCGTTTGCATTCCGGGCGATCGCGCGATCGTCTCTTCTACGATCGGTGGCGGTCAATTCTAGAAAAGTAGTCTCAAACACACAAAGCGCACTCGTTCGTTGGAAAGACCCGATCGCACGCTTCATCATTATTATTTATTGGAGAAGTTTATGAATCAGAAAATATCCTTTGGAGCCAATATCTCAAAAGTTAGGCTGACGGGAGTAATCCTTACGCTTCACCGTTGCGAGCCGAAAACCTACGTGGTCTGCCCCCTGCGACGGTAATTGCGGCAGACATTGACCCGTTGCGGGGTGAAGGACAATCGGCTGCGCGAAGCGGGTTCTGCTTTCAAGGCAACCAATTATACCTACGTAACTCATGAGTTCTTTGGCATGGGAGCCGTGGTGGATAAGGCAAAGCAGGCAGTTGGCGAAGCAGCAGCCGGATTGCGATCGGGATTTTGAGAGACGCGCAAGTAGCTGTCGCGGTTAGGGCGTCAAGAGTAGGGATTTAGTATAGGTCTTAGTAGTTTTTTGAAGGAGACATTTATGAATATCAGCAGACGCAAGTTGTTAAAAGTAACTTCTGCTTCAGGTTTGGTTGCAGCAGGGCTGGCTGCTTCAGAAGGGTTGTTGAAACCCGTGTTAGCTCAAGATGAACTCACTCAAGTAGAGGTTAAAAATGAAGTAGCCCAAGCTCAAACCCAAAGCGGCGAGATGAGTTACAGGACGCTGGGACGCACAGGAGAGCGAGTGTCTGCAATTGGCTTGGGGGGACACCATATCGGACGCATTCGAGAGGAGCAAGAAAGTATCAAGCTGATCCGCAGTGCGATCGACCGCGGCATTAATTTCATGGACAATTCTTGGGATTATCACAACGGACGCAGCCACCGCTGGATGGGTGCAGCGCTCAAGGATGGCTACCGGCAAAAGGTGTTTCTGATGACCAAGATTGACGGCCGCACCAAGGGCGCTGCGATGATGCAGATTGATGAGTCGCTGAAGGCGTTGCAGACCGATCGCATTGACCTAATGCAGCATCACGAAATTATTCGGATGGAAGACCCCGATCGCATTTTTGCTCCCGGCGGGGCTATGGAGGCGGTAGTAGAAGCGCAGAAGGCGGGCAAGATTCGCTACATCGGCTTTACAGGACACAAAGACCCTTTGGTTCACCTGCGAGTGATGGAAATTGCCGCTCAAAACAATTTCCGTTTTGACGCGGTACAGATGCCGCTGAACGTGATGGACGCTCATTTCAGAAGTTTTGAGCAACAAGTTCTGCCAGTGCTGGTGAAGAACCAAATAGGTGTATTGGGGATGAAATCTATGGGCGACCCCTACGTGCTTAGAAGTAATACAGTAAGCCCGATCGAATGCCTCCACTATGCGATGAATCTGCCTACTTCTGTTGTGATTACTGGCATTGATAGTATGCAACTCCTCGATCAAGCGTTTGAGGCCGCTCGCACGTTTAAGCCGATGGATCGAGTACAAGTTGCAGCAATGCTGAATCGCACTCGCGAGGCAGCGGCAAAAGGGCAATACGAACTGTATAAAACTACCAACCAATTTGATAGTACCGCCATGAACCCATCGTGGCTAGGGTAAGCGCTTTTGTATTATTCCTAAGCAAATCTAGGATGAGGTCGAAATGATTTATTTAGATAACCCACAAAGGCTAGAGGAGAGGTTGTCTCCGGCTCTTTTGGATTGTTTCCAGGGAGCATAGAGAAGAGGGAAGTTTTTTAGTTTTAACTTAAATAGTTCAAGCTTTACCCCAGCGCAGTATTACGAGGAACAAAGCAATTTCAAAAATTAAAGCTATTTGTCAATTTCCCCTTACCACTTTCCGGACATCGCGCCTTTGAGTCTCAATTCTTCTCGACTGACTAGAGCTTCGTAGTAATCGGGTTTGATTTCGAGGGCGACTCCGTAAGAGCTAATGGCATCTTGAGTTCGCTGCAATTTTTGCAAAACGTCGCCCCGCTGCGCCCAAGCTTCCCAGTTGTCGGGCTTGAGTTGAATCACTTGGTCAAAAGCGACGAGTGCTTGGGAATAATTCTGCATTTCCCCTAGGACCAGACCTCGCTGTACCCAGCCTTGATAGTTATCCGGCCAGACAGTAATTGCTCGATCGTATGATGCTAGAGCTTGTTCGTACTGCTGCAATTTTGACAAAGCGTTGCCGCGTTGCAACCAAGCTTCAAAATTGTCTGGCACGATTTTTAGTACGCGGTTGTAAGCTGCGACGGCTTCTTCGTAACGCTGCAATTTTTCCAGCGCTGCGCCTTGCTGCAGCCCTACTTTTGATGTAATTTCTGCTTCTGAAGTCAGAGAGATTACTTTATCAAAACAGGCGATCGCTTCTTCGTATTGCTGTAATTTTTCCAGAGCTTCGCCTCGCAAGTTCCAAGCTTCTAGAAAATTACCTTCAATTTGTAGGGCATTGCTGTAAGCGATAATTGCCTCTTTGTAGCGTTCCAATCCTGCTAGGGCGATGCCTCTACCCAGCCAAGCTTCGGGAAAATTCGGATTAATTTGAACGGCTTGGTCAAAAGCAGCGATCGCCCCTTCAAAATCTCTCGATTCTGACAGTGTTTGACCGCGCCCGATCCATGCTTCGGGATAAAAAGAATTAATTTGAATTGCCCGATCGAAACAAGCAATTGCCGCGTCTGCCCACTGGTGTTTGAGGGCCATTCCTTTATAAAACCAAGCTTCGCAGTCGTTGGGCTGCATTTGCAGTACGCGATCGTAAGCTGTCACGGCTTCTGCATATTTGTGCAATTTTGCTGAAGCAATGCCCCGATTGAACCAAGCCAGACTATTTTGTGGTTGCAGTTGAATGGCGCGATCGTAAGAAGTTACAGCTTCAGCGTAGCGTTCCGCTTTCATCAAAGCCAAACCTCGGTTCAGCCAAGCTTCCCAATTTGTTGGGACGAGTTTCAGCGCGCGCTCGAAAGCGGCCACGGCTTCAGGGTAGCGCTCCGCTTGAACCAACACGTTGCCTTGCCGGTACCACATGCCGGGCAAATTCGGATGAAGTTGGGTTGCTTTTTTGTAACAGCTTGCGGCTGCATCCCACTGCTGCAATTCCTCTAAAACTCGGCCTCGCTGATACCAAGCTTCGTGCTTTTCTGAATTGATTTGAATTGCGGTGTCGAAAGCCGCGATCGCTTCTGAGTGATTTTGCAAACTTAACAGCCCTGTCCCGCGCAGCATCCAAGCCCAGTATTCTTCGGGATTAATTGCTGTAGCTCGATCGGCGCAGGCTACGGTTTCTGCGTAGGAATGCAGTTGCTTGTAAGCTTTGCCCAGATTCAGCCACGCCCGGGCCCAGTCCGGCTTAATTTGAACCGCTTTTCCGTAGCAAAGAACTGCCGCTTCGTACCTTCCTGCGGCGTACAATCTATTGCCCCGATCGTAGTCTGGAAATGCTGCAAAAATTCTTAAAATCGGCGGCAGCAGAGCTGGTTGGGGGTTTGAGGAGTTTTCTGTAGCCGAAGTCGAGAGGTCTGGCATACGCCTTTCACATAAAAATTTAGTGGGATAACAAGCTTGCGGTCTTATATATTAACTTATGCTTTTCTTAATATCGCTGCTGTTTGGAAACAAATTTAGCATATCAGGCTTGGTGCGACAAATCCTTTTTACTTAATTCGAGTAGGTATAAAATTATGCACCCTTCCCCCTTGCAGTACACGGCTGTATACGGTCAGTCGATTTTCGATTTTCGATTTTCGATTTTCGATTGACCGAAAGCATCGAGGACACAAGCACCTATGCCCTAATTCAGGTTTAAAACCAAATTCAAGATGCTAGAGTTGGACGCGCTTTTAGATTTCACGGACTGTCATTGGGAGTCTATCGACTCCCACCCGAATTATTGGTACGAAGGCCGTTGTCCTCAAAGCGGCGAGCTGCTGAGACTGCCGCGCACTCGAATGTCCGAGGAAGTCGCCCGGGGTTTGATGCAGTACCTTGCGGCTGACGATGCCTACGATCGCGAAGGGAAGATGTACGGCATATTGCTGGTGGAGATGCCTTCGGGGGAACAGCGGATACTCAAAGCATTTTCCGGGCTGCTGAACGGTTGCAGCATTGTTGAGGGCTGGGTGCCACCGATTCCGGGACGAGATCGAGTTGCTTTTGAGGAAGCCCGCACGTTAACTCAATTGGAGGCGATGAAACAGGAACTTATTGCACTGAATCAACTCCCGCAGCGACAAGAGTATGAAGCCTTATTTCGGGAGTTTGAAGTGCAATTGCAAGTTTTGAGCGATCGGCATCGCAATTGCAAGCAGCAGCGAGACGAAAAACGCCAGTTACTGTGTCAAACTCTCGCAGCAGAAACACTAGAAGTTGCCCTGGAACAACTGAATCAAGAAAGCCGTTTGGAGAAAATGGAACGCAGGCAATTAAAACGGCAGCGGGATGAAACATTGCAGCCGCTAAAACAATTAATTGAAGCTGCGGATGGGCGGATGCGGGCGCTGAAACAGCAGCGAAAAGAACTTTCCCGCGAACTTCAGACACAAATGCACGCGGCTTACACTCTGGTGAATTTTTTGGGAAAATCGCGATCGCTCTCTTCATTGATGCCAATCAATTCTATTCCCACTGGCACCGGCGACTGTTGCGCGCCCAAATTGCTCCACTACGCGGCAGTACACAACCTGAAACCGCTGGCAATGGCTGAGTTTTGGTGGGGGCCGCCATCGGGGGATAAGATTCAGGGAGAATTTTATGGCGCTTGTAGCGATCGGTGTCAGCCGTTGATGGGTTTTTTGCTGTCAGGATTGGCTCAAAATCCGATTGTTTCTAATATGGATGAGGGTTTTACGGGCGGGCTAGAAGCCCACCCCACAAGCAATAATTTTTCTTGTGGAACGGGCATCTTGCCCGTTACGCAAATGCTACCGATTATTTATGAAGACAAATGGTTGATTGCGGTTAATAAACCCTCTGGATTGTTGTCAGTGCCGGGTCGTTATCTGCAAAATCAAGATAGTGTTTTTAGTCGTTTGCGTAACTTATTACCGGATAGTTTTGATTTGAATGCGGTGCATCGTTTAGATTGGGAAACATCGGGTATTTTGCTATTGGCGCGGGACAAAGAAACTAGCAGTCAACTCAGGCAGCAATTTGAAACAAAGCAGGTTCACAAAGTTTATGAAGCGCTGCTTTCGGGTAGTGTAAAAATTGAGGCGGGGACGATCGATCTCCCACTTTGGGGCGATCCAGAAAATCGCCCTTACCAGCAAGTCAATTCGGAGTGCGGAAAACCCAGTGTTACTCGCTTTCAGGTAATGGCGAGGGAGGGAAATTTTACTCGCGTCGAGTTTTTGCCGCTGACGGGACGCACGCATCAATTGAGGGTTCATGCAGGGAATGTTCGAGGGTTAGGGATACCGATTTTGGGCGATCGGCTTTACGGATGTCGGGCTGCTGCGAAGCGGCTACACTTGCACGCGAGGGAACTTTCATTTGAGCATCCGCAGTTGGGAGAAAGGTTATACCTAAAGGCAGAAACACCATTTTGAACTCAGGGTGGCAACGAGAGATAGTCTAGCAGTAGGAATTACAGATAGAGGCAGCAAATATTTATTGTTGAGTAATCAAAACCACCTGAATTCTGAGCGAATTTACAGGTTAGCAGCCACCTTAAAACAATCAGAATGGTGGAGAATTGCGTATTAAATGAAGAAAGACTTTCGGGCAATATATGAACTTCATATTACCGTCAATAGCGCGCATCAAAAGTGAGATGATCCCCTGGTGAATCCTACACAAGGATGTGTATTTAGTTGTACTAACCAGAGGGTTAGGCTAACCGTCCCTGGATATTTCTAGCAATTTAGGTTAACCGAGTCGTAGGTTACTCAAAGCATTATATACCAAGGCTTGGATAGAAGCTAGAAGTTCCCAAAAAGGGGGAACTTCACCTTAAGTTCTCACCCATGAGTAGAGCCGGGGAACGAGCTACTTATTACTGATTACTTCTTACTTCTTTTATATGGCATTACTCGGAAATCTCTGCTTCAAAACAGGCATTACCGGACAAGGTTTTTGCTCCTGCAAATTCTCCGGTTTGTTCCAAGTAAAAGGCCCTTTCTTCTCCGCCGCCATCCACAGCAAGCTTTTTGCTCGCGTCATCGCCACATACAGCAGTCGAAACTCTTCTGCTGTCTTCAAATAACCTGCTTGTTCCCAGGCTTCGCCTAGATTTGGTAAAGGATATTTTTCGTGCAAACTTGCTCGAATTTGTGCTCTCGCTACCTCTGCTAAAGTGAAATCTCCTAAAAATCGGGTTTGCGGCAAAACTCGCAAATTTCCGGGGATAGTTTGTTCGTGCAGAAACGGCAAAAATACGCAATCCCAATCCAATCCTTTGGCTTTGTGCATGGTAATAATTGTTAGTTGACCTTTGCTGGTATAGCGTTCTTCTATTTTGTCGTCTGCATCCACAGGTTCAAATCTTTCGGAACTGACAATTTCGCTCAGTACATCCAAAATATTCCGCATTGAATTGTTGCCGGCTGTTTGGATTGCTACTCGTTCTGCTAATTTGTCGGCGGTGGCTAATTCTGTTTGGTCGTATTGCAGCGCTAAGGCTAAGAATGAAATGATTTGGTAGGGTGGCAGTTCTAAACTAGCTTGCAGCAAACCGCAGCAAAAATAGCGACATTTGCGAACGGGGTCTGACTGCTGCGGGTCTAGCGGGCCGGGGTAAAGAAATTTCTCGGGGCTAGTCGCAAAAGCATTGTAGTCTTGTTTGGGGATCAGTTGCCGATCGCTCAAAATCTTTAATGCTGCTTTCAGGTAGTCTGGAGAGTGCGGGCGATCGAGGAATTGCAGCAGTGTTAAGATTTCCCAAGGTACTTGAGAATGTCTGTCCCGCTCTCCCACATCCTCAATTTTAATCCCGTATTTCCGCAAATCAAAGCTTAATCCGTGTTTTTGAGGATTTTCCAGCACTTCTTTGATAAACTTACCCTGTTTGTTTTCCCGCACCAAAATAGCCATCGATTTCAGATTTTCTAACGGCAATTTGGCACTATTTTCCCCATCGCTCGCTTCCCCGCCTGAATCGATATCTTTGCCATCCCTGGCAAATTCAAAATCGGTGGGTAAAAATTCCTCTACTAACTCAATTACCCGCTTGCCAATTAACTCAATTGTATGGTAAATATCGCGGGGAGTATGCAATTCTAAGCCGCGACCAATGGGAGCCGGATTTGCATTCTGCTGCGGGTCGTGGCTGGGTACTGGCTTAATAGTTTGGTCGCGAAAAGGCTGTTCGGTTCCCGCTAATTTCGAGCTATTTACCCATTGCAACATAAAGTTAGCCGCATCGATAATTACTTGGGTGCTGCGACCTGCGCCGTCCATTGTCGCTAACTTATTCTCTACTTCGCAGCGATCGCAAAATTGGTTAAAATAAATCGGGTCTGCGGGAGTGAAAGTAGAATTAATCGCTTGATTTGGGTCGCCAACTCTGATAAAATTGGGAGGTAAAGTAGGATGATCGGGATCGATCGCCAATGTTTCCAAAAGCCGAGTCTGCAAAGGTGTAGAATCCTGCGCTTCGTCCTCGAAAACAGCAAATACTTGCTTTTGCTCGATCGCCCTCGCCCTCGGATTGTCCAACACCCGCAAAGCGGCTAAAATCATCTCGTCGTAATCGATGAATTCCCGACTCCTCAACAAAGCCTGATATTTTTGATATAAACCCCCAGCTACTGCTAAAATCTCATAACCGTCCCCAGTATCAAGAGCGTTCATTTCTAACAACTGTTCGGGAAATAAACCAGAAGATTTCGCCTCGTGAATCACAGTTTTAGCTACCTGTGGCAAAATTTCTGTCCGCAAAACCGATTGTCGCCGCAGCCTCTCCGTTTCCTCTCCGTCGAATTGCTGTCCTTCCAACAAAACTTGATATCTGCGGGGATTTTCGGCAACCCAAAGTTCTACACAAGTGCGAATTAATCGGTGACTTTGAGTGGGAGTAACTAAGGTTGAATTTTCTAAATTTAAACCCGACAAATCGGGATGGCGCATCGCAATATTCAAAGCTAAACCGTGCAAAGTGTGCACCGCAAAACCGCCTTGCGATAAAGACAATTCTGCCAATCTTTCCCGAATTTTAGCTTTAATATTAGCAGCAGCCGATCGCGTAAATGTCACGACAATTAACTGGCGGCGACTGTGAAGCTGGTTGCGGGCGATCGCAATTGCCGACGCAGCAGCCATTCCCGTAGACTTCCCGGCCCCCGGAACCGCTGAAACAGCAAGGGGGCCGCCTTGCCAATCCGCCATGTCCTGCTGCCCCGCACGCAAGCTTTCGCGAATTTTAAGGCAAGCTTGTTCTCGCAAAACTGCGGCAAACCCTGATTCGGAAAGCGCTGAGGCTACATCCGGGCGATCGATCTGGGTTGTCGATCGCATAAAATCAGTATCAAATTCATCTGTCATTCGATT
This sequence comes from Microcoleus sp. B3-D7, assembly GCF_036705305.1. Classification (NCBI taxonomy): domain Bacteria; kingdom Bacillati; phylum Cyanobacteriota; class Cyanophyceae; order Oscillatoriales; family Microcoleaceae; genus Microcoleus; species Microcoleus sp. B3-D7. Next base: position 37,187 of record NZ_JAUBUE010000041.1, on the reverse strand, counting down.
TTAGATTTTAGATTTTAGATTTTAGATTAGAAAAATATTTGTGGCGTTCAGCCTTTTCAAACGGTATCAGAAACCGACTTGCTTTAGTTCCGATCGCGTATTGCCAGAACCCAAACCGTCAATCGATTTTAGATCTTAGATTTTAGATTAAAGAATTGAATAAAGCGACCTCGCTGAGAAATCCGGGGGCTGGCCATTGGGAGCGAGGAGCTTTTTTCTCGCTCCACGGATGAATCCGGGGACTTGTGACCCAATTGTTTTCGGTCATCACACCGATATTTATTGGCTTTCATCTGCGTTCATCTGCGTTTATCTGCGGTTAAAAATCCCCAAGTATTCAACCTCTACCGTTTCCATTTTGGTATCGGCTAAACTAACACTATCTATTGAAGCTTAAATTGAAACCAGCCTAAAATTCAATACCCAAGCCTTTTTTAGAGGAGTCACCCAAATGAAAACTCACCTCAAAATCAATTCCCCCCCGCCCAAGCCAAACCCAAACCCAGCCAACAACAGCACAACTCGTTTTGCTGTGGCAGTATTCTTAACTTTATCTTCAGCCATTGCTTTACCTAGCTGCGGAGGAGCTCAAACGTCCAGCAGCGCTCCAGGTGGCGCAGGTTCATCCAGCAGCCCTGAAAACCAAGTTGCCGCACCTGCTCCACCACCCCCACCCGCAGCCCAGCGAGCAGCCGGAGGGTCACAAACTGCTGCTGTACCAAAAAAAGCAGCAGAAACTCCCGCAACCCGTCCCCAACTGATTAAAAAAGCCCAACTCAGTGTAGTTGTCAAATCTATTGACGCCAGCACTAAATCTGTTACTAATATTGTCGAAAAACAGCAAGGCGATATCTTGGGTTTCCAAAATCAAAAGCCCCCGGATTCGAGTGTCCGCCAAACCGCGTCTGTGGAGATTCGGGTGCCTCAAGAACGGTTAGAAACTACTTTAGAGGCTTTGGCAAAACTCGGAACTGTAGAGAACCGTTCTCTGACGGCTGAGGATGTTACCAATCAATTAGTTGACAGCGAGGCTAGACTGCGGAACCTCCGCAAATCGGAAGAAATGGTGTTAAAAATTATGCAGCGATCGGGATCTGTCGGCGATGTTCTCAAAGTTTCTCAAGAGTTGAGCAATATTCGGGAGTCGATCGAACGCATTGACGCTCAGTTAAAAAGTTTGCGAAATCAAGTAGCCTATTCGACTATTAGCTTAACTCTAGAAGCAGCAGTATCGGCTCAACAAACTCCCGAACCTTCTCTAGGTTTGCGGGTGCAGGAAACTTGGGGGAAAGCGACTCATTCGGTGGGTGAATTGACGCTCGGTTTGTTTGCTTTGGGTATTTGGCTGTTGGCTTACAGTCCTTATTTTCTGTTAATTGCGGCTGCGGTTTACGGCTTTAATCGATTTAAGAAACAGCATTCTGATCCGACAACTCCAGAACCGAAACCGCCTCAGTAGTCAGTAGTCAGTTGACTGTTGACTGTTGACTGTTGGCTGTTGACTGTTGGCTGATAACAACTAACAACTGACAACAACTAACAACTAACAACTGACAACCGACTAATCATCAATTTGCCATCCATCTTTGGTATAGTCTTCATCCACAATCTTTTTGGGACGCATCACCAGAACAACTCGCCCCAAAATAGGAATATCCGGGGATTGTTCAAACCAGTACAATTCTAAATTGCCCCCGTTATCTGCGAGGAAATAACTCTCAGCATCCCACTGTCTTTGAGCTCGATCGGCAATAATCAAAACTTCTTCAACTTTGCCTTGCAGCGGTACCGGCAATCGATCGCTCATTTCCAAAACAGCCACCGGATCTTCAGCGTTCAAAATTACCTGCCATCCCGGAATCGCCACCCAAGCTCCGGCTCCGGAAAATTTTACCATTCGGAACGGCTCGATTTCCTCCGGCAAAGGCACTGCCAGCAAATCTGTCGTAGAAAGCGGCAATTTGCCCACAACCGGGACAATGCGGGGCAATTGTTCCTCGGTATCGAGCCTGTAGACGGGCAGGCGGGGCGCTTCCCGTCTCGGAACTACGGTAAAATCGACGAGCAACTGCTCGATTTGCGCCCTAGCGGTTTGGCTGCTAGCTAATTTTAAACCGCGAGCAATTAAGCGCGATCGCTCTTGCAAATCGCTTTTCTGTCTCGCCAATTGCCAGCATTGGTAAGCCATAGCATCGCCGGGAGTGTCTGTGAACCCTTGGGGGAGACTCCCGAAGTGCGAAAACTCCTTGATGGCTTTAGCAACTTGGCGAGCATCGTCAACATCCAAATTGTGGGTTAGCATCAAAGCAGCCGCCCCGGCCCGCTCTACTTGAGAGAGAATCCGAAACTCGTATAAGATATCGCTACCTTTGCCCAAAAAGTGCGATCGAACTTCCTCGGAAGCCCCAGCATTTACCATGCTGGTGTAGACTTGGGCTGCGACGCTCACTTGATTTTGCTGAATTGGCTCAAAACCTGTTTCTTCAAAAATCCTTTGAGAGTTGTAGCCAGCTTTTAGCAGTGCAGTGCAGGCTTGTCCCCACTCTACCCAAGTGCCTTCTTTTCGGCGGAGCGATCGAATTAACTTTTCGGCATCCACAGCAGTTGTGGAGGATGCAGATGCAGGAGGGGATGAATCTTGCGGTGTATCAGTCATAATTGAATCAAAAACTAGCGCTAAGTTATGTGTGGTTGGATACCGGCAAGGCTCGTGTCGCGGCAGAGCGATAGATTAATAGTAAGTGAGTTATGAGACTATTGTTACAGAATAGTTGCTCGCCTAAATTTACAAAGGGGAGTTTATCGTATTGTTATGGATAATGCCATTTCAGAGCTAGATCAAATTAAACGCCAGCTCATGACCCTACACAGACCGAAAAAGCCCAAAATGCTGGTAGTAGACGACGAACCAGACAATCTGGATTTACTCTACCGCACTTTCCGACGAGATTTTAACGTGCTCAAAGCTGAGAGCGGAATTCGCGCCTTGGAAGTCCTCGGCATCGAAGGCGAGGTCGCCGTCATCATTTCCGACCAGCGGATGCCCGAAATGAAGGGAACGGAGTTTTTGAGCAAAACCGTGCCCCAGTTTCCGAATACGGTCAGAATTATCTTGACTGGTTTTACGGACATTGAAGACTTGGTGGATGCGATTAACTCAGGACAGGTTTACAAGTATATCACCAAGCCTTGGGACCCGAACGAACTGAAAATGGTGGTGCAAAAGGCTGCCGAGACTTATGAAATTCTCAAGCAGCGGACTGAGGAATTGGATCGCGCCCAAAATCAAATACAACTGTTAGCAACAATCATGCAAACGGCTGTGGATTATCCGAGTTTGGAAGCAAGTTTAGACCCAATTGCTACTGCTATAAGTGATAATTTTTTGGCGGACTATTGCATTTTACAACTGGTGGACGCAAATGTTTTAATGCCACTCCAAGGCTGTCACACCACTGGTTCACCTGTGGAAAATTGGCTGGCAGATGATCCTCTGGTTCGAGAAGCAATTACCTCTCAAACTATTCAGGGTGCTGTGAATATTGGACTCGACACAAACCTAGCGAGTCTGCCGCACTATCAGAAATCCGGCATTCAAGCTCACCTGACCATCCCGGTGATTCACAAAGGTCGATCGATCGCCCTGATTTCCATGCAGTGGAAGCAGCCTTGTTCCCTGCGCCCAGACGAGCTCACAACAGTTCACCTCGCCGCTCAAGAAGTTGCTTTGGTATTGACGAGTTTTCAGGGTCATTAGTCATCAGTCATGAGTCATCAGTCATTAGTCCTTAGTCCTTAGTCGCCTCTAAGTCTTGAGATTAAAATGATAGCAAACCAATGAGTTCCGACAAAAGCTCAGCGCTCGCTAACAAATAAAAAAGCATTAATGACTGGCGACAGCATGACATGAATGCACGGATTAATTATTTTGTCCGGCTGACTTTACAAATTATCAATCACCAATGACAAATGACCGATGACTAATAACGCCGAACAAATTAAAACTATATTTAATCGAATTGCACCAGTTTACAACCAATTGAACGACTGGTTGAGCTTTGGGCAACACCGGATTTGGAAGCAAATGGCGGTGAAATGGAGCAGTGCGGGCCCCGGAAATACTTGTTTAGATTTGTGCTGCGGTAGCGGGGATCTAGCTTTGTTGCTGGCTAAACAAGCAGGGCCCACCGGTTGCGTATTTGGAGTAGATTTTTCCGCCGAACAATTGGCTGTGGCTGCGAGGCGCGATCGACCTTTTCTCACCCCTATAAGTCCCATTTCCTGGGTAGAAGCTGACGCCCTAAACTTGCCTTTTGCTGACAATTACTTCGACTGCGCCACAATGGGTTACGGCCTGCGTAACGTGACTGACATCCCCCGCAGTCTTCAGGAATTGCACCGCGTGCTCAAACCCGGTGCCAAAGCAGCTATTCTCGACCTCCACCGCCCCAGCAATTCCCTAATGCGGAGCTTTCAGCAGTTTTATTTAGACAGTCTCGTAGTGCCCATTGCTCAGCAATTTGGCATGACTCAAGAATATGCTTACATTAATCCTAGTTTAGAAAAATTCCCGATCGGCCAGGAGCAAGTGGCGATCGCCAACAAAGCCGGATTTGCCGCCGCCACCCACTACCCCATTGCTGGAGCTATGATGGGAGTATTGGTACTGGGCAAAGCAATTTAAAATTAAAAATGCTTGCAGTCTAGATCGGCTATCTAACTATAGGGTGCACCGATCCCTGTGCACCTTACCCTATTTTTAATCATTTATGAATCCGTCTGAAATTTGGCTGTTGTTGGCCCCACCTGTAGTGGGAGGAATTATTGGCTATTTCACTAACGATATAGCTATCAAAATGCTGTTCCGCCCCTATCGAGCTATTTACATCAAAGGGCGGCAGTTGCCTTTCACTCCAGGTTTGATCCCCCGGAACCAAGAGCGTTTAGCAAAGCGAATTTCCGACACAATTATGGGTTCCCTGCTGACGCCGGAGGAACTGCAAAACTTGGCGCGCCGCCTCCTGCAAACCGAGCGGATGCAGTCGATAATTCTCTGGCTGTTGCAGTTGGCGCTGGATCAGGTAAAAGCTGACGCAGAGCAAAAAACCGCTAAAATTCTCGCAAACATTCTGCGAGATTTGCTGGGGGAATCTATGCCGCGAATTCTCAAAGTTTTGGCGCGCCGGGAAGATTTTTTAGAAGTTCAGCTAAATCAAATTTTTGACCAAGTTTTGCTGGAGATTCAGCTAACGGAAGCTCAGGCGGCTCAGCTTGCTGAGTGGTTGTTGCAGGTAGTAATACCACCGGAAGTGCTGCGGCAGGCTTTAATTGACTTTTTGACGGATCGCAATATTTCGATCATCGATGAAGGCTTTCGAGAAAAAACCAGCGGCACTTATTGGGTAGTAGCAAATTTGTTTGGTTTGCGGAATACTTTAACTCGGCTGCGGACTTTTTGTCTTGATGACAGAGAAGCGACAAATCAGCGCTTAGCAGAGTTAACTATTTCTTTGGGAATTCGCGGGCGAATTCAGGAATGGCTGCAAAATTTGTCGATGCAAAATTTACCGGTTTCGACTGTGAGACAGTTGCGAAAAACTATGCGCGACAGCGTTCGCAGCTACGTTCAACAGCGCGGTACAGACGTACTTGAGGGGTTGAGCAAATCTATTGATTGGGAAAATATTTCGCGGTTGCTTCTCAATCGATTGCAAACTTCAGCGGTGATGAGCGCTTCCCTCGGAATTGTCAGCCAAGAACTGGCTTTGGTTTTAGAGCGCTATTTAGAGCGGGATTTAGAAAATATTGTAGCTCAGGCTATCCCGATTTTGAATATTGACCAGGTGATTGTCGATCGAGTAAAAGGTACTTCTCCTGAAGAGTTGGAGTTAGCTATTCAGGGAATTGTCCAAAGCGAGTTGCAGGGAATTGTAAATTTAGGAGGGATTTTGGGTGTTTTTGTCGGCTGTTTGCAGACAGTTGTGGTTTGGATTCAACGGTGATTTATTTCGGCAGTTGTGAGATATTTGTTGTAGTCTAATATTCGCTCTCTCTGGCGCACCCCGTACCAAAAACCTGGTTTTTCGGCAGTAGTTGCCACCTAAGCCAGAAGGTTTTTGGTAGAAACCGGGTTTTTGTGGCCCAATCCTAATTTACCTATTTCCTAAATCTATGCCAGCCCCCAATTCGGACGATCGCACAAACATCCCCAAAAACCCGCGCAACCTCAGCCGCCAACAATACGAGCGTTTAACCGCAGAAATGGCCACTCCCTACCGGCCTCTGCGACAGTTTGTTTACGTAGCTTGTGGCGCTTCGGGCTTTATCGGCGGCTTGGTTTTCCTCGCTAAAATTGCCTCTGGCCGGGAAATTGGTTCTGCTTTGCCTAATTTTGCCCTCCAAGTCGGAGTTGTGGCCCTGATGGTGTTCCTGTTTCGCTGGGAGCAGCGCGCCGAGGGCCGATCCCCGAAGTCGAAGTAACAAAACTTTACAAATGGAGACAAAAATCTATCTGAGGCAAGGAAAAGTTAGAAATATAAAGAAATTATTATGAAATCCTGGTTTGCCAGCGATCCCTGTAATTATAATAATGTGGCTTCAATTGGGGTCAGCAAATTTAAAGGCCCTAATCATAAACCGCTTGTAATTCGTTCAATTGGGGTCAGCTTTCATAAAGACCCTAAATATATTAAATAAATTTAAGCCCAGCGCCAGCCTTCACTGATAGAATAGCTGGCGTTCGGCATTTTGCTAGGATCGGGAGCTTGGGAGAGAGAATCATATCAATTTCGGTTGCACCGTCGGTGATTCTTGACTGTTGACTGTTGACTGTTGAGTATTGACTGTTGACGGTTGAATCGTGGTCGCAAAAGTGAATGGTTGAGTGTTATCAGTAGGGTGTGTACCGCGTACAGAGAGACCGGTACAAGTGCCCTGAACCGAGTTTTTTGCCTAGCATCCGATATAGGTAATACCAGTTCCCAAAAATCATCCAACTGTAGACTTGTGATCGAAACCACGATCGTCATCAGTCATTGGCAAATCTAAAATCTAAAATCTAAAATCTAAAATGGTATAAGTGCTGGGGCGATCAAATAATTTGGCATTTCCCGAAGAGCTTAGTCTGTGTAGTAACTAATGAGATGTGTCAAAGTCGAAGTAGAAAAAGATGTTGGGAGATTTTACTATGGGTCGATCATTTTTCAAAGGGCGGTGGACGTTATTTTTAGCAGCAGGCGCGGGAATTGTCTTTTACAGCAATGCTGCGGCGGCTGCCGAAAAGGTAGTGCTCAAATACAGTGCGATCCGAATGACTTTACCCGTCAGCGAATTAGAAATTTTTGCAGTAACTGGGCAAATGTCCCCCGCGTTAGAAATGCTGCTGGGAAAGGCAAAAAAAGACCCGGAAGCGGTTCGCAACAGTCTGATGAGACCGGTGAAAGTCAGTCAAAGCTTTTTGGATCGGACGCTTAACAGCAAGGTTGGGGAAATAATTCTCGATGAAGTGGGTCAGGTAATTCGCACTCCCTCTGGGGATGCAAATCGAGAAGCTTTGCGCGAGGCTTTGGTGCTATCGGCCACTAATGATAACGAGATTACACTACTGGAAGCTATGAAGAATTATCCTACTCCAGAAGTTTACGTTGAGGGCGATCGTTTAGTTGAAGCTTACGGCAAACTTGTAGCTTTGTCAGAACAATTGGGCGGCGTTTCAGAACGGTTGCAAGACATTTTAAACAAGATTCGCCTGCCTAGACTATAGCAGATGGTGTCAAGGAGGGTGGATTCGTGCGAGCGATCGCAGAATATTGTTGAACCTGCATCAATTACAGGGAAGTTACCTTTTTTTTGTGCAAAATTTGCCTAATTTTGATACGAGTTAAAAACAAAATCTAACTTCAGGCAAGCTTCAAACCAGACGGAAATCAGTCATTCCTAATGCTAAAATCTAAAATCTAAAATCTAAAATCTGAAATTAGATAACTTCGCTGTAAAATCTATATCGCGATAGATGTTCGACAGTTGACAAAAAGTTTATCCAGAAGTAGTCTTATTTTTTTTGAGTAAAGTATTTAAAACACAAAATGCACGCAAGAGCTTGTGTATCGCCCATAAAATGAAATCCGATCGGGTGGACATGGGAGATTATCTATATTAATATAGAGAAACGCTGTCAGAATCAGGCGCTTGCGGAAAAACGGCTGGTCATTAGTAAGCTCGTGCTATAACAAATGCCATTGCGCAAGGCATCCCCAAAACTCTTGACTAAAAAAAGGTGAGAGAGTGGATTAATTAACAGCACCTCCAATCCCAATAAAATCTTACTTTTTAGGGGTCTACACTTTCACTCGCTCGACTCTATTTACTGGGTAACACTAGAAAAATGAACAACAATCCTATTCGTTCAAAAGACCGTTTTTTGGTTTTCGGCGCTCCGGCGATCGAAGATGCTGAAATTCAAGAAGTGGTGTCAACCATGAAAACAGGTTGGTTAGGTACAGGCCCTAAAGTCATGAGTTTTGAAAATGACTTCAAAGCTTACAAGGGTTCCCAGTACGCGATTTCAGTCAATTCCTGTACGGCGGCACTGCACTTGAGCATCCTCGCTGCTTCGTTAGAACCGGGGGATGAAGTCATTACTACTCCGATGACTTTTTGCGCTACAGTTAATGCGATCATCCACGCGGGGGCAACACCGGTACTGGCGGATGTAGATCCGGTGACAATGAATATTGACCCGGCTCAAGTAGAAGCTAAAATAACTCCAAAAACAAAAGCAATTTTGCCGGTTCATTTTGCAGGCCGTCCCTGTGACATGGATGCGCTTTGCGAGATTGCTCGCCGTCACAACTTGAAGTTAATTGAAGACTGCGCTCACGCGATCGAAACAGAGTACAAGGGGCGGAAAGCAGGCACATTTGGCGACTTCGGATGCTTCAGCTTTTATGTTACCAAAAACATTACGACGGGCGAAGGAGGAATGATTCTGGCCGGCCGTCAAGAAGACGCCGACCGGCTCAAAATTTTAGCGCTGCACGGTATGAGCAAAGATGCTTGGAAGCGCTTCGGAGACTCGGGTTACAAGCACTACCAAGTGGTGGAGGTCGGTTTTAAATACAATATGATGGATCTGCAAGCTGCGATCGGCATTCATCAAATGAAACGAGTTGCTCCTTATTGGCAGCGGCGGGAGCAGATTTGGCAGCGCTACAACGAAGCATTTGCGGATCTGCCGATTACTTTGCCCGCGAGCCCCGAACCGGATACAATTCATGCTTATCACCTCTACACCATTCTGGTAGATGAAGCCAAAGCAGGAATCAGCCGCGACGAGTTTCTCAACGCTATAAATGCTGAAAATATCGGTGTCGGCGTACATTACATGAGTATGCCGGAACATCCTATATATCAACAAATGTTTGGATGGCAGCCGGAAGACTATCCGAATGCTAGCTACATCGGACTGCATACAATTAGCTTGCCGATTTCGGCCAAACTAACAGATGCAGATGTGGAAGATGTAATTGCTGCTGTTAAAAAATGTTTGGCGCTCGGCAAAGATCGGACTCAATTAGAATTGACAGCCGGCCAAGCCACCTAGACTATTAGCTAGACAACAATGTGAAACCTCTCCGGCTAGTCACCATCTATTGAAGAACTGCTCACATTCAGTAACCTAAAATTCTACACCCTTTCAATGTAGTGGGGTTGGAGTCTTTTGTTCCTACATCTAGACTTTTGGGTATCCCCAAAACTATATTTGTAGCTATTAAAAGTTCTGAGACATGAACTCTCTGGGGTGCCGAATGTGAGTCCAAATCCTGTGAACATAGATTTTGTAAAGCTAGTTATTGAAATCACCGACTACCTCTCCCCAAAAAATGGCTGGGCGTGGGTTTTGCCAGCTAAAAATCATCTTTGCTCAGGAACAAATAACCGATGGTTTAGCATATTTCAATTTGTCAAGTTGCTAAGGAAAATAATCAATAATGAATAAACAGATTGGCTACTTTATCCCTGAATTTCCCGGACAAACTCATACTTGGATATGGCGAGAATATCAAGCACTGCTCGATCTTGGTATGGAACCTCACATGATATCAACCCGCCGTCCGCCCACTCAAGTTGTACATACTTGGGCTGAGAAAGCGCAAAGTATGACTGATTATTTGATACCATTTGAGATCAAAGATTTTGTGAATGTTCCCATAGAGCTCATCAAAGCTGGCCCGATTGCCTGGTGGCGCTGTCTCAGTGTAATTGCTAATACTAAAAATATATCCTTTTCTCAAAGACTTTACTATTTGCTATTGGTTGTTATGGGGGCTAAGCTAGCTTGGCTTGCCCGAACCCAGGGCTGGTCTCACGTCCACGTTCATTCCTGTAGCAATGCTGCTAATATTGCCCTATTTGCCTCCATACTTTCGGACATAACTTATAGTCTGGCTCTTCTCGGTCAGTTAGAAGATTTTGGGCCCAATCAAGAACAAAAATGGAAATATTCTGCTTTTGCTTCTGTAATGTCTGAACAACTCCTCAACTCGGTTAAAAATGACCTAGCAGGCTTCTTGCCAAAGGATGTGAGGGTGTCACCAGTCGGTGTAAATCTCGATGAAATTAAGCGTGAAACTCCCTATACTCCTTGGCAGGAAGGCAGTCAATGCCTAATTTACACTTGTGGCCGTCTCAATATAGCCAAAGGACAAAAGTACCTGATTGAGTCAATTAAGTTGCTTCGACAACAAGGGTTTGATGTCCGCTTGCAGATTGCTGGGGAAGATGCAAAATCCGGTAATGGCTACCGTAAAGAACTCGAAAAATTCATTCAAGAGCAATCAATGTCTGATTATGTTGAGCTGCTTGGTTCTGTCTCAGAAGAACGAAATCGCCAAGGTTATCAAGAGGCTGATATTTTTGTTTTACCCAGCTTGAAAGAGGGAATTTCTGTAGCTGTTATGGAAGCAATGGCTATGCAAACTCCTGTAGTAGTGACGCAGGTGGGTGGAATGGCGGAACTGATAGATAACGGTGTTGACGGTATGCTAGTCCCGCCGGAAAATCCCGAAAAAATGGCAGAGGCCATAGCAAAATTGCTAAAGGACAAAGAATTAACATTGAGCCTGATTCAAAAATCACGACAGAAGATTGCTGCTAAATTCCACCATCGGCGTAGTGCTCAGATATTACTTCAATCCTTGGAGGAACTCACTTCACGGGGTGAAAAGCAAGTTGAAAGCATTGCTGCGTCAAGGTTTTGAGTAAATGGTCAAGCTAAAATATCTTTGCGGGCATGAGTCAATAAAAGAGAGTGGCGATCGTAGAGAATCAGGTTCAAGCCTATCTTGGACGATCTTATGAGTCAATAAGCCTGTCTAGAATCCGCTATCTTTGTTGAGGTTCAGGGGATTCAATGCTTTTACTATCAAGGTAAGATAGGCCTTGTCGCCCCCTCAAGGAACTCAGCTCATTTTTTTAAGATTGAACACGGTGATTTTTTTGAGTAGGTATCGATAACGTCCTAGCTCCTGAATAGAAGGAGCTAGGATATCTATGATTCATTCTAAAACGCCCTTTGTTCTGAAAAATCGTGAAATTAACGCCGTGTTTCAAGTTGGTTTTAAACATGGGGCGATGGGAAGGTACTATCGGTTACAGCATTGGGCTTGGCTGCTCTCAATAAGCCAAAGTTTCTAAAGTTTCCCGCAGATAGGAACGAACCTGCTGATCGATGGTGGCATTTTGCTGCTGACGATCAAAATTGAGTTCTAGCTGCCAGCGTTGAAATCCTGAACTTGCGCCGATCGCTGATTTGAGACTGCCCCAGATTTCAGAATCTTCGCACAGCTCAATCGGCTCGGCGGCTTGAGGTTCTTGCGCGAGCGGTAGATAATTCGCCATATTGTTATACCTCTGTTTTAATCCCCTGTAAGGATTGAAAGCTGACCTTGACACTCTCTATTATAGATTCTTCTCTCCAGATAGCCAATATAAAATATCCACAACCTGCGATTAAAAATTAAATATTAAGACTATTAATAATCTCTATCCGAAGAGGGGCCTTACCTATTTTTTTCACAGCATACATCTGTACAAATTAAAGTAGCTTAAACTACAATTGTCCCCCTCTTAATTTTTAATTTAACTTTTTTTCGCTCGACTGTTCGGGTAGAGATTTAAAGCCGTTGCTCTCAGCAGGTTTTGGGTTGACAAGACTGCCGACTGACGAATTCCCTATGGCGGATGCTGACCCAATTGACTCTACGGGTGCAGCCACAGTGGCAGTTGTCTCGGCTGCAAAAGCCGGCAAAAGTCGATCGACTTGCCAAGGCGCGATCGTAAAATCCTGCCGAATTTTTTCTAAAACATGAGGCTTTGTCGCGGCAAATTCTGATTCCGGCGTCAGCAAAACCGCCATGACACTAGCAGACACCTGGAAAAACAAATTGCTAGATAAAAAAGCAGAAGCTGCCAACAACAATCCAGCCCACCGCCAGGAAGGAGGAAAGGGAGCCACCGAAGCCGCCAGGGGGGCCCATCGGTAAAGCTGCCACAAAATTACTGCTAGCAAAACAGCGACAAAAAGAGCGAGTCCTTGATTTAACTTAGTTTTAAACCGAGTCAGAATCCGCTGCTGCACAGAAGTTAAATTCTGCGGTTTTACCGCCACCACTAAAATACTAAAAATGTAAAAAGGGCGGAACCACTGCATCCACAGCACAGGAACAATACCTGCTACAGCCACTAAAAATATTTCTAACCAGACAGGGAGGAGGGGAGAACCCACTGCGAGTCCCAGCAAGCACAGTCCCAGGAAAATCGGCAGTGTAGCCACCCCAGAAAGGTGAATCCACAAAAAAGGATCTGACCAAAAAGAACGCACTTTCAATAATTATGAGTTATTAGTTTTTAATTTTGAGTTTTGATAGTGTAGGACGCACTCTTAACCAATAAACCCGGTGCGAAGACTACATATCTAGCGGTAACACCAAGCATTTTGGGAGGAAACTCGATTGCTGTGCGTAAGTTTTATTGGAGTTTTAAATTTTGAATTTTTAGCAACAGCCAAGACGATGAGGACGTTGTTAATTGCGGACATCTTTGCTTTTATTACTTCTTCATTCTCTCCTCGATAACTAAAACCTTCTTCCTTCTGCTATAAGTTAAAAACAAAAGTTGCGAGTGATGAGTTTGGGAGTATTGAGTGAAGAGAAGAGTTGCGAGCGATCGGCAATTTGGTTGCGATCGCTCAAAAATTCTCTTCCCACTCAACACTCATAACTCAAAACTATTGAGAGAGAGTCCGGCGTTTAGTAACCATCCGGTAGGCTTCAATAATATCGCCATCCGCCCAGTCGCTAAAGCCGCTCAAGGAAATGCCGCATTCAAAGCCAGCATTGACTTCCTTGGCATCTTCCTTCATCCGTTTTAGGGAGTCGAGGACACCTTCGTAAACGACATTGTTACCCCGGCGCACCCGCACCTTACAGTTACGGATGACTTTGCCAGAGAGTACCATACATCCAGCCACAGCCCCGCGACCGATCGCGAAGACAGCGCGCACTTCGACTTGACCCAAAGGTTCTTCGACCAGTTCGGGTTCCAGCAGACCTTCCATCGCCCCTTGAATGTCATCCAAGAGGTTGTAGATGATGCTGTATTCCCGCACGTCTACCCCCGCTTGGTCAGCCGCGAGGCGAGCGTCGGTGGCGAGAGTAGTATTGAACCCGATAATTACAGCATTACTGGCTGCTGCGAGGTCAATATCCGTTTCTGTAATTTCCCCAGGAGCAGATAGCAGCAGTCGGAGTTGAACTTCTTTTTGAGGAAGTTGAGTCAGAGCGCCGACAATTGCTTCGAGGGAGCCTTGGACATCTGCCTTCAAGATCAAGTTGAGTTCCTTGAGAACGCCTTCCTTAGCTTGTTGAGAGAAGCCGCTGAGGCTGATCCGGCCGCCTTGCAGCAGGCGTGAATCTCGTCGGGAGGTAGCTCTTCCAGAGGCGATCGCCGCAGCTTCTTTTTCGTTTGCGAAGACATCAAACTCGTCTCCGGCGCGAGGAACTTCCCGCAGCCCTAGCACTTCCACCGCGAAGGATGGAGTTGCTTGCTCTACGCGTTCGCCCCGGTCATCGATCATTGCCCGCACCTTGCCCAAAGCCGAGCCGGCGACCACAATATCGCCCACTCGCAGAGTGCCGTTCTGCACCAGCAGAGTTGCCACAGGCCCCCTTGCCTTGTCGAGGTGAGCTTCAATCACAGTACCCTTAGCTGGTCGGTGCGGGTTGGCGTTGAGGTCTTCCATTTCCGCCACTGTCAGAATCATTTCCAACAGCGTATCCAGGTTTTCGCCTCGGATCGCGCTAACTGGAACCATCGTGATATCGCCGCCCCAGTCATCTGCCACCAAGCCGTACTCAGTAAGCTCTTGCTTCACCCGTTCCGGCTGAGCACCCTCCTTGTCAACTTTATTGATAGCCACGACAATTGGCACTTTCGCCGCTTTCGCGTGACTGATCGCTTCAATTGTCTGGGGTCGCACGCCGTCGTCCGCCGCCACCACCAAGATGGCGATGTCCGTAACCCGTGTTCCCCGAGCCCGCATCGCTGTAAAGGCTTCGTGACCGGGCGTATCCAAAAATACCACCTGCTGGCTCTTGCCTTCGTGTACCACATCCACGTGGTAAGCACCGATGTGCTGGGTAATGCCCCCAGCTTCTCCCTGAGCCACCTTGGTTTTGCGGATCGAGTCGAGCAAGGTAGTTTTGCCGTGATCCACGTGTCCCATAATCGTTACCACTGGGGGACGGCGTTCTAGGTATTCCAAATCCGCTTCGTCCAGCATCTCGATCACTTTGATAGCTGGGGCTACTTTTTCTGGGGTTTCCACCTCTACGCCCATTTCTTCGGCTACCATTCTCACCGCTGAAATGTCCAAGGTTTCGGTAATGTTGACCGCAATACCTTTAGAGAACAGCCGCTTAATAATTTCGGTTTCGGGAACTGCCAAAGTAATTGCTAGTTCCTGAACGGTCATCGGCCTGCTCAGCAGCAGCTTTTCTGGACGTTCTACCTTAGCTTCGGCTGTTTTGCCCCGGTTGCCGCGTCCCCCACTAGAACCAGAAGAAGAACTTTTATCGTGAGAAGGGCCCGGTCTTTTATTTTTTCCACTGCTTCCGGGTGCGCCCGGAGTTGGTGTTGACTTGGGTGCTGCTTGTGACTTCGCTTTAGCTGGGCGGGCTAGGGACAGGCTGACCGTGACCGGTGCTGGCATATCCAAGCCGTTTTCTAAGTCATCGTCATCCTCGTCTATGGGTTTGAGGCGAGAACGTTTTGCCTTAACAGCCTTAGCAGCTTTTGCAGCATCTGAGTTTTCGTCATCATCTTCTTCCCAAATGACCGATGTCTTTTTGGCAGGACGAGGGAGGGAGGGCCTTTCGAGGAGAGGAATCTCCAGCAACGGCGTATTATCTTCTTCATTGTCATCCGTGTCATCCCCTAGGGCTCCGGTGTCACCGCCGCGGCTACGCAGCCCGGTAGCTGACGTTGCGGGGGCAAGGCTCCGGCGCGGGCCACCGGGCTGGGGTCGAGCGGCCAGTGGAGTTTTTACTGGGCCACCAGCGCCTTCCCGGCGCGGTCTTTGCGCGTCGCGAGATTCGGTAGGAGCTCCCGGTGTCGGTCTGCTGGGCCGGCTCGGTTTAGCCGGCGCTTCCAGAGTTTCTGACTGTTCTGATTGCTCTTGCTCGGTTTTTGCAAGTTTGAGTACCGGCTTGTTCCCCAGATTTTGTGGGGTACGGCTAGCCGACTCTGATGCCCCTCTGACTGGCGGCGAAGTGAGTTTGGCCGACGGCGCAGGGGGGGCGATCGGCGGTTGCTTGGTGCGTTCGGGAGCCTTTTCCGACGGCGGTTGAGGTGCCGCAGGTGCCTGAGCCTGGGCGGTTGTTTCCGGGGCGATCGCACCTACATTTTCCGAGACTGTTTCCGACACTGTTTCCGACACTATTTCTGACGGAGCCGCCGAGACTGCGACATTTGGCTTCGACAGTACAGGTCGATTGATATTCGGTTTAGCTGGAGGCTGGAGTTGTTGAGCTGCAGGCGACTTGGGAGGAGTTGCCACGGTTGCCGCCGGCTGATTTTTGTTCTCCTCGTTGCCTGCAGGCTGGGAGTTTGCACCAGCCGGTCGTACTTTTGGACTGCGTATTTCTAAAATTTGCTGCTTTTTTTGTTGGTCGTTAGGGTGAGGGCCAGATTCTCTAGATGGCGCTGCTGCTCTTTCGGGTGGAGCTGGCTTGCCGGGGGAAGAGTGGCTACTGGCTACGTATTTTTCCGCCGTTTTGCGAATGCGCTCTGCTTCGGATTCTGTAATTGTGCTGCTGTGGCTCTTGACTGAAATATTGAGCCGCTCGCATACTGCCAAGATGTCTTTATTATCCAAATTTAGTTCCCGTGATAATTCGTAAATTCTTACTTTGCCGTTGTTCATCCACTCTGCCCTCTTTTGTGCCAACCAGTTTTTACATTGTGATTTTTTGTTCTAATGACGACATCATTCGCTGTGATTGATTCAGTGTCAGGAATCGGGGTTTTGGTACTCGCTCAGCAATTTTATCTAAAAGATGCAACTCGCTGAAGTCTGCGGTTGAAGAATTCTCAAGTCTGTTTGGGAACTTGGAACTCCGAAGTCTGAGTTTTGGCAAAACCCACTCTCTCAAGCTTCAAAGTTTGCCTTTCCACCTTGAGGATACCTCTGCTAGTACCCTACCCTTATCTAATCTGACACAAATCTTTCCAGACTGGTGGGCAGATCGGATTGGGGTTTTATAGCTGGCGCTACCGGTAATTACTGGTAGGGCTGCCAAGAGGGTTTATACAGTCGATGCCGAACTATTGTCGGTTTTTCGTCCGGGTGAGCCAGAGTAAGATGTACAGTCAGATGTGGCTAAACGCTGCCAAAGTGTTTGGTACAGTTCGTCAGACACAGCCGCTTTGAGCGATCGCCCAAGTCGATTTTTTTTCTGAGCTGCTTTGAGGCATTCTGCTTCCCGACAAAGGTAAGCAGAACGGCCCATGCCACGATCTAATTGTACCTGATGAGAAGGATAGAGCCTGACTACTCGCCAAAAAGCTTCCTTAGGAGCTATTTTTCGACAACTTGCACAGCACCGGTAGTTCGGTTTCATTTCTTGTGAGAGGGGAAGTAGGGGGAGAGGGGGGAGTAGGGGACAAGTCCTCCTGGTCTCCCCAAGAGAGAAAATCTTGTAAATGTCACAGTTTTTAGACTGCGGCTTCGGTTTCCTCGGTGGTGGCTGCCTCCTCTTCCTCAAATTCTGCGGTTTCCTCGTCGCCGTCGTAGTCGCCTGCTTCGTCTGCGTCGTAGTCGCCTGCTAGTTCTTCGAGCCTAGTTGCTTCTGCTGCCAATTTGCTGTCTTCGGCGGCGCGATCGTACTTAGCAATATCTTTGATATCGATTTTCCAACCTGTCAGGCGAGCTGCGAGGCGGACATTCTGACCTTCTTTGCCAATGGCAAGACTCAGTTGGTCTTCAGCGACCAAAATGTGAGCTCTCCTGCCTTCTGGAGCAACCAAACGCACTTCATCTACTCTAGCGGGACTCAGAGCGTTAGCAATATAAGTTGCTGGGTCTGGAGACCAGCGGATCACGTCGATTTTTTCGCCGCGCAATTCGTTGACTACTACCTGAATCCGCGATCCCCGTGCTCCGATGCAAGCTCCTACAGGGTCTACGTCGCGATCGAGAGTATCCACTGCTATTTTAGTCCGGGGGCCGACGTGCCGGGAGGGCGGATTTGCCTCCCTGGCTACGGCGACAATCCTCACCACCCCGTCTTCTATTTCTGGTACTTCGTTAGCAAACAGGTAAACCACCAAACCTGCGTCGGCTCTAGAAACAAGTAACTGCGGCCCTCTAGTAGAGCCTTCGCCTACTTTTTTGAGATAAACCTTGAATGTAGCGTTGGCCCGGTAATTGTCGTTGGGCAACTGTTCGCGCTTAGGGAGTTCGGCATCTACTTCTGGCTGACCGAAGCTGCTGGTAACTGCTAAAATTACCGACTGCCTCTCAAACCTGAGCACTCTTGCTTGAAGAACGGTTTCTTCTAAATCTTTAAACTCTTCTTGAATCATTTTGCGCTGTTGGTCGCGCAGTTTTTGAGCGAGAACTTGTTTGGTCTGGATGGCGGCCATGCGACCAAATTCTTTTTGATTTGGTGTTACGTCTACGAGTACGATGCTCCCAGGCTGAGCTTCCGTGGCTACTTCTTGCACTTCCGTAAGTGAGATTTCGTGATCGGGATTGATGACTTCTTCGACAATAGTTTTGTTGGCTAAAACGCGGAAACCTTCTTGTTCTGCGTCGAGTTCTACATCAAAGTTGTCGAAGTATTCTTCGCTGAAATGGTCGAGTTTTTGGGTACGGCGGTAGCGTTCGTATCCTTTGAGCAGGGCTTCTCGCAAGGCTGCTTGGACGGCGTGTTTTGGTAAATTGCGTTCTTTGCTAATACCTTCGACCATTTCTTTTAGTCCGGGCAGGGGAACCATTGACATATAAAACTCTCCTTTTTTGCTGTGGTAATAAGTAACTGGTAATCGGTAATTGGTACTTGGAAATCTTTAAGAAAAAGTGATGACAGAGGAGTGATGAGTTACTGGATAGGATTAGGGAAGCTAGGTGCAGTAACAATTTATTTGTTGTTCCTCTTCAACCCGCTGCTACAGATGTGATTGTTAAAAATTAACTCGCAGCCAAGCGTTTTCAGCTTGCTGCGAGGCAATCGCAAAACTCAAAACTCAAAACTCAAAACTCAAAATTTCCCTTTACATCTCCTTTCCTTCGTCTAGTTCAACTTTGACAATCTGAGGGCGGGGAATTTTAACCTGTCGCCCTTTTTGATTGAGATAAACCGCTGTTTCATCCCGGCCCAGGAGTAGTCCTTTCCACTCTTTGATTCGCGAGTCGGGTTCGGTGGTTTTGGCTGTCACGGGGAAACCTTTAAAGGTAATAAATTCTCGATCGCTGCTGAGCAATCGGGATATTCCGGGACTGGAAATCTCTAGCACGTAGGCATCGGGTATGATGTCGGCTGCCTCTAACTCAGCATCGAGGGCTGTGCTCATGCGCTCGCAGTCGGCTAAACCAGTGTCTTGTTGGAGGTTGCGGATGTCTACCCGCAACACGGGAGGATTTTGGTTGGTGTGAAACACTGCTCCCACTACTTCCAATCCCAGTGTTTCCGCAACGGGGGTAGCTAAGTCAATGATTTGTGGGATTAGGGGATGAGTCATATCGAATACTTAAGTTAAAACTCCTAAACTCGGACAGGGGCAAGGAAAAATTTGGTGTTGAGATTGCTTGGCTTTGAGGTGGTTTGATTAGGTGGCTGCGACTTTCGTCTTCAACTTTGGGACTTACCCAACATCCCAGCAGGGGATCTCAAGCGGGGGGTACCCTTACTAAATCAGTCCTCAACTTGCAAGTCAGACGCCCCGAGCTCTTTTCCTGCGACTAATGCAACAAAAAAAGTGGGCTTGACCCACTCCTAGGTAAAACAATTTCTTCCAAGAAGTTTGAGGACTTCTTCTGATCGAAGGGAGGCCTCTGTTCTCAGTTTAGCTCGATCGCCCGTCCGGTGACAAACCGAATCGGCATCGGCGGACTGTCCGACGGCACAAGAGGAGAGCTGACAGGGGAAATAAGGACGACTCGATCACCGTTTTGGAGCGGGGTGGGGCGAGGGCAAATTCCTGGTTGATACCGAAGCCGGTGCGATCGTCCCTAAAACTGTTGGCGATGGTCACTCAGGCGTTCTAGGACTTGCGATAGGGGAGTTTCTTGAGGAAATTCTCATTTTAGTTCGGACAAGCCCTCTGCTTCTTGATAGGTGGCGAAGAGTTTGACAGTCAGGGTGATTGGTAGATTCGACATGGGCGATCCCATGATTAACTGTATATTGACAAAACAGCAAAACTAAGATTTACCCTAAAAAAGTTTCCTTACTAATGCTGGATTGGAAGCTCAATTACAAACTCTACCCCCCATTCGGGCGAGGAAATGCAAGTCAGCTTACCACCATGTTTTCGTTCTACGATTTCACGGCTAATAGACAAACCTAAACCTGTCCCTTTACCTACAGATTTAGTAGTAAACATCGGCGTGAATAAATGCTGCATTACTTCCTGATTTATGCCAACCCCATTATCAGCAATCCGAATCACCACTCTGTCATCCTGAAGCATTTCAGTGCAGATCCGAAGCTGTGGAGTCTCATTGCTCTGTTTGTTTTCCCCGCACAGCGGACAACTAATCGTAGACTCTTCTAAAGCATCAATTCCATTCGCCAATATATTCATAAACACCTGATTGAGTTGCCCCGGATAACACTCTACTAGCGGCAATTTCCCATACTCTTTAATCACTGCAATTCCTGGGAAACTTCCTTTAGGTTTCAGTCGATGCCCTAAAATTAATAAGGTACTATCTAGCCCATCGTGAATATTCACTGGCGTTAGTGCCGATGTATCCAAGCGAGAAAAATTACGCAGTGACATAGAAAGATTGTAAAGTCGCTCTGTTCCGACCGCCATTGAATCAAGAATTTTTGGCAAATCTTCAACAATAAAATCTAACTCACTCTCCTGGGACTTATCCTCAAATTCTGATGTCGAAGTAACATTGTGCTGGCACAGCCGAGTCATTCCGATCAAATCGGCAATATATTCCTTGGCAATAGGGATATTATTGGAGATAAAACTAACTGGATTGTTAATTTCATGAGCTACCCCAGCTACAAGTTGACCAAGGCAAGCCATCTTTTCACTTTGAACGATTTGCACTTGAGCTTTTTTAAGATTATCCAAAGCTTGAGAAAGTTCAGCGGTTCGTTCTTCCACCCGTTTTTCTAACTCCTGCGCGAGCTGATGCAACGCTGCTTCTGCTGCGAGCCTGTCTTCAATTTCCCGTTTGAGAAGCAGATTTTGGGCGGCGAGAGTTTTAGTCAAAGAACGCAGTGTTAAATGGAGATTGACGCGAGCTAAAACCTCCTTTTGTTCAAAGGGCTTAGTAATGTAATCTACAGCCCCTAGATTAAAGCCTTTGACCTTATCTCCTATGTCAGACAGAGCCGTCATAAAAATTACCGAAATTTCGTTCGTCAACGGACTTTCCTTCAGGCGATGGCAGGTTTCAAACCCGTCAATTCCTGGCATCATCACATCTAAAAGAATCACATCAGGCTGAGTATATTCAGCCTGTTCGATGGCACTTTCACCATCAGTTGCTACCAATATCTCCCATCCCGAACCCGCTAAAGCTTCAGAAAGCACGTCCAGATTGCTAGGATTATCATCGACGATCAAGATGCTACTTGTTTCCATATTTGCTGCCTTCATTCTTTTTCTATTCTGTGGGATGTAATAAACTCTTTTATTTTTTTGACTTGATAGCCTTGGGCTAAATGGCGCAGCTCAACAGCAAAGGACACAAATTTCTGATCCAATTTCTCTAGGTGTTCACTGCGCTTCACAATTCCTTTCACGTTGCCTCTCATCGCCAGTTCAAGTAGGAGTTCAATTTCTCCGGGCGGGGGCGCTACTACAGAGGTCGATTCAGAAAGTGATTGAGTATCTGATGAAAAAGGAATAGTGCTGATTTTTTCATTCTTTTGTTCCTCATATATCCATTCAAGTTTTAAATACTTTTGCAACATCTCAAATAGCTCTTCTGCCTGCACAGGCTTACCGAGAAAATCCTTGGCTCCCCCCTCCAAGCTTTTATGTTGGTCGGTAGCAAATACACTGGCAGATGAAGCAAGGATTGCCACGTCTTTATAGTGTGACAAATTTCGGATACGGCGCATCATCTCAAAGCCATCTAAGACTGGCATCACTAAGTCAGTGATAATCAAATCGAACTTAAACTCTTCTACTTTTTCTAAACCTTCTTGACCGTTTTTAGCTTCGGTTACTTCAAACCCGAGGGGTTCCAGGAGATTGACAATAACTGAGAGATTTTCCCATTTGTCATCCACAACCAAAACTTTCTGCTTTCTACCTTGGTAGCCAACCAGCTTTCTTTGCTTGGCAATCGTCGCTGTATTTGCCCAGTCTGCCGCTTCCGGTAAATTCAAATCTACCCAAAAAACACTGCCGACTCCTGACTGACTTTTTACTTGAATGGTACTACCCATCATTTCGACAATTTTCTGGCTAATTGTTAAACCGAGTCCGGTTCCTTCCGCCTGACGCTTGCTGTCTCCTACTTGTTCAAAAGGCAAAAATATTTTTTTTAATTGTTCTGGTGTCATACCAACGCCAGTATCTTCAATTTGAAACCGAATTTTGTGAATTGGTGAGGCTGGCTTTTGCTCATAGCTTTGTACCTTTTCACCTGTGTCCTTTTCCAGATGTTCTATCTTAAAAGTCACTCGTCCCGAGTCTGTAAACTTAATTGCATTGCTCAGTAAGTTAATTAGTACCTGTCGCAAGCGTTTCTCGTCAGCGTAGATGCCAGCAGGAATTTCCGAACTGGGTTGATAAACAAAAGCAATTCCTTTTTGTTCGGCTCGGATGCGACAGATTTCCGCGACTCCCTGCAAAAAGGAAGGAAAATGGAAATCTTTCGCGTACAGTTCCAATTTCTGAGCTTCAATTTTAGCGAGGTCTAAGATGTCATTGATCAGGGTTAACAGGTGGGAACCACACTGGTGAATAATACTGATGCCTTGGATATCTTTCGGAGCCATCGTTGTTGAGCGTTCTAGGATTTGAGCGTATCCTAAAATTCCATTTAGTGGGGTTCTCAATTCGTGACTCATATTCGCTAAAAATTCACTTTTAGCTTGGTTGGCAGTATCAGCGATTTGTTTGGCTTCCGTGAGTTCGGCGGTGCGTTCTTCTACTCGGATTTCTAGCTCGGAATTGGTCTTGGCTAGCGCCTCAAAGGATTCGCGCAACTGTTGTGCCATAAGGTTGAAAGACTGACCCAGAACTTCTAGTTCTTCTACGCCTTTTACCTGCACATTTTCCTTTAAGTCGCCACTGGCGATCGCCCTAGAAGCTGCGCTCAAACGGAGAATCGGGCTGGTAATCCAGCGTGCGGTTAAGATTCCCAAAACGGTAGCCAGCGCCAAGGCTCCCAAACATAACAAAATGGTAGTCTGGGTATTGGCGTTAATTTGCTCCATGAAATCGCTTTCAGGAACTACGACCACGATCAGCCAGTCCAATCCTCGGCTATCCTGAAAGGGCATAACTTGGAGGAATTCTCGCTGGCCGGCGATCGTAAAATCCAATTGCTCAGAGCTATTAATTTTAGTAAGGTCGCCAAAGTGTTCTTTTAAATGCGCTGTTGTCAGCCGAATTAAATCATCTGTGCTGTCTAAAGCATTCAGCCGACCGAGTTGGCCATTGTTGGTGATAAATGCTTCTTTGAGAGTTGAACTGCCTACTAGGAGTCCAGAACGTTCCATAATGAATGTCTGTCCCGATCGACCGATTTTTAAGCTTTGCAGAAAGTCGCTGAGGAAAGAGATCAAAAAATTAGCAACGAATACTCCGCGCAGTTCGCCACTTTCGTCATAAACTGGATGTCCGGCAGGGAGGGAGAGCGTTTTCTGACCTGTAAGTGGAAAAATTTCGCTCCAGGTGGATCGGCCTAAGCGTACACTGTCTTTATACCAAGAACGGTTGAGTATATTGTAGTTGCGGGAGACTTTTAAGAGCTTCGTTTGATTGCCTTTGCTATCAGATTCATAAATATGAAGTTCATTCCGATGCTCTTTGTGTGCTATTTTAAAAAATATTTTGCCATTCTCTTGGCGTTCAATGGCAATGAACTCTCCATTTTTAGTAGCAAAACCCATCTGGGGTAGAGAAGGAAAGGCTTGAATTTGCTCCCACAAATAGCGCT
This sequence comes from Microcoleus sp. B3-D7, assembly GCF_036705305.1. Taxonomy (NCBI): domain Bacteria; kingdom Bacillati; phylum Cyanobacteriota; class Cyanophyceae; order Oscillatoriales; family Microcoleaceae; genus Microcoleus; species Microcoleus sp. B3-D7. The sequence goes on along the minus strand of NZ_JAUBUE010000041.1, from coordinate 13,267 downwards.
CCGTACTCTCCAATTCGTCTGGATTTAAGTATCCTAGTCGAAGGGCATTGGCATTCAGTTGATTGACGCGAGGGGCTGTTTCTAGGTAAGTGTTGAGCTGCTGCTGGATGCGGGCCGTAATTTCACTTCGCAACTGGCTAGCAACTTCGTTGACTGCTTTTTGCCCGTTGCGTAAGGATAGCCAGCCTGTCAGACCGACGGCAGCAAATATTTGCAGAACGAATGGCAATACTAAAATCAGGCGCAGGGACACCTTTTTTTGAGAACGGTTTGACAGGAAAGTGGTTGGAGAGGTCTGTGACATTGATTCGTGTTACTCCTGGGGTAACGAGTTGGCTGAAAAATCTCAGTGGATTTAGTGAAATGAGGCTGAGGAAATATATATTGAAAAGCAATCTCTAATAGTTAGTGAAAAGTTTGAGACAGTAACTTGCTTAAACAAGCATCGCTACTTACGTGTTTTCTCTGATATCGTTATAATAAAAGCTAACTAAAGATACTGATGCGTCTTATTTTTTTCTAGCCTTTGTAAATATTTTTAGCCTTGAAAAAACCAGTTAGCAATCATATCTAATAGATTACTTGGTTGAGAGCTATTTGTAGTAGTTTTTAACTTTACTTTACAGATTGAGTATAAAAAGTATAATTTCACCAAACTTACATATAAATTGATATAATATACGTCTAAAAAAATTGACCTTTCTCGCTAAAAACATGACACGCTAGGCGGCTGAGAACCGTAACGGCGGTCTAACTCGCTACCGCGCTGAAGATTTGATGCACAACTCTGCAGATGACTCTCGTAGAGAATGCCGATCGCACATGAAACTTTACAATTCCAGCAAGTTTCATTTGCAGGAGTTACAGCAGGGTAATTGCTAATTGCTAATTGGGGAAGAAAAAAATAAGTAGAGCGGTGGAGCAGAGGGGATTATGACACAGAAGAGGGTTAGGGCTATTCTTTTAATCCTGGGAAACTATCTAAGCTTAATAGTGAATTTGGTATTAGAGGTAAACACATGGCTGGCAAGGATTTAAAGCTTTTTCAAATCCTAGAGGCTAGGGTTTGTCATCAGTTAATGTAAAGGAAGGTAAAGGAGAGATACAGCCGACTAGAAGGATTCGATCGGCATGACAAGCTGCCGTTATGCCCTACGGCATTAACAGTGGGAAAGGATCGAAGATTTGTTGCGCGGATGTGAAGGTTATGTGGGTGCGACAGTCTGCCTACAATTGGTTGTTCGTGGAAGCGGTGTTGTACGGCTACCCAGCGGACACCGCGCGGGGAGACTTGCCCGAACGGTTTGGGGATTTCCGAGTCAGGACACGCCCTAACGTGGGGCTATCCGTTGCAGTTCTTTGGCTTGTTCTAAAATTTTCTCGAAGTCTTCTTCGCTCAACCGCTGAATGTAGTTGATTTTGAACTCTTCTAGGAAGTCGCACACCAGCAGTTGTATTTCTTGCCAGGTTTGCTGCTTTTGCAGTTCGGTTCCTAAAGCTTGCCCGAAATGTTGGACTAGCTGGCTTGAGAGTTTGATGCTTATGGGGTCTTCGCTGGCGATTTTGAAGGCTTCGTAGGCATCTTGGGGACCGAGGGTGACTAATTTGGAGAGTTCTGCAACTAATTGCTCTGCTAGCTGTCCGGGCAGATTTCCCAGGCCGGGTACTTGCTTCCATCCTTGATAGACGGGGGATTGTTTGAGCAAGCTTTCAATATTGTACCGGAGGAGGGCTTCTAGGTCTGGCTGGAGTTGGGGGAGGACTTTGTAGACGGTTATTTGCACGAGATGGGTGGCGATCGCTTCTATTTCATTGATATTGTTGATGTCTAGATAGCGCTGTTTTTGAGATTGAAATAGTTGACGAGTGAGTTCGCCTGTGGTAATTGATTGCTGCATCTGGTTGATGAGTTGAATTACTACAACTTCGGTCAATTCTTGGGCGAAGTTGGCGACGAAACCTCGGCTGATTTGGGTGCGTATGGGTTGCAGATCTGGCATTTTGGCTTGGTGGATGCGAATTGTGACGGGTAATATTCGCAACAGGCGCCAGAATGGGAGCATCAGGAAGATGTCGTACCATCGCCAGAGCATGGCTGCTCGCCAAGTGACGCTGCGGTGACGGCGGCTGATCAAGTAGGTACGGGCGAGAAATTCGATCGCGAATATGGCAATAAATGGCAGGTCTATTTGCCAGAAGTTATCGGTGAATTCACCGTTTTCTCCTATCTCGCGGTAATAGTTAATGGCGATTAATGGCTTGATTTTGGCATCAAACCACTTGATTTCTTTTTGCCAACCTTGTTTGTTTAAATAGTCTTGGCGCCAGAATGCTTGGAATGATTGTTTAGCGGAGTCTTGCGAATTCGGGATGCGATCGCGCATTCGGTCTTTTATTTTTTCTAGGGTGCCGCTTTTTGATGCTACTCGAAAGGGATCTTCGTCGATCATTTTCGCGCTCAGATTGTTTATTTCCTGCAATTTGGCTGCTACTTGGGGAGATGGCAACCCTGTTTGCACTACTTGAATTTTTAATTCTTCTAAGGTTTCTAGATATTGCTGGGTGTCTCGGTGGGGTTTAATTCCTTTAAATGGGTCGTATAGTTGAGTTATAACTGGCAGTTGCCGGAGGTAAAAATCTCGCCCGGGCACGTAACTTATGTCAAATAATACTAGGCTTAAATTTCCTAGGGCGACCAGTGCCATGAACCGCTCGAACCAAGGTACTTTTGGTGATTTTTGGCGGGAGTTTGGAGTTTTAGAGGGCTGTAGTTTTGGTGTCACTGGCGGTTCCTAATTAAGTAGACAGATCGAAATAGATGTAACTGGTAATAGCTAAAAAAAGGAAACAGGGAAAACTAGCTAATTGTCCCGTCACGCTCGGATTGCGTTGGAGGAAGCTAGTCTTTATTTTAACGTGCGTTTCTTAGGGAGTTTTGGATTGTTGATTGGGGCTGGTTAGGTAAAAAAATATACTGGTAAAATATTAAGGTCGAGCGAACTTAACGGAAGTGGCAGCTCCCGTTAGTCTGCTTCTCTCTGGCAATAAAATTATATCTCAGGCGGAATCCTAAGTTTTTTGTCGGTGTTGCAAAGCTAAGTGGGCTGGTAATAAATTACTATTTCTGTTTGATATACTCGCTATTTGACGGCTAAATCAAATGTATTGCACGGATCGGAGTCTAAGGTTAGATTTAGACTTTGAGTTTGAGGTCAAACCCTCAAGAGAGTTATACTTGCTCAGGGGCACTCGGGCGAGAGTGCACCCTCTGAGCGCTCCCGTGGCAGCCGCCAGAGTAAGGTTCGAGGTGTCACCTCTACAAAAACCAGATCGCGATCGGACTCTTGAATAATATTAAACCCTGAGTATAAATTGGTTCGCATTTTTTTTAATATATGACATACTGCCTTAATCTCGATTGCCCAAGAGACAAGCGTCAGAACCCCCCAGGCACAAAGTATTGTCTTAATTGTGGTTCAAAGCTGCTGTTAAAAGACCTTTATGCAGCAACTGAGCCGCTGCGCGATGGGGGATTTGGCAGGACTTTTCGAGCTGTTAATCATGGAAAGTTTGAGGAATTGTGCGTAATCAAACAGTTGTCGCCCCCTCAAGAATTTCAACGTAAACCTGGTCATTTTAAAAAATATGTTCGACTGTTTGAACAAGAGGCAAGGCGGTTATATGAACTGAAGCACCCGCAAATTCCTCAGTTAATTTCTTATTTTGAGGAAGATGGGCGCTTGTATTTAGTGCAAGAGTTTATTGATGGCAATAATTTAAAGGATGAGTTAGATAAGTACGGTGCTTATAGCGAAATTAAAACTTGCGAACTGCTGTTAGATTTGTTGCCTTTATTGAAGTTTGTTCACGATCGAAATGTAATTCACCGCGATATTAAGCCTGAGAATGTGATCCGCAGATCTCGCGATCGCAAGTTAGTTCTGATAGATTTTGGGGTTTCCAAACAGGTAGTAGCGGCTGCTCCAACTAAAACTGGAACGAAGTTGGGAACTCCCGGCTACGCGGCTCTAGAACAGCGTCACGGTAGGGCTGTTCCTGCTAGCGACCTTTATAGTTTGGGGGTAACTTGCATTCGCTTGCTGACTTCTGTTATGCCTTATCTCGATATCTACGGAGACATTCACGATGACCTTTACGATCCGCTAGAAGGCCGATGGCTTTGGAGAGAAGCTTTGCCAAAAGGAACGCAAATTAGCCAGGATTTAGGTCTGGTTTTGGATAAGTTGATTCAAGAATATGTTAAAGATCGCTACAAATCGGCTGTGGAAGTTTTGGATGCTTTAAAACCTCCTGTTGTTGTTGTCCCCGTGCTGGAAAAGTCGCCGCAGGCAACTGTTATTAGTCCTTCTGTACCGACTCAACCTGTGACTGAGACTCCGCTAGTTTCTGTGAATTTAGAGTCGGAAAAAGGGATTGATTATTCTCATTTGGCAAGTCTGCTCGCTGCTAAAAATTGGCGGGGTGCTGATGAGGAAACTTCTGTGAAAATGCTGGAGGTGATGCAGCAAGTTTCACGGGGTTATTTGAGCGAGGAAGATATTAGGAAGTTTCCAGCTAAGGATTTGCAGACTATCGATCAACTTTGGGTGCGGCACAGTCACCGCCGATTCGGTTTTTCTGTGCAAAAGGGTTTGTGGGTAAAGTCGGGGGGAAAGGCTGGTGTTTATGATGCTACAGTTTGGGAGAAGTTTGGCGATCGCGTGGGCTGGCGGGTTAACAGCCAGTGGGTATACTATTCGGAGCTGAATTTTACTTCTAAAGCAAAGCCTGGACATTTGCCGGGGGGGACTGTTTTTGGGTGGGAAGGCGGGGTTTTGTGCGGTGTTTTGGGTTTGGGTGGGATCTGGTTTCTGCTGTCGCGGCGGGATTTGTAGAAGGAAGGTAGAAGGTAGAAGGCAAAATTTATTAGTCAGACTGCACCCCAAGCGAAGTCGAAGTGTTAGTCATGAAATATAGCCTTTCTCAGTAACATGAGGTGCACGCTTGATATAGGGCATCGGGCATCGGGCATAGGGCATAGGGAATACCTCACTTTATTGAGAACTGCTATAGTTTTGAGTTGGGAATTAAAGTGTTAACAAGTTTTGAGTTTAATCATCTGTTGTGTAGAAAATAGCTCTAAAAAAAGTGACAAATAAGATATAATCACAAACCTTTTTTTTTGTGCTATGTTCTTAGAGAAGGGCAAGTTTGCAAAGTCAAAAGCCAGTCCTCGGCGGTGTCCAACCATGAGGAGTGGCTTTTGCTCCAATTTACCAAGGAGATTTATTTAGTATGTTGCAAGAAAAACGTCTCAAGCCGTGGACTATAGTTCGCTCGCTTCCAAATGTGGAAAAGGTGGTTGTGGGTGAGTTTCGCAGTTGGTCTGATGCAGACGGTCACTTGAAAATTCTCAAGCGGATGGTGCCGGCGGATCGATTGAGTGTTGTGTTCGATCCGGTAGTTCAAGCGTAACGTCGCTGGTAAATTGATCAGCGTGCGATCGCTCTTTGAGCTAAGCGATCGCCTCTTTTTTTAGATACTATTTTTTGACATAAAAAATGCGACCGCTAAACAGGCGATCGCAACTTGAATCATTGTCCTTAACTGCGGCGAATTTCAGTAATTTGGTCGGCAACATCCAAAATTCTTTGGGGCATGGATGGCCCGGTAAAAATCATATCCAAATGATGCGGCTTGCTGTCAATCAATGCCACCACTTCGGCTTCGGGAATCAAGCCCAAATTAACAGCTAAACTCAATTCATCGAGAATAACTAAGGAATAACGACCTTCGCGCACCGCATTTTGAACATATTGCCACAATTGTTCGATCGATCGCGTCTCCAGCTCATCTAAATCGGCATTCTCAATGCAGCGTGACAAATCGCAGCGCACCCAATCTAAATTTTGCCCCAGCCGCACCGGATGCTGATGCCCTTGATTAATTCCCCCTTTGAGGAACTGCACAGCTAGCACGGGAGCTCCCTGTCCTGCTATTCTGAGGGCTTGAGCCATGACACTGGTAAAAAAGCAGCGGTGCGGGCCTGTAAAGACTTGCACCAGCCCTTGAACTGTGTAGGGCAAGCTGTGGTTTAAATTTAGTTTAGGGGTTTGTAACTGAGCAACCATAGGGCAATATTTAATCAGCAACTAAGTCTTGAGTGCAGATCCGACCTTGGCGTGGCTGAAGCCTGCTTGACAATATATAGTGTACGGGGCCGAGTGCACATCGGATCGAACACTAGATATACAAGTTGTCAAAAGCTCGCGGCAGTGGCATTCGCAGTCGTTTGTGCGATTTTTGAACTCAATTAGCACTTACACAGAAACGGGGTTTTTTAGGAAAATACGGCGTGGAGCTTGACATTTATACAGTTATAGGGTGAAAAACCAAGGTGATGAGAGTCTCGCTGCGTCCAGGGCTTTTCAGAAAAGGTACACACATCGCGTAAAATTTGAATGTCGCGGCACTAGGAGCAGGGACTGTGAGAGTGGTGATTCTGGGAGGGCCAGGAGCGGGAAAGGGAACTCAGGCTGAACTACTGTGCAGCAATTTGAGCCTTCCTTTGCTCGCTGTGGGGGACATTCTACGGGAGGCGATCGCAGAAGACACAGATTTAGGCAAGCTGGCGGCGTCTTATGTCGAAAGAGGGGAATTAGTTCCCGACGCAACTATGATTGAATTCTTTCGCCGCCGGCTGCTGCTGTGGGATGTCTTTAATGGCTGGGTGTTGGAGGGATATCCGCGAACGGCTTTTCAAGCTGAGGAATTGGATTTTTTATTAGAGGATTTGGCGCAGGAGCTAGATTGGGCGATTTTATTGAAAGTGCCGATCGAGGTTTTGCTGAGTAGGTCGATCGAGCGCCATCGATCGGATGACCACCCTGAAATTTTACAGCGTCGGCTCGATTTGTTCCACGAACGCACTATTCCTCTTTTAGAGTATTACGAATACCGCAACAAACTGTTAACTGTGGATGGCGATCAATCCCCAGAACAAGTCCAGCAGGATATTCTCCAATTGATCGAGGTTAAGGGCCAATCGTCATAGCATTTTAGATTTTAGATTTTAGATTTTAGATTGAATGACTGCATATTTACCGAAGCGAAAAAACAGGAAGATTAATCACCAAGTTTAAATTTTTAATACCCAATTACCCATTACCAATCACCTAAATATTATGTCTTTCCAGCGTCCAGATGGCAGACAACCAAATCAAATTCGTCCGATTAGTTTCGATCGACAGTTTACCAAATTTGCCAGCGGTTCCGTACTCGCGAAAAGTGGCGATACTCAGGTACTTTGCAGCGTTACAATCAAGCCGGGAGTGCCTAGATTTCTGGAGAATACCGGACAAGGTTGGCTGACAGCGGAATACCGAATGTTGCCTGGTTCTACGCCGCAGCGACAAGAGCGGGAATTTATGAAATTATCGGGACGCACTCAAGAGATTCAGCGGTTGATTGGGCGCAGTTTGCGATCGTGCTTGGATATGCAACTATTGGGAGAACGCACAATACTTGTGGATGCGGATGTTTTGCAAGCGGACGCGGGGACTCGCACGACTTCAATTACTGGCGGGTTTGTGGCTGTGGCTGATGCTTTGAACAAGTTGGTGCAAAAAGGTGATTTGGTGCAGTCTCCTTTGATTCGTCAAGTGGCGGCCGTGTCTGTGGGGCTTTTGGAACGGGAGCCGTTTTTAGATTTGAATTATCTGGAAGATGTGGCGGCTGAAATTGATTGCAATGTGGTGATGAATGGAGATTTGAATATCATTGAAATTCAGGGAACTGCGGAAGAAGGAAGTTTTAGTCGGAGTCAGTTAAATCAAATTTTGGATTTGGCAGAAACTGGAATTCAGGAATTGTTGGAGGCTCAAAGGCAAGCTTTAGTCAGCAGTCATTAGTCATTAGTCAGCCGTCAGTTTTATGTACTCGATCGATCGGGCAGATGAATAAAATATAAGCCTGTCCGTGAATCAGAGGTTAGCTAAGTAGAACGTTAGTTTTGTCTAGGAGAGTATTAGTAATGACTCAAATCGATTTCAAAGACATTCGCACTCACAAAGGTAGTCAACATGAAGGATTTGAAGAACTATGCTGTCAACTTGCATCATTTGAGGAAGTACCAAAAGACTCTATTTTTCGTCGCAAATCGGGTGCTGGAGGAGATGCTGGTGTTGAATGTTACTGGGGATTACCTAATGGAAATGAGAAGGCTTGGCAAACAAAATATTTTCCTGATAAATTGGGAGATAGCCAATGGGTACAAATTGATAAATCCGTTAAAGCGGCCTTGGATAAACATCCAAATTTAATTGAATATATAATCTGTTTGCCCCTTAACCGTACTGAAGGACGCAAGGACGGAGAAAAATCCCAAATGGATCGCTGGGATGAGCGTGTTCAAACATGGGAAGGATGGGCTGAAGAACATGATATGAAAGTTCAGTTTGTTTATTGGGGAGAATCAGAAATTATTGAAAGGCTTTCTCGCCCACAACCTCAGTATGCTGGTCGTGCCTATTTTTGGTTTAATAAACAAGAACTAACTAATGAATGGATGATTCAGCGTTTTCAAGAAGTTAGAGAAAATGCTGGGGCACGCTACACACCAGAAATTCATGTTGATTTACCAGCAGCTCAAATATTTGAAGGACTTGGTAGAACCGATCTTTTCTTTGACCGCATTGACAACTTATACAGTCAGCTTTGTCGAAAGTGGAAAGATGCCAAGAAGCCGTCAGAAGAATTACAGGAAAAAGTTCCTAATGTAGCTAAATCTTTAAACGATCTGAGTAAAGATGTCAACTTACTCATCAGTGCATTGAAAAAAGCATCTGATAGACAGGCTTTGTCACCAATTGATTTTGACTTAATTGCTTCTTTGTCAAAAAAACTTTGGCAATATGATAGTTACACACAAATTCGGCAAGCGAATCCGTCTCATAACGGACAACCAAAGGAAAAAATAGAAAATAGAGACATTGATAATCGTTCAAATGAAGACTTAAAATCAGTTCGTGATAAAATTTCAAAAGTAAAAGAAATAGGAATAGAAATTTACGAGTTTGCCACCAGTGATATTACTACTGCGTGTAATCAAGGCGCACTTCTACTTACGGGTGAAGCTGGAACAGGTAAAACTCATCTCTTCTGTGATATAGCTAAACATCGTCTTGATAACTCACTTCCGACCATAATTTTATTGGGTCAGCACTTTTGTCAAGGCAACCCTTGGATTCAAATAATGCAGAGATTGCACCTTTCTTGTCAGCGTGACGAGTTTTTAGGCGCATTAGATGCTGCTGCACAAGCTTGTGGTAGTCATGCAATGATTTTGATTGATGCTCTTAATGAGAGTGATGATAAAGGTTTATGGAAAAAGGAACTAGCAGGTATGTTAGCTGTTTTGCATAACTATCCACGCATTACTATTGCAGTAAGCTGTCGTACTTCATACGAAAGCGTAACAATACCAAAAAGCATTGTTCCAGAAAAGTTAGTTAAAGTTGAACATCATGGATTTGCTAACCATGAATATATTGCTACTAAAACCTTTTTTTCTCATTATGGCATTGAACATCCTAACGTTCCTTTGTTAGTTCCAGAGTTTTCTAATCCACTTTTCTTAAAAACACTTTGTAAAGGTATTAAAAATCGTAAATTAACACGAATCCCTAAAGGCATTAAGGGGATTACTGCTGTTTTTAATCTATTTATAGATTCAGTTAATGAGGTTTTATGTGTACGACTCGATTATGATGATAAGACTAATTTAGTAAGAAAATCAGTAGAAGCTTTAGCCTGTCGAATGGCAGAAAAAGAACAGCCTTGGATAGATAGAGAAGAAGCAAAAAGTATTGTTAATTATTTCTTGCCTAATAATATTTTTTCACAGAGCTTATTTTATCACCTGCTTGCTGAGGGGTTACTATCAGAAGATTTAATTTATCGTGCCTCAGAAGACGAATATGAAGAAGAACAAAATCAAAAGATTGATATTATTAAGTTTCCCTACGAAAAATTTAGCGATCATTTAATAGTCCGTTATTTGCTGAAAAACTACCTTGATAAAGACAAGCCAACTGAATCATTTGATGAAAATAAACCGCTAGGTAGGTTAGTAGCAGCTAGATGGAATACACATAGTATAAGTGGTTTACTGGAAGCTTTATGTATTCAAATTCCTGAACGACTTGGAAAAGAAGTAATGGAATTAACATCAATTAGATTATGGTGGTTTGAACATCCATTTTTACAAAGTCTTATTTGGCGTAATCCCACTAAAATAACTCAAACAACCAAAGATTATCTTGATGAAATATTCCAAGAAGAAGGAAACGAAGAAAAAGTTTATAATGTACTACTGACAGTAGCTACCGCTCCTGAACATCCTTTAAATGCAAAATCTCTTCATCGTCATCTCATAAATCTCAGAATGCCAGATCGCGATGCAATTTGGTCTATTTATTTATTCGATCAGTATGAACAAAAAGGGGCAGTCGATCGTTTACTTGAATGGGTCTGGGAAGCCGAAAAAGACCATATCTCAGATGAATCCATCGAACTTTGTGCAATTGCTTTGACATGGTTTTTAACAACATCTCATCGTTTTCTTCGCGATCGTGCAACAAAAGCTCTTGTTTCAATGCTACATCCAAGACCTCAAGTTTTAGTCAAAATTATCGAGCAGTTTTTAGAAGTTGATGATATTTATGTATTAGAACGGCTCTATGCTGTTGCTTATGGAGTCGCAATGGTTAGCAATGATGCTGACAAAATAGGAGAACTTGCAAACAAAATCTATGAATGGGTATTTAAAGAAGGTACACCACCAGTACATATACTTTTGCGTGATTATGCTCGTGGTGTTATTGAAGTAGCTAATCATCTGGGTACTTTATCAGACAAGGTAGATATTGATAAAACTCATCCCCCTTATAAAAGTGATTGGAATTTCGATCTACCAACAGAAGAAGAATTAAAACTATATATTGAATTAATAAAGCTTGATTTTGACATCAATATACCTCTATTACTATTACTTTTATTATTTAAGTCATGGGAGTCAAAGTCTTTAATTATATGTAAGCTAAGAAGGGTTTCAAAGAAAACTCAATTTAATAGTTTTAAAGAAGATCCTAAATGGAGCCTTGATGTTCTCTATACATCAGTTATGGACTATTTTATGGGAGGCGATTTTTCTCGGTATGTTATAGAATATCGTACTCGTTACTGGTCTTCCTCTATATTAGGAGAGCCAAATGAACCCACTAAAAAACAGAGATATGAGCAATTTATAGACTCTCTTACAACTACACAGAAACCAGTATGGGAAGAATATAAAACAATATCCGAGAATGTCAAGTTGTATAAACAACTAGAGCCTGAAAGTCGTATAAAATATTTTGAAGAAGAGTTTACAGATGAAGAATTAAAGGAAGCTATTACATCGGGCAAAGCATCTTTTTATGAAATTAGTGACCAGGAAAAAACAGAATTTTTTGAAAAGTATGTTGTACAATTTTTAGAAAATCCAAGAGAAGATGAATGTCGGTTCGATACTTCTATTGCAAAACGCTGGATTGTTAAGCGAGTTCTTGAATTAGGATGGACAATTGAAAAGTTCGGTTGGTTTGATGGGCGTTGTGGTAGTAATGGTCGTGGTGCGGATAAACCAGAACGAATTGGTAAGAAATACCAATGGATTGCCCTTCATGAATTTCTTGGTTGCATGGCAGATAATTTAGAGTTTACAGTTTCTTCTGGGTTGGATGAAGCATCTGAATCATCTGTTTATGAAGGAACTTGGCAGATAGGAATCCGAGATATCGATCCATCCTTTTTGTTAAAACAACTTCCTGAATCTCAACAAAATAATCAAAAAAGTTGGTTAAAACCTATCGACTATATATTTGACGAAGTTGATAAACAAGGACAGATAGACTGGATAAAGCAACAAGATGACTGTCCCGATCCATGTCAACTCATTGAATTAACTAATCCTAATGATCGAACAGTTTGGTTAACTCTAGAAGGTCATTATAGTTGGGAAGAAAAAGAACCTTTAGAAGAAGAAAAATATCAAAGTTCTCAACGACAAATGTGGTATCAGATACGAAGCTATATTGTGCGTTGTGAAAATATGGAAGAAACCTACCAATGGTTAAAAGATAAGAATTTTGAAGGGAGATGGATGCCAGAATCTGGAGAAATTTCTGATATATTTATTGGCGAATTTTCTTGGGGTTTACCTTATCATAAATGGATTGAAGCTAATTCTTGGGTTTCTCAAATAAATAAATAGTACAGACGGAGATTTACCTTATCCAGTCGTTGTAACAACAACCGGATATTCTTTTAGTAGTAGTTTTGATTGTTCAACAGATGAAACAATATCTGCTTTAATTCCTTCCGCTTGGCTAATGAAGAATATGGAATTAAGATGGTCAGGAGAATATTTGAAGTTTAGGAATTCAAACAATGAAGTTGTGGCGTTTAATCCTTTAAATCAACTGTCCCCAGCAAACTTTTTAATCTCCAAAAATCAACTGGTTAACTTTCTAAGTGAAAATAATTTAGATATTATTTGGACAGTATTAGGAGAACGTCAATTGATTGGTGGAAATCATAATGAATGGCCTGGACGCCTAGAAATTTATGGTGTGTATCGGCTAAAAAATGGTGTAATAGATGGAGAAAAGCTGAATACTTGGCATAGAAAACCCGATGTGCTTCTCAAAAGCTCGAATATTTGACTATCGCCCTTTTATCTATCCGCCTTCATCGTGGCACGAGCCTCCCGCCTGCGCGATAGTATCGGTTTAAAAAAGAGCGTGAAGCGGAGCTATCCCGTAGGCGATCGCCCTTTCATTCCTCTGACTGAATTTAACTCCTCACCCACGGCCTAAACCCTCGAATCATCGACGTTTCACCCACATCTTTTTGCATTTCCAAAAATCCCATAATCTCAGATGGCGACAAAAAAGGAAAGTGAGGAGAAACCTCCCGTTCAAGATATTCCTGACCTTCTAACTGATAGAATATTAGACGCCAACCGTCATAACGCCAAACCTCTTGCACCCCCAAACTCGCATACAATTCCATGCGGTTGATAGAACTGCTAGTAAGGTCAATCTCGATTACTAAATCAGGTGGCGGATATTCATTTAAGTCAATTTGATCAATACTCCGGACAGTTTTTCAAGAGGGAGGCGATGGCTTCGGCAAGCAACGCTTACGCAATAAATCACAGAAGCGA
>NZ_JAUBUE010000102.1:0-5167 GCF_036705305.1 Microcoleus sp. B3-D7 | reverse complement strand
GTCACCGTTGCGTCAGCTTTAGCAGAACATACCACAGAATTTGCTTCTACTTATAAGAGTGGCAAAATGAAACGCTCCGAGCTCGAAGAATTTTTGGAGATAGCCACCACTAGCAGCAACTCCCTTCTAACCAATCTCAATCAAGCAGCAGCATTAATTCGGAGCTTTAAAGAAGTGGCAGTCGATCGCTCTAGCGAAGAACGACGAACTTTCGGGGTAAGAAATTATCTCGATGAAATTTTAATCCAATTAAAACCAAAATTGAGAAATAGCCAACATTCGATCGAAATTAAGGGAGACACTAAGATTGCCATAGATTCTTATCCAGGTGCTTTATCCCAAGTTGTCACAAATTTACTGATGAACTCTCTGATTCATGCTTACGAACCTGGCGAATCTGGTCAGCTCGTTTTTAATTGGCAACAAGAGGGATCTCGACTTAGCTTTGAATATTCCGATGATGGTCAAGGCATTCCCCCAGAAAATTTAAGTAAAATTTTCGAGCCATTCTTTACTACCAAACGCGGTCAGGGTGGTAGCGGGTTGGGATTGCATATTGTCTACAATTTAGTTACCCAAAAACTTTTGGGTGAAATAGAATGTAAAAGTGAGGTCGGAGTCGGCACCAAATTTATTATTAAGTTACCCCTACAAATCGATGCAAAACCGTAGTTTCCCAAATCAAAAGATCGGTAATAAACATAGGTAAGCAGCTATGGACAATATTTACGGTTTTTCAACTCAAGAATCCTCTCAAAAAATGCTCTTAGCTGAAGGATTTAACTCAGATGCGGATCTAGGCATATCTGACGAGCGATCTAGTAACTATAACAAGCCCTACAAATCTGCTCTGAAGACCAAGGGATCTCGCCCTTGGTCTCTGTTCTGCCTGCTTTTGGAGGAAGCTGCGAGATCCCTCCTAATATGAATCTTTATTTGTATTTTTTTTAAGAAATGTTAAATAAAATTATTTTTAGTAAATCTTAAGTTTTTATGAAAGTGTAGAGTAGAATTAGGTATCAGAGCATACATCTACTTATAAATTGACACTTCCTCAAAAACTTGTATATTAATATTTAAGAGAGGCTGCAAAAATGATTAACTTAGCAGGCTACGAAATTACGAACCCAATTCATGAAAGTAACAATTCTTTAGTTTACCGAGGACTGAGAAAGCAAGACAACCAACCAGTCATTATCAAATTTCTCAAGCAAGATTATCCGCTGCCAGCTTCGTTAGTCAGATACAAGCAGGAATACGAAATTACACGCAATCTTGACCTAGAAAGTGTCCCTAAAACCTACAGCTTAGAGAGATACCAGAACAGTTTGGCTATTATTTTCGAGGATAGTGGTGGAGAAGCATTAAAGCTGTGGTTGGCTGCTCAAAAACTTACCTTAGAAGAGTTTTTGCCAACCGCTATTAAAATAACCAGAGCTTTAGGTCAAATTCATCAACATAACATTATTCATAAAGATATCAACCCGAGCAATATTATTATTAATGCGACAACAGGGCTAGTCCAAATCATAGATTTTGGCATCTCTACTGTTTTAACTCGTGAGAATCCTACCCTAAAAAATCCTAATGTTTTAGAAGGCACTCTCAGCTATATATCGCCGGAACAAACAGGCAGAATGAACCGAGCGATCGACTACCGCACTGATTTTTACTCATTAGGAGTCACTTTTTACGAACTGCTAACGGGGCAACTGCCATGGGATTACAACGATGCAATGGAATTAGTGCACTGTCATATTGCTAAACAAGCAGTGCCGCCCCATGAAATTAATCCAGAAATTCCTAAAGCGGTTTCTGAGATTGTAGTAAAACTGTTAGAAAAAACGGCTGAAAAAAGATACCAAAGTGCTTGGGGAATTATCGCAGATTTAGAAGAATGTCTGGAACAACTACAGGCTAAAGGAACGATTGTAGATTTTGATCTCGCCCAAAAAGATATTAGTGATAAGTTTCAAATACCTCAAAAACTTTATGGTAGAGAACGCGAAATTGAAACCTTATTAGCAGCATTCCAGCGCGTCAGCAATGGCACAACAGAAATTATGTTAGTGTCGGGTTACTCTGGCATTGGTAAATCAGCCTTAGTGCAAGAAGTTTATAAACCTATTACTAAGGCTAACGGTTATTTTATTGCCGGAAAATTTGACCAATTTCAACGCAATATTCCTTATGCGGCTGTAGTCAAATCCTTTCAGTCTTTAGTCAAGCAACTATTAACTGAAACCGAAACGCAACTGGGCGCCTGGAAAGAAAAACTTTTAGCGACGTTTGGTGATAACGGTCAAGTTATTATTGATGTCATTCCAGAAGTAGAACTCATCGTTGGCAAACAACCCCCCGTCCAAGAATTAGGTGCTAGCGAATCACAAAACCGCTTTAATTTAATCTTTCAAAAATTCATCCGCGTATTTTGCTCAGCCGAGCATCCTTTAGTCATTTTTTTAGACGATTTACAATGGGCTGATTCCGCTACTCTGAAATTGCTCGAAATAATGATGGCCGATGAAGGAACAAAATATTTATTTTTAATCGGCGCGTATCGGGATAACGAAGTGAATCCCAACCATCCGTTAATTATAACGCTGGATTTGCTTCGGACTAAAGGTGCCATTATTAATGAAATCACCTTAACTCCTTTAGCCCTAGAACATATTAGCAACCTAATTGCCGACACGCTACATACTAACGCAGTAGGGCAATTAGCAGAATTAGCTATCAAAAAAACTTCTGGCAATCCCTTCTTTGTCAATCAATTTTTCAAAACCCTGTTTCAGGAAAACTTACTGAAATTTATTCCCCCCTCCCAAGGCCGCCATGCCCAATGGCAATGGGACATGGGTCAAATTGAGGCCATCGGAATTACTGATAATGTTGTGGAGTTAATGATTAGGAAGTTAAGAAAATTTTCTGCCGCAACCCAAAAGATTTTACAGTTAGCTGCTTGTGTCGGTAATACATTTAATTTACATACTCTTTCTATCATTCAAGAAACAACAGCCGTCGTAACTTATTACGACCTTTTACCTGCCATACAGGAAGGATTAGTATTGCCGATTTCTGAATGGGAAACTACACCGGAAGAAATAATAGACGCTCGCCTCGTAATTATTTCTTTCAAATTTCTCCATGACAGAGTGCAACAAGCGGCTTATGCCCTCATTCCCCAAGAGGAAAAAAAGGAAACTCATTTAAAAATCGGTCAATTAGTTCTCAAGGATACTGCGGAGAAAGAATTAGAAGAGAAAATATTTGACATTATTAATCATTTGAATATAGGCGCAGAACTCTTGACCTGTTCAGAATCAATTTATGAATTAGCAAAGTTGAATTTAATTGCTGGTAAAAAAGCTAAGGCTTCGGCCGCTTATGAACCTGCTTTAAAATATCTAAAAGCGGCCCTCAAAATATTGCCTCAAAATATTTGGGAGGAAGATTATCGGTTAATTTTTGAGTTATACCAAGAACAGGCAGAGTGCGAATATCTTTGTAGCAATTTTGAAAAAGCCGAAGAACTTTTTGATTTGCTGCTAACTAAAGCTAAATCTAATTTAGATAAAGCAGCGATTCAAAATATGCGCTTAATATTTTATGATAATACTGGCAAATATATAGCGAACATTAAAGTAGGTTCAGAAGCCTTAATAGATTTAGGGTTAACCTGGCCTAACAGTAATGACGAACTGCTAGCCCAATTAGAATTAGAGTTGCAGACCTATCGCACGCACCTCCAAACAATTAAAATAGCAGATTTAATTGATGCCTCTGCAATGCAAGACCGAGAAATTATGGCTTGTATGCAGATATTGATGAATATGACTGGGCCTGCTTATTTTACTGACCAAGACTTACTCGCTTTGACTACATTAAAGATGGTGAATCTCTCCATCCAATATGGCAATTCTGACGTATCTCCTCATGGCTATGCGTTCTGGGGAATTTTAGCTGGATCGAGATTAGGGGATTATGAAGCTGGTTATCAGTTTGGTATATTAGCCATAGATTTGAATGAAAAACTTAATAATTTTAAGTTAATATGTAAAGTTTCTAATTTATTTGCGGGGTTAATCGGTCACTGGCGCAGCCATATGCGAACGAATCTGCCTATTTTTAGAAAAGGTTATCAAGCCGGGATTGAAACTGGGGATATTTATGCTTGCTATATTGCGTACAATTCTATTGTGCAAAAAATTTTAATGGGAGAGAAATTAAGTAGCGTTCTGGAAGAATCTTATAAATATACCGAATATTTACTAAAGATAAAAAATCAAGTCTTTGTAGAGGCACAAATTATGTGCCAGCATTTTGTCTTTAATCTACAAGGTTTGACAGCAGATAAATTCTCATTGAGCAGCGATCGCTTTAATGAAAATGGCTGTATGCAAATGGGGCAGGAAAGTCAGTTTTCCCCCGGCATAGCATTGTATAGGACATTGAAAGCTCAACTTTTTTTCCTGTATGAAAACTATGCTGAAGCGTTGAACCCCGCTAATTCAAGTGAAGAAATGCTCCCCTTTACAATCGGACTTGCCAACGAATCTGAACATTATTTTTACCATTCTTTGATTTTATTGAATGTTATTCTTCAAGCGAGTCCAATTGAAAAAGCCGAGTATTATTCAAAGCTGGCAATAAATCAAGAAAAAATGAAAATTTGGGCGAATAATTGTCCGGAAAACTATTTACATAAGTATCTGCTCGTTGAAGCAGAAATAGCGCGGGTAGCTGGGAAAGATTTAGAAGCAATGGATTTATACGACAAAGCGATCGCTTCGGCTAGAGAAAACGACTATATCCAGAACGAAGCTTTGGCGAACGAACTAGCGGCTAAATTCTGGTTTGCTAAAGGCAAAGAAGATTTTGCTCAACTTTATATGCAAAAAGCTCATTATAGCTACCAACTCTGGGGCGCTATAGCTAAAGTTGAGGATTTAGAACAAAAATACCCCCAATTCCTAGCTAGAACCAAAACCACAACTCAAACAAAAGTTAACACAACAACCAATGCGCCTACTACCACTAGCACCAATTTGGGAGAGACGCTAGATTTAGCCACAGTAATGAAAGCTTCCCAAGCAATTTCAGGTGAAATAGTTTTGAGTAAGCTACTGGAAAGATTGATGAAAATCGCCATCGAAAATGCAGGCGC
>NZ_JAUBUE010000040.1:0-62408 GCF_036705305.1 Microcoleus sp. B3-D7 | reverse complement strand
GCTCTACCATAGGACTGGCAATGCTTTTGGGGTGTGTCACTCCTTATACTACCACGAGAGTGACAAAAGAGGGTTAACCGCCTTGGCGGTTGCTATAAGTCCAGGAATCTTATTCCGTTTGGGCAAGACTTTCGGTACTAATTGGGTAGGTAAATACTTTCACCAGTCGCTCTAACCTCACTTGTTTCTTGCTCTTGTATCAAATTCAACAAGATTGTCCGTAAAAGAAACTGGGCTGGTGTCAGTAGTTTTTATAAGTGAGTCTGATAAAATATTGGTAACATTTATTTTGGGCATAAGCGACCGTGTAACGATTTGACTCCCTATCTTTTTTTACTATAATTCGGGTGCATTTTTACCCACTCTGGGTTTGGGGCCGCTTGTTAGCCCTCCAGATGTGGAACATCTAATTAAACACGCCCAAAAATAATGAAAAACCCGGTTTCTTTAAGAAGCCGGGTTTTTGCGTATTCTATTGTTTATTTAAGCTACTTAACTTCAGCCGATCGCCGACTGTTAGGTGATTCGTAGTAAACTCCAGAACCTGTATCCGAGACAAAATGACAATCCCAGTAAGAGCGAATAAAGCTCTTCCAAATTGGCTCGGTTGACTTGCGATAATAATCGCCCAACACTGGCTTGATGGCTTCCGTTGCTTCCTTCAAGTGATAGTGCGGCATGGTCGAGAAAATGTGGTGGGCTACGTGGGTGCCGATATCGTGATGGATGGAATTGATGATTCCGTAGTCGCGATCGATCGTAGACAATGCACCTTTCAAGAAAGACCAATCTTTACCGCGATACCAAGGAATATCGGCTTCTGTGTGGTGCAGGAATGTTACCAAATCCAGCCACATCACGAACACTACATAGGGAACCAAGTAGAACTTGAGTAAAAACAGCCAACCAAACTGATATGTTAGCGCGCCTAAAAAGCCTACCATCAGTACCAAGGATGCGGAACTCGTCAACACATCCCATTTTTCGGACGGACGGAAAATCGGGCTACCGGGCATGAAGTGAGAACCTGCCCGATCGGGCGATCGGCGAAATAGATAAATTGGATAGGCAAATAACATCAAATAAAAGCGTCCTAGCTTTTCGTACCAAGGCATTTGATTGTATTTGCTCTCCGATACCGGATACCAGCTTTCATCGTTATCTAAGCTGCCTGTATTTGCGTGGTGGGTTCTGTGACTAATCCGCCAACCGTGGAAGGGTACGAGAATTGGAGCGTGGGAGAGGTGTCCGATCAGGTTGTTGAGCCATTTGCTCTTAGAAAATGAACCGTGTCCGCAGTCGTGGCCCACTACAAACAATGCCCAAAACATGGTTCCCTGCATCAACCAAAAGATTGGGTAAAACAGCCAGGAATCGACGGTGTAGGCGATCGCATACAAACCTGCGATGATGCCAATATCTAAAAAGAAATAAGCCAGAGATTTCCATGCCGAGGGCTCAAAACAGTGGGCTGGAATGGCTGCCTTGATATCTTGAAGAGTAAAAGGTAACTCTGCTGTACGAGAGAACGAGTCTTGATTGCTCGGGGGATTGAGAACAGTATTTGATTGCACGAAGTTTCCGATTTAAGCTGACTTGAGAAACCGCATTCCGCCTTGTAACAGTCAATCGATTTTAGATTTTAGATTTTAGATTTTAGATTCACTCCACAGATCAATCTGGGGGCTTAAACTAAGATCTAAATTTTTTGGCTCTCCCGGACTGGAGTCGGGGGGTTGTATCCCTATGCAGGTGAAGTCACTTTCAACCCGCAAGGAGCCATATTTTTACTCTGCAAGGGTTCCTAAAGTTCTTTAGTTCGCATGAACAGCCCGTCCGCGATTCTCAAGCAAGTTGGCTTGTGGAATACTTGTGTGGGAAAAATTTGTGCGATCGACCCTGTTATCTGAAAAAATCTCATGTGCCCGTTGTTGGTGCGAAATGCGACTTCCATCTGAGAGTGGACATCTGGAGGAACTACCTCCAGTCTGCAGGTAGCATACAGCGCTTCGAGCAAGAATTGTGAACGAGAGTGTAGGGAAAGACCATCGATTTTAGATTGGCGATTTTAGATTCAAGGACAAATCTCAAATCTCAAACCTGCAATCTCAATCTAAAATCCGAGTGTTGGGTTTCACACAAGTTCTACCCAAGCGACTGTTCACTACTGTTCACAAATTCTGCAAGAATTGCTAAAGCTAAGTTAATGTAACATTTCTACACACATTCTGGCAATGACTTACCAGAAAAAATAGAAAACCCATAAATTGGGGAAAGTGACGGGCGATCGCTTTCCCACTTTTTGATTTTCTAGGTTCCAGCTTTTTCTAATATGAGCTTAGACCGTTTTACCACTTCTGGAACGTCGATCGGATAATCACCAGTGAAACAGGCCGAACAAAAACTCATCGGGTCTTCGTTAGTCGCCTTCAGCATTCCATCCCAACTCAAGAAAGCCAAAGAATCAACCCCAATTTGGGCGCCGATTTCTGCGACTGACTTAGTAGCAGCAATCAACTGATCTTGATTGTCGGTGTCGATTCCGTAGAAACAAGGATGAGTCACCGGCGGCGAAGAAATTCTCATGTGAACTGCCGTTGCGCCCGCATCCCGCAAGGCTTTGACGATTTTGCGACTGGTTGTGCCGCGCACGATCGAATCATCGATAATAATTACTCGCTTCCCTTCCAACACATCTTTGAGAGGGTTGAGTTTCATGCGGATTCCTGACTCCCGCATTGTCTGAGTCGGTTGAATAAAAGTGCGCCCGACGTAGCGGTTTTTAATTAATCCTTCGGCGTAAGGAATGCCGGAAGCTTGAGAAAAGCCGATCGCCGCCGGGATTCCAGAATCGGGAACGCCGATGACTATATCCGCATCAGCCGGAGATTCTGCTGCCAACAAACGCCCGATCCGCAGCCGGTAGCTGTACAAACTTTCACCTTCCATCTGGCTGTCGGGTCGAGCAAAATAGATCATTTCAAAGATACAAAGTTTGCGCTTCTGCTGCTGACTCCAGTGGAAGGAAGCCATACCTTCCTCTGTAATCCAAACTAATTCCCCCGGTTCTACGTCCCGCAAAAATTCAGCACCGATAATATCCAAACCACAAGTTTCCGATGCTAAAACGTATCGTACCGGAGTTGTCGGGAGGATGCCAATTACCAGCGGTCGGACGCCGTGGGGGTCCCGAACTCCCATCACGCCTTTGGGGGTGGCGATCGTCAAACTAAAGGCTCCTTGGCACATAGCAAAGGCGCTGATCGCTGCTTCGAGCCAGTCTTTGCCCTTGTCTACCTCGGAACCGATCGCCACTGCGATCGCCTCTGAATCCGTCGTGCTGACAAATTCGCACTTCCGAGACATCAACTCTTCCCGCAATTCTTTGGTATTGACAAGATTCCCGTTATGTGCTAAAGCGAGACTTCCCAAACGGGTTTCGACGACAACAGGTTGAGCGTTGACAACCCGCGACGAGCCGGTAGTAGAGTAGCGAGTGTGGCCTACTGCTAAGTTACCGGGCAAGTGACCTAAACTCGATTCGTTAAAGACTTGGGAAACCAGTCCCATATCTTTGTGCAGGTGGACTTTTTCACCTTCAAAGGTGGCAATTCCTGCTGATTCCTGACCGCGGTGCTGCAAAGCATACAAACCGAAGTAGGTCAACTTGGCGACATCTTCACCCGGTGCGTAGATACCGAAAACGCCACAAGCTTCCTCGGGCTTGTCGGGTTTGCTAGAATGCTCGTCAGCCGCGAAGGAATGGTTGGGAATCATAGATGGGTGGGTTCCTAATGGGGAAGGTGGGTTAGGGGGACAGTTTTAGCGGGAAATCTGGTTTGCGAAAGCGTCGCATAACTTAACATTCCCTTAATCTTGCCACGGATCTGTCATTATTTCCAACTCGTGTAGCATTTCAGACAGAAGCGATGCGGCGTTTAAGGCCATTGTAGTATCGATCGCCACCAACTCCTATAGTAACCTTGATTAACGGCAGGCGAGGGATTTGATGATAGAAAAATACTGTTGGCGAATTCGCCAAGGGTGTTACCCCTTACATCTGGAATGCAGCATTTGGGTTCGCTGTGGCTACTTAATAGCTATATGGTTAATTAAACATTTAGTCTTGATCCACCATTTTTAGGGGTTCGTGGTGAAACCATTTTTAAATTCGCCAACAGTCTCTTGAAATTGCTTAAGAGTCAAACTCTCGTCCCAGTAGAGGGGAACGAAGAAATAGGCGATCGTGCAATGGAAAATAAATTAGAAACTTGCTTGATGGGCGTTTTAAAATATTAGGATTTAAGGGCGATCGAGCTTGACTTATTCATAAAATTGACCTACTATATCATCATGGTAATCTGTGCGACAATGTAATGTCATTTTGGGCGCGATAGAGTATTAAGTAATGTCGATAGGAGTGAACCGTGGGATGGAAATTTGGCAGCCTGAAAAATTTTTCTAATCTACAAAGTCAATCAGCTTCATCTCCTGACAAAACTTCCTCTAAATCTCTCGCTGCGTGCAGAATTCTCACTACCTCAATATAGTTATCAAAAGACAGATAGAAAATCAGATAATTTTCAAAGCCCCTAACTGATAATCTTCGCAAACCCTCCAACCGTGGATTTTGAACCGGATACAGGCGACCCATTCCCGACATTTGAGCCAATTTCGCAAATGTCTGACGTGCTGCATCAAAAAAACGCAATGCAGCATCAAGATTATTTTGAGCAATATAAGCAAAATTTTCGTCTAAATCTTGACTTGCTCTTGGTGTAATAACAATCCGTTTAGTCATTGCTGCTGCCGGTCAAGTTTCTGCACCAAATGGGCGCGTTTTTGTTCCCACCAATCATCGGTAATCTCTATAGAACTGCCACTATCCAAACCCGCCAACAATAACGACTCAACCCGCGTGGCTCTTGCTTGTTCTTGGCGAATTAGGTGCAAGATGTATTCCGCTGCATTACTGTAGCCTCCGATTGCCACTTGTTCGTTAATAAAATTTTGAATTGAATCGGGAAGAGGAAGATTGAGGGTCATATTTTTTATCCTTCCTGATGTGTGACCTTGGCATATTTTAACCATTATAGGGCTTATGCACGGGTGGTCAGAAACCGGGTTTTTTTGCCCAGAAGACGGGCTACAGACCACAAAAACTGCAAAAAACCCGGTTATGAAGGTTTTGATGCGTCCAGGACTATATTTATAAACCAGGTTGAAACCGCCAAGCCTTAAAAGAAAAATCCTCGCGGGAGACTACTGTACAGCAACGGAAACCGGAGACTAGGCGGAAACCAAAGCCACGCGAAAACCGATGTCTGAGAAACGATCGCCCGCCAAGTTGCTAAGACGATACGCACTGCGACAATTCACCGCAGTGTCGTTCCAGGAACCGCCACACCGCACCCGGCGATCGCTTCGATCGTTGTCGAGATGACTGCACCATTCCCAAACATTTCCGTGCATATCATAAAGTCCAAAAGCATTGGGTGAAAAATTCCCGACCTCAGTTGTTTGTTTGCGGTAAAGTCCCTTCGATGCCCCAGCGTAGGGATTATTGCCATTATAATTAACTAAATCCGGGGTAATTGTTTCACCAAAATAGAAAGGTGTTTTAGTTCCGGCGCGGCAAGCATATTCCCATTCCGCTTCTGAAGGTAAGCGATAAGTCTTGCCTGTTTTTTTAGAAAGCCGCTTGCAGAATTCCACAGCGTCATTCCAGCTTACTTTTTCCACAGGAAGTTTCGCACCTTTGAACTCAGAAGGGTTATTTCCCATCACCGCTTGGTATTGTTCTTGAGTTATCTCATATTTACCCATAAAAAAAGCAGGCATATTCAGGGTAGGCTGCGCCCCTTCATAGCTACTTCGTCCGGCTTCCGTATCCGGGGAACCCATCAGGAAAGTGCCGCCAGGAATTGCTACCATGTCTAGAGTAATACCATTCCCAATATTTTCTATAAAAGCCTGTGCTTTTCCTTGACGGCGGTTGGCGATTTTCCCCGTTGAGTTGACTGTCACTGTTTCAAAAGTAAAGCTTTTTAAAGCATTGGAATATGGCTTAGGTTTTGGAGTTTCTGGTGGGGGTTTTGGAGATGGTTTTGGCGATGGACTTTCTGCTACAGATTGTGGAGATGGTTTTGGGGATGAACTTTTGGCTGTAGTTTTTGGAGATGATTTTTGAGCTGATGATTTAGGAGATGGCGGCTGCTTGTTGGATGAAGGTGGAAGATTCGGTGAAGATGAAGAAGATTTGTTGTTTAACAAACTTTGACTCAGCAGGGCTAATGCAAATCCTCCCCCAGCAAAACCCGCTAATTGCAAGAAACCTCGCCTTGTTGTGTTAGTTGGTAACGGCAAAGAGTGTTGTGGAATCACAGGAATTGTGGGAGGTGGTGTCGGTGCGGGAGTTTGTCTTGACTGACGTTGAAAATCTATTAAAACTTCCTCGGCTGATTGATAGCGCTGTTGGATATCTTTTGCCAACAACTTAGATAAAATCACTTCCAATCCCTTGTCTATGGGACTCTTCAAATGTTGCTGCCAATTTCCTGTCCAGCTATAACCGTGTTCCGTCCACAAACCATAAGGATGTACCGCCGTCAGTAGATGAAAAGCCGTCGCCCCCAAGCTAAACAAATCGCTGGCTGCATAAGCTTCACCCCCTTGCATTTGTTCAAGCGGTGCATAACCATGCGAACCAATTTGCGTTCCCCGTCTTGATATCACTGTTCCCGACAACTGTTTGGAAACTCCGAAATCAATCAGCATTAACACACCGTCCCTGCGACGGCGCATAATATTCTCAGGCTTGATATCTCGGTGAATGATTTTTTGTTCGTGAACAAACTTGAGAACAGGTAGAAGTTCGAGTAATAGTTGCTTAACTTGGTTTTCTTGCCAAATTCCCTGATTGTGGAAAAGCGTCAACAAATTATCCCCATCCACAAACTGCTGTACGAGATACAAATATTTGTTGTCTTCAAAGTAGGCATCTAGTGATGGAATTTGGGGATGTTGTCCTAGCTGTTGCAGTTGTCTGGCTTCTTGCTGAAATAATTCTACCGCTTTGCTAATCGCCCAAGTTCCCTGGACATCTGGTGCTAATTGTTTAACGACACAGGGTTGATTGAGTCGATCAATATCTTCTGCTAAATAAGTTCTGCCGAAGCCACCTTGACCGAGGAGTTTGATCATGCGGAAACGATTTCGCAGGAGGGGTACGAGTTCCAGGCCGCAACTGATGCAATATGTTTGTCCGTCGGGGTTTTCGGGTTTTTGACAGTCGGGATTGATACAGCAAATCATTTGTTTTAGGAATGATATTGTTTATATTGTATAGTGTGCAAGAACCCCGACTTCTGTAATAGGTTTTTGCCAGAATCGTGAATTTTGTAAGAAGTCGGGTATCTCAGGTGTGTCTTTAAACCCGGAGATCCCCCCTAGCCCCCCTCTTAAGAAGGGGGGGACAAGAGTATTCAAAGTTCCCATTTTTAAGGGGGATTTAGGGGGATCGAAACTTCATGTTGTCAAACAGATGCAATCCGACGCTCGATCGCATTATAGAATCGATCGCCCATATCACCCATCGAAACCTCAATTAACGCTTGATTGTCAGCACTCACAACCCGGAAAGGTGATTCAGCACAGCAAACTAAACCAATTTTCTGCCACATTTTTGTCAAATGTTCTTGCAGGTAAGACTCCCAAATTTCTTGATTTTTCGGTGCGACTGAAACTACAATGCAGTTGCCCATTTCACCAAACAAGATTTCATCCCAGCGGCCCACCTTCTCCGAATTGAAACTGAGATGGATTTCGGCACCCATTTTAGCAGAGATACAGCATTCTGCGAGGGCGATCGCAATTCCACCTTCCGCACAATCATGGGCAGAACCTACCCAACCTTGCCGAATTCCATCGCGACAAACCGATTGCACTTTTCTTTCTAACTCAAAATCTATCCTTGGCGGTTTCCCCGCTACAATCCCGTGAATTGCTGCTAAATATTCCGAACCCCCGAGAGTAGGAGAAGTTGCAATTTTTGAGCTTTCAGATGAAAGTTTTGAGTTTTGGGATAATTCCCCCATTCCCAACACATAAATTAAATCACCTTTCTTGAGCCAAGCTTGGCCGCAAATCTTCTTCAAATCGGGAATCAACCCCACCATTCCAATTACCGGAGTCGGATAAATTGGTTGAGGGTTTCCCTCAGCATCAACAGTTTCATTGTAAAGAGAAACATTGCCGCCAGTCACAGGCGTTCCCAACTCGCGACAAGCATCAGCAATCCCGCGACAAGCTGACGCTAACTGCCAATATCCGATCGGCTTTTCAGGACTGCCAAAATTCAAATTATCAGTAACTGCGAGAGGTTCAGCACCCACACAACTTAAGTTTCTCGCTGCTTCCGCTACGACTGCTTTTGCACCTTCATAAGGATCGAGATAAACATAACGAGAATTGCAATCAACCGTTGCAGCAACTCCAGGAATCATCCCCAGGGGCGCTTCCTCCTTGCTAAGGGGGGGAGAAACTTTTGGAGTTTCCCTACCTTGTGCCTTTGTAAATAGAGGAATTACTTCTTCTTCCTGTTTGCTTTCCGAAGCTAGAGAAACAGCATTTTCTCTGAGTAGATCCCCCTTAGCAAGGGGGTGTACTTCTAGCCCGTTACCGAGAGAAGATTGGCAAGGTTCTAGCGGACGCAATCTGACAACCGCAGCATCAGCGCCTCCCGGTAAAACAACAGTATTGTTTTGCACTTGATGATCGTATTGGCGATAAACCCAGCGTTTAGAAGCGATGGTGGGAGTATCTAAAAGCGTCAGCAAAATCTGACTCCAAGTTTGGAAATTGCCGTTAATTTCGATACCTGTAACTGTGGATTGTGGCAGGGAATCCGCCGTCCATTCCCATGCTTTTTTAGCATATCCTGGCGGCTCTGTCAACAGTTCTCGGTGATAAATTGGCGTGTTATCTGCCAAAGCAGTGGCGGTAATTTCGGCAGCGATTTCGCCTTTAAATAGAATTCGGACGATCGGCTGTTCGATCACTGTCCCCGCGACTACCGCGTGCAATCCCCAGCGGTGAAAAATATCGATTAATTCCTGTTCGCGTCCTTTTTGGGCAACAAACAACATCCGTTCTTGGGATTCTGAAAGCAGGTATTCGTAGGGAATCATGCCGCTTTCTCGGACTGGAACTTTGTCTAAATCAAACTCAATGCCAACGCCGCCTTTGGCTGCCATTTCTGATGTGGAACAGGTGATTCCGGCAGCACCCATGTCTTGGGCGGCGACGACTGCACCTGTTTTGAATGCTTCTAAACAAGCTTCAATTAAGGATTTTTCTAAAAATGGATCTCCTACTTGGACTGCGGGGCGATCGTCCATTGATTTGTCGGTCAATTCGGCACTGGCAAAACTTGCTCCTCCCATGCCATCTCTGCCAGTGGTTGAACCGACATAAAGCACGGGATTTCCGATTCCCGAAGCGCCGGATTTGACGATTTCTTGAGTTTCCATTAAACCCAAGGCCATGACGTTAACTAGCGGGTTGCCGGAATAAGCAGGATCGAAGTAAACTTCGCCGCCAACTGTGGGTACTCCGATGCAATTTCCATAATGGGAAATTCCCGATACTACGCCTTTGAACAATCTCTGAGTTTTAGCATCGTCTAAGTTGCCAAAACGCAGGGAATTTAAAAGTGCGATCGGGCGTGCACCCATTGTGAAGATATCGCGGAGAATCCCGCCAACACCGGTTGCCGCACCTTGGAAAGGTTCGACGGCAGACGGGTGGTTGTGCGATTCAATTTTGAAGGCGAGTTGCAAGCCGTATCCCAAGTCTACGACGCCGGCATTTTCTCCAGGCCCGACGAGAATTCGATCGCCCTCTGTGGGAAACTGTTTTAATAGCGGCCGCGAATTTTTGTAACAGCAGTGTTCGCTCCACATAACGCCGAACATTCCCAATTCAGCTTTATTAGGATGGCGACCTAGACGCTGAACGATTTCTTCATATTCTTCAGGTGTGAGTCTTTCACCGGCAATTTGTTCGGGGGAAAATGGGGATTCGGAGAAGGGAGACATGGAAACTCGTTATAAACCACAGGCTTTATTCTAAATGCCCTGTGCTTGGTTAATCTAAAATCTATAATCTAAAATCTATAATCCTAGGTCTTTGGGTTGCTAACCTAAAATCTAAAATCTAAAATCTAAAATCTAAAATCGAATGACTCAACCTCGAAATCTCAATTTTGCTAACCAAAACTTGCGGAACCGTTCTTTTAAAGGCCTTGACTTGTCAGGGGCGAATTTCAGCGGTTGCGACATTCGAGGCTGCAATTTCACCGGGGCGATTTTGAGGGGGGCAAATTTTCAGGGTGTCAGAACCGGACAAAGCCGCAGGCGGGTGAGAAATTTGATTGCTAGGGCTGGGGTGACAGCGGTGACAGTGACGGCGGCTGGGGCTTTGACTGGACTGATAGCCGGGGCGGATGCGGGGGCTGTGGCGGTGGCCGGAACGGCTGCTACGGCGATTGCTGCGACTCGGGGCGAGGCGGGAATTGTGGCGGGGGCTGTGGCTGGGGCTGCTGCTGCGATCGGGGCTAGCGGTATTGTGACATTTTTGGGCGGAGATACTATCAGGGGAATTGTCTTATTTTTGGTTTCTGGGGTAATTCTTGGGTTAACTGCGATCGGCTTTTTTATTGCTGTTGAAGAAATAGAAAAATTGTCGGTAACGTCGTTTAGAAAGGCTGATTTAACTGATGCTGTATTCGATCCTGGGGCGGTTCTAGATGCAGATTTTTCCGATGCGCGAGGAGTGCCGTGGTAGACTACACAATTACTGATTTTTTACCCATTCCCGGAATTCTCGCACTGCTGCGGTTGCGCCTGTAGTTTGACAGCGATTAATAAATTCGTCAACTTTTGCAGTCGGTAGCATCGGGAAAGCCCGGGAAAAATTGCACTCGGCATATTCGCCATTTTGCAATTGATAAAACTTGATGCTTCGTCCGTCGTACCGCCAAATTTCTGGTACGCCTAAATCTGCATATAAATCAAATTGATTTAAGGAACTGCTGGTAATATCAATTTCTAGTGCTAAATCTGGCGGCGGATCTTGAGCAAAGTCTAATTCTGTTCTCCCTCTGACCAGTGCTTCATTCTGGATATAATAACATGAATCGGGTTCTTTTCCGGCTGCTTTTTTGCGTTTCTTAATAGTCATCGATCCAAAGGGGTTGTACTCCAGATTGAGTTCTTCTATGAGAGTTACAATTAAGCGATCGATCAGCCTGTTGCGATTTTCATGTTCCGGTAGCGGCACCATAATTTCTAATTGACCTTGATGATAAGCAATTCTGGTGGAACGTTTGTTGCCCAGTTCCGCTAGCAGGCTTTCATATAAATGCCAACTGATATTTGGCAGTAAAACTCGCTGTTCGGCGGGCGTTGATATTGTTAGCATTTTACTGGGATTTTATAGTTTGAGAATATTTTAGTTTATCCTTTTTTTTTGCGAACACCACAAAAAGTATCTGCCGACAGCTACGGTCATGCGCTACTCTAGTTAATAATAGACTGTGGTCATTAGTCCTTGTTGTATGAAGCTGCGATCGTTCTTTTCTTTCCTCATTGCTGGCGTCTTGGCACTCTTAGGCTTGAGTGCCGGTGGTTTTTACTGGCTGACAACTCAAACTCCCCTGAATTTGCTCGCTGGCGGGCCGACAACTACTCCGGCTGCGGCTGTGTTTGTCTCGAAACAAGCACCTTTGTTAGCATCAATGCTGGTAAATCCCGATCGCCTCGAAGCATTGCGACAAGTTTTTGCCACTCCCGAAGAAAGAAGTCGATCGCACGCAGAATTTGAGCAAATCAAAAATAGTTTCCTCGCCAATACGGGCCTGGATTACAGTCGAGATATCCAACCTTGGATAGGTGACGAAATTACCCTCGCCCTCACAAAGCCAGATTTCGATGGCGACAGCAGCAACGGCCAACAAGCCGGGTTTTTGCTGGCCGTTTCCTCCCAAAATGTCGATCGCAGCCAACAATTTCTCGACTCCTACTGGGGCAAACAAGCTCGTGCCGATAAAACAGTTCATTCGGAAATATATAAAGGCGTGAGAATTAATTATAAACAAGCACCAAGAACCCAGAAAAAATCTGCTTCACTTTCGCCTTTTAACCCGTTTTCTCTGCCGACTTCAAAGTTGCCATCCAGCTTCGCAACAGCAGCCATCGTCGGTAATTTAAATTCTGGGAATAACCAAAATTTTGTTTTATTTTCCAATAGCCCGATTGTGATTCGAGATGCAATTAATAACGTTGAATCAGCAAACCTAAATCTCAACACTACCCCGGAATATCAAAAAGCTTTGCAGCAGCTAACTCAAGGCAGAATCGCTTTAGCATTTGTCAATCTCCCGCAATCAGCAACCGAGCAAAATCCCCAAGTTTCTCTTAATTCCCTCGCAGTTGCTGTCGGAGTCAACCGACGGGGATTGCTGGCTCAAACTGCTTTAGTGACATCGCGAGAAAACACAGCTTCTCCAACACTCTCCGAACCAGTGCAAGCCTTACAATACATTCCCTCAGCCAGTCCTTTCGCCGTCGCCAGCACCGATTTAAGGAATTTTTGGGCTGATTTGTCATCGGCGGTTTCCACTAATGCAGAAGTCTCAAATTTAGTCGATCGCACTCTCGCAGATATTCAGCAAGTTTGGGGCGTCAACCTGCCCCAGGATATATTTGACTGGGTACAAGGAGAATACGCTTTAGCAGTGCTTCCGAATTCGTCAAATAGTGCCGATTGGATTTTTGCCGCCGAAACATCTCCCGATTCCAAAAAGGCGATCGACAAACTCGATGAAATTGCCCGCAGCAAAGAATACAGCATCGGCAGCTTCACTCTCAGAAACCAGAAAATTACCGCTTGGACGCAGTTGACAACGAACCCAAATTATGGAATAGAAAATAAGAGAAAAAGTGCGATCGAAACTGAGGCAAAAGGAGTCCGAGCCACCGTCGGCAAATACGAAATTTTCACCACCTCAGTAGAAGCAATGGACGCAGCACTAGAGGCAGCAGAAACAGGCTCTTTAGTTGCCAATCAAGATTTTCAAACCAGCATTGAACCGCTACCGCCATCTAACGACGGCTATTTTTATTTAGACTGGCCCTCCAGCAGGGCAATTTGGGAAAAACAAATCCCGCTGTTGAGGTTAATTGAACTTTCGGCAAGACCATTGTTCGATCACTTGCGATCGCTCACTGTCACCAGTACGGGAGAAATAACAGGAATTCGCAAAGCTACAATATTTATGCGGCTGAATTAGTCAGAAGGAAGTTCGGCAACGAGCAATGTACGGGATGTAACGGATGTAAAGGATAGAAGGAAGAAGGAAGAAGGAAGAAGGAAGAAACTATCCCCAATTCCCCATTCCTCATGCCCAATGCCCAATGCCCAATAACTAAGGACTTATCACTACTGGCTGCTTCACCTTTTTCGGTTTCCCAAAATAAGCTTGAAATACCTCTTTGGCGATCGGGGCTGCGGCAACAGAACCATAACCGCCATTTTCCACAACCACGGCGATCGCAATTTCCGGCTTGGAGGCAGGCCCGAACGCCACATACAAAGAGTGATCGTTCTGTCCGATGACCTCGGAAGTCCCTGTTTTGCCCGCCGTCAGCGGAATCGTACCGTCATTCATCCCCTGTCCCGTACCCTCGGCAACCACCGCGATCAGTCCTTCCTTAACCACCTGAATTGTTGAAGGTTTCATCCCCGTATGTACCCGTTGAGTCTCCGGCGTGCCGGTCATAGAAGTCAAAAGATGAGGCTTCACCCGATAGCCGCCGTTAGCGATCGAACTCACCATCACCGCCGCCTCCAAAGGAGTCACCAACACCAACCCCTGACCGATCGACATCGTTACCGTATCACCCGCATACCAAGGTTCTTTATAAAGTTTCTCCTTCTCCTCCGGCGTCGGGATTTGACCGTGATCGCCGCCGCCTAGCCCCAAAAGATTCAAATCCGTATCCTTGCCAATTCCCAAGCGGTGTCCCCACTTAGAAATTTGCTCCGGCCCGGTACTAATCCCCACTTGATAAAAAAATGTATTGCTGCTGAAAGCCAAAGCATCCCGAAAGCCGATGTCGCCGTAACCGCCACTGTGTTCGTTAAAATCAATTCCCCCCACAGTAATGTAAGACGAAGTACCGAGAATTGAGTCCGGCGAAAATTTGCCCGACTCCAGGCCCGCGACGGAAGTCACAATTTTAAAGGTGCTGCCGGGGGGATAGCCTTGCATGGCCCGATTCAAAAATGGATTTTCCGGATCTTGAAGAGTTTCCCACTCATCTTTAGTGATTTTTCGCGTAAACAGATTGGGATCAAAAGTCGGGTGGCTGGCCATAACTAATACCGCCCCGGTTTTGACATCCATCGCCACTACTGCTCCCCGGCGGTGCCCCAAGGCTTTTTCGGCTGCTTTTTGCATTTCCAAGTCTATGGTTAGCTGCACCGCCTCACCGGGTTTGGGCGGTGTCTCTCCCATCAGCCGCAATTCTTGATTTTGGGCATTTACCTCGATCAGCCGATCGCCCCAAACTCCGGCAATCTTCTTGTTAGAGCTCGCTTCTATGCCCATTTGACCGACAATCATCCCCATCGGATATTCGGGATGATCTTCCAAGTCTGCTGCGGTAGCTTCGCCAATATATCCGATAACGTGAGCCGCCAAACTGCCTTCGGGATAGTAGCGATTCGCTTCTGGCCGCACTTCCACTCCCCGCATTTGTCCCACCTGTTCTGCTAGTGGCACAAACACCTCTGGCGGCATTGCTTGCTTGAGCCGCACCGGTCTGTAGGATAGAGGATCGACCTCTTTTAATTTTTTTAAAATTTCTGGTGCTGGGATTTTAACCAGCGGACTCAACTTTTCTGCAGTCGCTTTCCACTCTTCCGGCGTTTGTTCTTTCGGCCACAAATATACCGATCGAGCTAAATTGTTTGCCGCTAGCAACTTGCCTTTGCGATCGATAATATGTCCGCGATTCGCCGGCATTGGCACTAGGCGAACGCGATTGTTTTCGGCTCGTTCCCGGTGTTGCTTCCCTTGTATCAGTTGCAATTCCACCAGCCGACTAGCGTGCAGGCCCAGCAAACCTGTTGCCACCAGCATTAACACGATCGCCCGGTGTATCGGACGATCCTGTTTTTTAGGAGTTTCCCCCAGGGTTTTGTCAGAAGAGTGAAATCCTGAGATCGAATAAACTTGTCGTTGCATCATTCTATAGGTAGATGTCAAATCCTAGATTTTAGATTCCTGATTGTCAATTGTGAAGTATACATCATCAAACCGGGGCCGATCGGGCCTTGACCATTGGGGGAAGCGGCATTATTGAGAATTAACTTTTGACTAATAACTAATAACTCCTCACTCATGACTGCTGACTGTTGACTAATCCCCCAAGCACCAAGAAATAGCCAGAAAAATCAAGGCCAGGCTCACCCAATTAGGGATGTGGAGCCAGCCAGATAGACCTATAGGTAACAATACCAAGGCCTGTGTCAATAGGGAACCGATCGCCAACAGCAAGGCTAGGAGTATCAAATTTATCATCTTGACACCGTACCATTTCGGATATGAGTCGAGCGCCTGTGGCAGAAATCCGAGTGGCACAAGCGAGCGCGATCGTACAGGGATTGTCCTGATAGACATAAGGAAGAGAAGCCAGGAGGTTTTGAACTAATTTAAAAATTATTCTTCCTCCAGAGTTTGTATTCGAGGGACTGCGATGGGTAAATTCTGAGTTGTGATTTTAAGTTGTGACCGAGGAGTATTGCCATGTTGTTTAATCAGCGAGCCAATTTCAAAAACGGTGCGCTCTTGGCGGCGATCGCCGCGATCGCCGCCCTACCAGTTTTAGCAGAAACAGCCAATTTCGGCACTTTAACTTTATCGCGAGGTTTTGCAGCCCCAACAGCAGTTTTGAGAGGTTCCACAGGCGGATCGTACTCTCTATCTGTCATAGCCAACGCCGATCGCCACAAAAACAAATGTTTGGGTTTTGCCACCCCAACTCCAGACCACATCATAGTCTTGCAACAAAAATTTTCAAAACTCACACTCCAAGTCAACAGCGGAGGCAAGGACACAACCTTACTCGTACAAGGCCCCGGTAATGCGGTGCGCTGCGGAGACGATATAGGTCAGAATAAAGATGCTGGCATACTTGATTCTGACTGGCAAGCAGGCTCTTACAGGATTTGGGTAGGTACTGTCGAACCCGGAGTCAAGTCTAACTATACAATCTCAGTACAGGAATAGAACGCAGCGACGCTGTGGCCTAACCACAATAAAATGTCGTCAAATTCTACCCCACTCTCCCCCCTCCCGATCAACCGCTCACTTCCCCCATCCAGTAAAATGTAAAATCGAAAGTGGCGTGTTTAACCAAAATAGGTAACTCCGAAAGTGCTAAAGACTCTTAGAGCTGACTTCAGTATAATTTTCGATCGCGACCCTGCCGCTCGCAACTGGCTGGAAGTTTTGTTTTGCTACCCCGGTCTTCAGGCCCTAGTGCTGCACCGCCTCGCACACTGGCTTTATGTGTTGGGGCTTCCCTTCATCCCCCGCTTGATTTCCCACATTGCTCGCTTTTTGACCGGAATTGAAATCCACCCAGGGGCAACCATCGGCAAAAGCGTATTCATCGACCACGGTATGGGGGTTGTGATCGGCGAAACAGCGATTATCGGCGATTTTGCCCTAATTTACCAAGGTGTCACTCTTGGCGGTACTGGCAAACAAAGCGGCAAACGTCACCCTACCGTCGGCGAAAACGTAGTTGTAGGTGCCGGCGCCAAGGTACTCGGCAATCTGCAAATTGGCAATAACGTCCGCATCGGCGCCGGTTCCGTCGTGCTCCGGGACGTACCATCTGACTGTACAGTGGTAGGGATTCCCGGCCGCATCGTCTATCGATCGGGAGTGCGCGTCAATCCCCTAGAACACGGCAGTTTGCCGGATTCGGAAGCTGTGGTAATTCGCTCTTTGCTCGATCGTATCGAGTCCCTCGAACAGCAAGTAAAAAGTTTGCTTCCTCAAGCATCTGTCTCCTTAACTTCTGTTCCCAATTCCCACAATTTCCACTCAGTATCAGAAGCTTTAAACCAAGCCAGCAATGTAGCCTTAGCCGAAAAAACCCAACTAGCTGCAACCCCTAGCTGCAAGTTAAAAGATAAAGCCATTCAAGAATTTTTCGACGGCAGCGGCATCTAAAATTTGAATTGGGCATTGGGCATTGGGCATTGGGCATTGGGCATTGGGAAGAAGGCCCGCGCAGGGCATTGGGCATTGGGCATTGGGCATTGGGCATTGGGCATTGGGCATTGGAACTGACAACAAATAACCAATAACCAATAACTAATAACTAATAACCAATAACTAAT
The DNA here is from genome assembly GCF_036705305.1 of Microcoleus sp. B3-D7. NCBI lineage: Bacteria > Bacillati > Cyanobacteriota > Cyanophyceae > Oscillatoriales > Microcoleaceae > Microcoleus > Microcoleus sp. B3-D7. The sequence continues at coordinate 44,930 of NZ_JAUBUE010000040.1, read as the reverse complement.
AACTAATAACCAATAACTAATGACTACTGACTACTGACTACTGACTTCTTTTTCAAGGATTAACCGATCGCACAGACCAATTTCCCTCCCCGTCGCGCCGATAAAGCGACCGGTTCTGCGGTTCTCCCCGCAACTCCAAAAAATCCACCGTTTCCGGTTCCAACAACAGCAAGCAAAAATTAGGCAGCGGGTCGATCGCATTTGGGGAAGCAGAATCAAAAGCACTAGCCTCGGCTTTGTCATCCCCCGGATGTGGCCAAGCAAACTGTGCTCTAGCCGCCTCAGAAAGCTCCTGCCAAGTTGTGCGCCGGGATAAACAAAACTCTGCCTCTGGATAATCTGCCCCTACCAAAACTAGCTTTCCAGCAATCCGAAATTGTTCGCGAGTTTTCGGGAAATACCAGCAAATTTCCCCCCAAGGATAGAGGTTAATCTCCTCTGCCTTTTGACTGCGAATATCTGTAATAAACTTTAACTGATTAGTATCTGCTAAAAAGCCTCTAAACACCACAGTGCGGTTGGCCGGACGCCCGGTAGCCCGAACAGTCGCTAGTTGCAAGTAGCGAGCAAAAGCAAGACTGCGGTTGCGGTGGAGCGCGCGAGCTAAGGGCGATCGCCAAAGTGCTAAAGACATAATTAATAACCTATCATATGGGTAATTGGTAATGGGTAATTAGTGCATTTTCCCTTCTGCCTCCTGCTTCTCTCCCCTAAACTCACAATTTACAACTTTTAAAATCTTGCTATTGGTAATTTTATGTCAAATTCACTCTCAAAACTCAAAACTATTGAAACTCCCCACAGTGGCTACCACTGGGACGGTAGTTCCCGGCGCTTTTTTGAAGGCTGGTACTACCGAATAACCTTACCGATTCACGGACAATCCTTTGCATTCATGTATTCCATCGAAGACCCCAGAGGCGGTCTACCTTACAGTGGCGGTGCAGCTCAAATTCTCGGCCCGAAAGATAGCTATTTGTGTCGCACCTTCCCCGATGTAAATAAGTTTTGGGCGCACCGAGAAGGCTTGGCTTTCGGACATTGGGGCAAAACAGATTTACAAATTAAACCCGAATATTTAGAGCCGCAAGTATTCGACAGCCGCGTCGAAGAAGGCTATCAAGCTACTGCTACTTTGAATCAAGGTTATCTGCACGATCCGGGAAGTGGCAGCCACTGTTTTTGGCAGTACGAAATTCAACCTATTTATGGCTGGGGAAACTCAGAGGAAATCCAGAGATCTACAGCCGGAATGCTATCTTTTCTGCCCGTATTTGAGCCTGGATGGCAAATTTTAATGGCTCACGGTTTAGCCACGGGCTGGATCGATTGGAATGACCAACGCTACGAATTTAAAGATGCTCCTGCTTACAGCGAAAAAAACTGGGGCGGTGCTTTTCCCCAAAAGTGGTTTTGGATTAATTGCAATTGTTTTCAAGGGGAAAAGGATTTAGCTTTAACTGCTGGCGGCGGGAAGCGGGGCGTGCTGTGGTGGATGGAATCGGTAGCAATGATTTGTCTGCATTACCGAGGAAAATTTTACGAATTTGTGCCTTGGAATTCGCAAGTTAGTTGGACTATTGAGCCTTGGGGAAGCTGGAAAATGCAGGCTAGAAACAGTCAGTTTGAAATAGAGTTAATTGGCACTACAAACAGTTCTGGTACTTATCTGCGAGCTCCTACAGAAAAAGGCATGGCTTTTTGCTGCCGGGATACGACGCACGGCGAATTGCGCTTGCAACTGCGAGAGTTGTTGGGGGGGAATGTCGAAAAAAATGGCAAGCAGCGTTCTAGAATTATCTTAGAGGCTCAAAGTTCTTTATCGGGTTTGGAAGTTGGGGGCGGGCCTTGGGATGAAGTTTGGCGATCGAATTAAACCATTAGTCATTAGTGATTAGTCAGTTAATAGTAGTGAGAACAGCCATGCTCCATTTACTCGGTTGGCAATTAGCCAAATTCTACCCCAGCCAGCGGTTAGAAAAAACTTTCAAGGTGATTTTGGGGCTAATTTTATGTTTTAGTACAATTTTGATGCCGGCGGCAATTGCTAGTGCGGCAGGTGATTTGTCTCGGCAACCTGTCACCGAAATTACTATTAATTTAGGTAACGAAGCTGGGGAACTCAAATTCTTTCCCAATTTGCTAGAATTTGAATCGGGCAAGCGCTATAAATTACTGCTAAAAAATCCCAGTTCGCAGAAACATTATTTTACTGCTAAAAACTTTGCTGATGCGAGTTGGACTCAAAAAGTTGAAGCTGGGAAAGTGGAAATTAAAGGAGCGATTCACGAATTGGAACTTAAACCGGGCGCTATGGCAGAATGGGTGTTTGTGCCAATGAAATCAGGAACCTACAACCTGCGATGTACGGTAGCCGGACATACGGAAGCGGGGATGATTGGCAAAATTACGATCGCCTCTTAAATCCCAGTTAATACATTAACAGATTGACTAATTTTTGTGTAATACGAAAACCAGTCTGACGCTCAAAATGTCTGAACATCGGACTAGGATTTGCCTCTAAAAATACATACTCGCCCGTTGGCTTGAGACGCCAATCAATAGCAGTCCAATCGAGCATAAATGCCTTTAAGATTGCTAAACATTGTTGGTGAACAGAGTCTGGCAAATCTATCGGAATTAACTCGGACTCTAAATCTTCCCGAAAGTCCAAAGCTTGACTGCGAATTTCTGCCGAATAAACTGATTCACCAATCACATAACTGCGAATGTTTGTCCCAGGAATATACTCTTGTATTGTGATTGGAGAAATACTCAAAGCCAAGTCCAGCCGATTAGGTTCTAAATGTGCCTCTGTCACCAACTTGGTATGAGCGCCACCATAAACGGGCTTAAAAATTACTTTTTTATGAGATTGGAAAAACTCCCTAACTTGGTCTGGATTGTTACTGATTAAAGTTGCAGGAATTGTCACTCCTATTTGCTTTGCCAGACTCAGTTGTAGGGGCTTTTCTTTATGAAATTGGTATGCCTGCCAGGAATTAATCCAGCGAGCCGGACAAGCTTGCATTAGCGATCGCACTGTACTCATGGAATCGTTCAATGCAACTTGCTGTTGATTTGCATCTTTTAAAGGTGCAACGCCAACACCGGAAAAATTGCGCCAAAATACACTGTGAATATCTTGAAAATTCAACTGGCGACCTCCGGGTAGCGTCAAGCACCCTACCAGGGTATCAGGTTGCCAAGACAGACGTAACTGTCTTGGAAACTGATAGGTATCTAAATAATCTACTTCTGCACCGGCTTGGGTGAGAGCATCTTTTATATGAGCAGCATGAGCATCTGAATCGTTACCCAGAATTAAAATGTTCATGGGAATTTTGAAAATAAAAAATAGGCTACAATCAAGTACAAATATGAAAAGTCGCATCACTTGTTTTGAGAGTGTTGCAACTTTTTTTTATTGAAAAAAACACTGAAAAAACACACACGAATGAGGCTGAATCTTTGAAAGTCTTATTACAGAAACAAGCGGAATAGTTCAGGAATTAGGCAGAATCTCTACCATTGTCTGCACGAATGAGATTACCAATCAAGAGGTCCTCCACCGCCTTCAAACCAAGCTTTTGTGTAAGGTCCTCCACCCTCTTCACCTATAGCCAGAGTGGTCATTGGAGGGTCAATGGGAATAGGCTTGGGAGGAAATCCTCCTCCTCCTTCACTTCCCGGACAGGGAGCTGAGATACACTGTATCCCACCACCACCTTCTTCACCTAGAGCTAGAGTGGTAGCCCTTAATCCACCTCCGATGCGGGTGGCCTGTTCATCAGTTAGCGTCTCTTCAAAATCCAAATCAATTGCTTCGAGATCAGCAATATCTAGATCAAAAGGATGATTCATAAAATTATCCTACTTGAGTAAAAGATTAGGCTTGTTTACCCATAATCTAAATCAAGAGGATGAAGTGATGTTGCCATTTTGGCAAGTTTCAAAGTAAGTATTGTAACTGTCAGTTAAAAAAAGTTAAGCTGACTCTAGCGGAGCCATTGTCAGCCCCGCACGGCTCAATTGCATATGATAAAGTTCTGCTTGCTCTTGCGGGCCAACCCAGACTGTGGCCTGGCCTTCGTGGTGGATTTGGTTGGCGAGTTTCCAAGCTTGATCGCTCGTCATCCCCGGAATGTATTTCGTCAAACATTCCACAACGTGCTGGAATGTGTTGAAATCGTCGTTAAGAACTATTACCCGATAGTTGGGATAAGGTTTGCGGGTAACTTGACTCGATCGAACGGGTGCTATGGTTGGTGAAGAGGTCATCGCGCGAACAGCCACTAAAACTACAAAATTCGTAAAATAGTTACCTCTAAAATTATAACACAATTTCAAAATGTTTCAACCCCTACTTGGTATTTTAATCCGCTTCGGGGTTTATTTTCACAGCCAGGCCCTGCGTTAGATTTCTCCAGAAACTGTGGGGAGTAGAGGTTAGGCATCCTGTCCCCCATTGACAGGCTTTTCTGGAGAAATCTATTGCACCGCGCCAATTACACCAAGGTTAAGACTCGATTGAGTTCAGAAGTGTCTCCGCCAGAATACGCTTGCAGCAGAAGTTGCTTTAAATCTTCAATCAGCGGATAGCGGGGGTTAGCTCCGGTACACTGATCGTCAAAAGCGCGATCGGCCATTTCCTCCACGCGAGCAAAAAAGAAATCATCACTCATTCCCTGACTGGCAAGAGCCTCCTGAATCGTGCTAGGAAGATCTACCTCACGCTTCAGAGCTTCCACCGCTGCGATCAACTTCTCAACTTTTTCATCTTCTGTATCGCCGCCCAAATTCAGATAGTCCGCAATTCGAGCATAACGCCACTTGCTGTTAGGATACTTGTTTTGAGAAAAAATCGCTTGTTTGAACGGAACATCCGTTGCATTGTAGCGAATTACATGGGAAATCATCAGCGCATTCGCTAAACCGTGAGGAACGTGGCAAGTTGCACCTAATTGGTGAGCTACTGAGTGACAAACCCCCAGAAAAGAGTTGGCAAATGCCATCCCGGCCATCGTAGCAGCATAATGTACTTTCTCCCGCGCTTTCGGATCGTTAGCACCATTTTTGTAAGCGCTGGGCAGGTATTTAAACAGCAAACGAATCGCTTCTAAAGCCAAACCATTTGTATACTCAGAAGCCAACACCGAAACATAAGCTTCTAAAGCGTGAGTTAGCGCATCAATGCCGCCGTAAGCAGTCAGTTTCCGGGGCATATTCAGCGTAAGTTCTGGATCGACGATCGCCATACTCGGAGTCAGAGCATAATCTGCAAGCGGATACTTAATCCCCGATCGTTCATCCGTAACAACCGCAAAAGGCGTGACTTCCGAACCCGTTCCCGAAGTAGTGGGAATTGCCACCATAATTGCCTTCGATCCCAAAGGCGGCAGTTCGTATACCCGCTTGCGAATATCCATAAACCGCATCGCCAATCCTTCAAACTCAATTTCTGGATGCTCGTACATCAGCCACATTACTTTAGCAGCATCCATCGGCGAGCCACCACCAAAGGCAATAATCACATCTGGATGGAAACTATTGCAGATTTCTAAACCTTTGCGAACAGTAGCCAGCGAAGGATCGGGTTCTACATCGTAAAATGTGTAGTGATCGATGCCGATTTCTTCCAAACTATCTGTGACTTCCTTAGTCAATCCCAATTCAAACAAAGGTTTATCCGTCACGATCAAAGCACGTTTCTTACCTGCAAGATCCCTCAAAGCTACAGGAAGACAACCCGACTTAAAATAAATCTTGGGAGGAATGCGGAACCAGAGCATATTCTCGCGGCGTTCTGCTACGGTTTTGATATTAAGCAGGTGATGGGGTGTCACATTGACAGAAATCGAATTATCGCCCCAGCTACCGCAACCGAGGGTAAGGGAGGGATCGAGGCGGAAATTGTACAAATCGCCGATCGCACCTTGAGAAGAAGGCGTATTAATCAGCACCCGCGAAGTCTCTAGTTTACTTTCAAAATAACGAATGTGCTTCTGATTGTGGGGGGCGGTGTAGAGTACAGAAGTATGTCCGTGTCCGCCAAAAATTATCAGCGCTTCAGCTTTGTCTACTGCTTCAGTAAAGTCCTTGGCGCGGTACATTGCGAGAATCGGCGAAAGTTTTTCACAAGCAAAGGGTTCTTCTTTACCGACCCCATCCACTTCTCCAATCAAAACCCTGATGTTTGACGGCACTAAAAAACCCGCAATCTGGGCCACTTTTTGCACCGATTGTCCGACAATTTCGGGATTCAATCGACCATCAATTAATATTACCTGCCGCACTTTTTCCCGTTCTTCAGCATTCAGGAAATAAGCTCCGCGCTTGATAAATTCCAGTTGCACTGCATCGTACACCTCATCCACAACAACCACCGATTGTTCCGAAGCACAAATCGTGCCGTTGTCGAAAGTTTTGCTGAGCAAAATTGAGCTGACAGCCATTTGGATGTGGGCGGTTTCATCGATGATGGCGGGAGTATTTCCTGCGCCGACACCGAGGGACGGATGCCCTGAAGAGTAGGCAGCTTTTACCATTCCCGGCCCGCCAGTTGCCAAAATTAGTTTGATATCGGGGTGCTGCATCAAAGCTTGGGAAAGCGGCACAGTTGGCTCATCAATCCACCCAATAATATCCGGTGGTGCTCCCGCCGCTACAGCAGCATCGAGGATGATTTTTGCCGCCGCAGCCGTGCAGGATTTTGCGCGGGGATGGGGCGAAAATATAATGCCATTTCTCGTCTTGAGCACGATTAAAGACTTGAAGATGGTGGTGGAAGTCGGGTTAGTTACAGGAACGATTCCCGCCAGCACTCCCACGGGTTCGGCAATGCGTTCGTAGCCAAAATGCCGATCGGACTCGATGATACCGCAAGTCTTGTCGTTTTTATATTTGTTGTAAATCATTTCCGAGGCAAAATGATTTTTGATTGCCTTATCTTCGATGACTCCCATTCCCGATTCTTTGACTGCTGCCTTGGCTAAGGGAATGCGGGCGGCATTAGCGGCTAAAGCTGCTTGCTTGAATATGCGATCGACCTGTTCTTGAGTGTAGGTGGCAAATTCAGCTTGGGCTGCTTTCACTTTTTGAATGAGCGCTTCTAATTCATCTACATTGGTAACTTTCATGTTGTTTTTCCTAATGTTTATTTCGGGAAAATTATTGCCTCAATCTTTGATTGTAGGGAACCTGCTGATCGACGCAGATAATTTCAAGATTGTTGGTGAGTTGTGAACGCGGTCTTTTAATTATTATATACCGCTAGCTCCGATCGCATTTACCCCCCGACTGTGAAAAATTTCAACAGTTTGTTGCACGAGTTGCGGTGAAGCTGGAGGTGTATCCTTGAGTTCGTAATCCAGTTTTAATTGTTCCCATTTGTATTCTCCCATTTTATGAAATGGTAATACTTCGACTTTTTCCACATTGTTCAGATTGGCAATAAAATCCGCTAGTTTTTCTACGTTTTCGATGGCATCTGTGAGGTGAGGAACTAGAACGAAGCGAATCCACGTCGGTTTGCCAATTTCGCTGAGATATTTTGCCATTGCTAAAGTTGGCTCGATCGAAACGTTGGTGACTTTGTAATACAGTTCGGGAATGTAGGATTTGATGTCCAATAAAACCAGATCGGTCATTTCCAGAACCGGTTTAGCAACTTCTAAAAGACAGAATCCTGATGTGTCAAGGGCTGTATGCAATCCCATTTGATGACAGCGACTAAAGATTTCTCTGACAAAATCCGGCTGCATCAACGGTTCGCCGCCGCTGACTGTAACGCCTCCTTTCCGCAGGTATGATTTACATTTTGTAATTTGATCGATTAAATAATCAACGGTTACTTCTTTACCATCGTGGGAATTGTGGCAGTCGGGATTGTGACAGTAAAGACAGCGTAACGGACAGCCTTGGGTGAAGACGATAAACCGGATTCCGGGGCCGTCTACGGTACCAAATGTTTCGATTGAATGAATGCGACCAATTCCAGACATTGATTTGGTTTTGAATTTTGCTTGGCTTCAACTCCGCTCAGTCAGCCGTCAAGTTAAAGTTTTAGTTTGGGCTTCGATTCCGCTCAGCCAGCGGTTAAATCGTTAACGGAGCGAAGTCGAAGTTTGAGTTTGGGCTTTGCTCAGACAGCGTTTAGGTTGGTAGCTGAGCGAAGTCGAAGCTATACCCGTTCGTGGAATGTGCGTTTAATCACATCTAATTGCTGTTCGCGGGTAAGCTTGATGAAATTAACCGCATAACCGGAGACGCGAATTGTTAGCTGGGGATAGTTTTCTGGATGTTCCATCGCATCTAGTAATGTTTGCCGATCGAGCGCGTTAACATTAATGTGATGGCCGCCATCGTGGAAGTAACCGTCTATAAGACTAACTAGGTTGTTAGTCCGATCGTCCTCCATTCTGCCCAAGGCCTGCGGTAGAATCGAAAAAGTATTCGATATGCCATCTTGACAATCGCTGTAAGGCAGTTTTGCTACAGAAGATAAGGATGCGATCGCCCCACAGGAATCTCGGCCGTGCATCGGGTTAGCACCGGGAGCAAAGGGTTCGCCTGCTTTACGTCCGTCGGGAGTGCTACCAGTTTTTTTGCCGTACACTACGTTAGAAGTAATCGTGAGTACCGATTGAGTCGCTACAGCGCCGCGGTAGGTTTTGTGCTGGCGAATTTCGTTCATGAACCTTTGCACAAGTTCGATGGCTAGACTGTCAACGCGATCGTCATTATTGCCGTATTTGGGATATTCTCCTTCGATCGAGTAATCTACTGCCAAACCTTGCTCGTTGCGAAGCACCTTAACTTTAGCGTGTTTAATCGCCGAGAGCGAGTCCGCCACCACAGACAATCCGGCAATTCCGCAGGCCATTGTCCGGTAAACATCGCGATCGTGCAATGCCATTTCCAGGCGTTCGTAGCAGTATTTATCGTGCATGTAGTGAATGACATTCAGCGTATTGATATACGTTTTTGCCAACCACGCCATCATTTCCTTGAACCGGGATATTACCTCGTCATAATCGAGATATTCGGTAGTAATCGCTGGGAACTGCGGCGCGATTTGGTCGCCGGACTTCTCATCTTTACCGCCGTTAATCGCATAGAGCAAAGTCTTAGCCAAGTTAACTCGCGCGCCGAAAAACTGCATTTGCTTGCCAATTCGCATGGCAGAAACACAACAGGCGATCGCGTAATCATCGCCGTATTGAGGACGCATCAAGTCGTCGTTTTCGTACTGAATCGAACTCGTCTCGCTGGATACCTTCGCACAGAAGAGTTTGAAGTTTTCCGGCAAGTTTTCCGACCACAACACGGTGAGATTTGGTTCGGGTGCAGTACCGAGGTTGGAGAGAGTGTGCAAGAATCGGAAACTGTTACGAGTTACCAATGTTCTACCGTCAGTGCTTATACCGCCGATCGCCTCTGTTACCCAAGTTGGATCGCCAGAAAACAGATCGTTATAGTCTGGAGTTCGCAAAAACCGCACCATGCGGAGTTTCATTACAAAATGGTCGATCAGTTCTTGCAATTCTTGTTCGGAACTCGCGCCACTTTGCAAATCGCGCTCGAAATAAATGTCTAAGAACGTCGATACGCGGCCGAGAGACATCGCTGCCCCATTTTGTTCTTTCACTGCTCCCAAGTAGCCAAAATACACCCATTGGACAGCTTCTCGTGCGTTTGCCGCCGGACGGCCAATATCAAAGCCGTAGCTAGCAGCCATTTCTTTTAACTCAAACAAGGCCCGAATTTGCTCGGATAACTCTTCGCGCAAACGAATTGTTGCCTCGTCCATTGCGTCTAGTTCGAGCGATTCTTGCTGTGTTTTTTTATCATCAATCAGGCGATCGACACCGTACAAAGCAACGCGCCGATAGTCACCGATGATGCGCCCGCGTCCGTAGGCATCGGGCAAACCTGTGATGATACCAGAACGTCTCGCCAGACGCATCGAGCGCGTGTAGACATCAAATACACCATCGTTATGAGTTTTGCGATATTTAGTAAATATTTCTTCTGTTTGCCGATCCAGTTGATAGCCGTAAGCTTCTAAACCGGCTTTGACCACGCGAATTCCGCCAAAGGGCATAATCGCGCGTTTCAAAGGTCGATCTGTTTGCAAACCTACTATTTGTTCTAAGTCGCGATCGATGTATCCTGCTGCATGAGCCGTGATAGATGTGGGAACTTTTGTATCAACATCCAATACACCTTTTTCGCGCTCTTGCTTCATTAATTCCAGAACTTTTTGCCAAAGCTGCTGGGTTTTTTCGGTTGGTGCTGTGAGAAATTCTGCATTCCCTTCATAGGGGGTGTAATTCTTTTGGATGAAGTCTCTAACGTTGACTTCGTTTGTCCAGTTGCCTTCAGTAAAGCTGTGCCATTCTGCAAACATAGCTTGCTTTCACCTCAATTTTTTGTTAGCGATCGATCTTTTCTTCTTCGACCACTACATCTACTATATATTTAATTTCAATATTTTAACTACCCGGTTCGCTACTTGTTACAAAAATTGACTTGCTAATTTCGTGGGAAGAATTAAGATAGATAGTAGGCAGAACATCCTCGTGAATTGTTGAGGAATATCTGACCAAAGGGGTTCCCGAACTAACACTTTGACAACCGAAATGTTGTTTAAGGGCGGGTGGGTCGGAAACGCGCAATGAGATTTTTTGTCAGGAACCGCGAAGACCCGAAGAAGATGAAGAAAAAGCAGAAAAAAAGTTCGGATCGGATGCGGTAATTGTTATCGAAAGCCGAGCAATATTAATTGCTGATTAATTGAAGTAGGGTATTATGCAGATAAATTCAAGAAATCAAAGCACTGCGAGCGATCCGGCTCACGATATTTGGAAAGAACAGCGTCATCCGCTCGATCGGATTTTTGGGCCTCGCTCCGTGGCTGTAATCGGCGCAACAGAGAGAGAAGGAAGCGTCGGACGTACTCTGCTGTGGAACTTGATTCGGAGTCCGTTTGGCGGCACAGTTTTTCCGGTGAATCCGCAGCGCCGCAGCGTCTTGGGGCTCAAGTCTTATCCTGACATTGCTAGCGTCCCGGAAGTAGTGGATCTGGCGGTGATTGCTACGCCTGCTGCTGGGGTGCCGCAAGTGATCCGCGAATGTATCGCTGCTGGGGTGAAGGGAGCAATTATTGTTTCTGCTGGTTTTAAAGAGATTGGTGCGGCTGGGGAGGCTTTAGAACAGCAAGTTATGGCCGAGGCGCGTCGGGGCGGAATGCGGATTATCGGCCCAAATTGCCTCGGCGTGATGAATCCTGTGCTTGGGCTCAATGCTACTTTTGCAGGTACGATCGCCCGTCCGGGTAATGTCGCTTTCATCAGTCAAAGCGGCGCCCTCTGTACTTCGATCCTAGACTGGAGTTTGGGAGAAAATGTCGGTTTTAGCGCTTTTGTGTCGATCGGCTCTATGCTCGATGTCGGTTGGGGCGATCTGATCGAGTATTTCGGGGACGATCCTCATACCCACAGTATCGTTTTGTACATGGAATCTATGGGCGATGCTCGTTCGTTCCTGTCCGCCGCCCGCCCAGTGGCGATCGACAAACCGATCATCATTCTCAAGGTAGGACGTACCGCAGCAGCAGCAGCCGCCGCCGCTTCCCATACGGGAGCTTTGACCGGCAGCGATGACGTGCTTAACGCTGCTTTCCGCCGCTGTGGCGCCTTGCGGGTACATACGATTTCCGATTTGTTCGACATGGCAGAAATTCTGGCCAAGCAACCGCGACCGCAGGGAAACCGCCTGTCGATCGTCACCAATGCCGGAGGCCCAGGGGCGATCGCCACTGATGCCTTAATTAGCGACGGCGGTGCGCTGGCAGATCTGGCACCGGAGACGGTGCAGCAGCTTGATGAGTTTTTGCCGCCTCAGTGGAGTCATCACAACCCGATCGATATTTTGGGCGATGCTAGTAGCGATCGTTACGCCAAAACTCTAGAAGTGGTCGCTCCCGATCCCAATAGTGACGGATTGCTGGTCATCCTGACGCCACAAGCGATGACAAATCCCACCCAAACCGCAGAAAAACTCAAGTCTTACAGCCAACTCGGAAAGCCCTTATTAGCAAGCTGGATGGGCGGTGTGGAAGTGTCAGCGGGAACGCAAATTCTCAATCAGGCAAATATTCCGACTTTCCCCTATCCCGATACCGCCGTCAGGTTATTCAACTATATGTGGCGGTACACGTACAACCTGCGCGCTATCTACGAAACGCCTTCTCTCTCTGCTGATTGCGATGTCTGGTGTCCCGATCGATCGGCGGCCGCAAACATTGTGGCTTCTGCACGCAAACACGATCGCACTTTGTTAACAGAATACGAATCGAAGCAGTTGCTCGCAGCTTATGGGATTCCCACCATCGCCACATCCATCGCCACCACCGAGCGCGAAGCTGTGGAAATTGCCGAGATCCTCGGTTATCCAGTGGTGCTAAAACTGCATTCTGAGACGATTACTCACAAAACCGATGTGGGGGGCGTAAAACTAAATTTAGGCGATGCTAAGGCTGTAATTAGTGCCTTTGAGGCGATCGCCCAGCGGGTAAGGGCGATCGATCCTGCTGCGTTTCTCGGCGTAACCGTGCAGCCGATGGTGCATTTGGAAGGCTATGAACTAATTTTGGGTAGCAGTATCGACCCACAATTTGGGCCGGTGATGCTGTTTGGTTCCGGCGGACAATTAGTGGAAGTATTTCAAGATCGATCGCTGGCACTTCCGCCTTTAAATACCACCCTAGCGCGGCGGATGATGGAGCAAACGCGCATCTATAAAGCTTTGCAAGGAGTGCGCGGTCGATCGGCAATTGACCTGGTAAAACTCGAACAGTTATTAGTTCGTTTCAGTCAACTGATTGTAGAGCAACCTCAAATTGCCGAGATTGATATTAATCCGCTGCTGGTTTCTCCTGAAGGTGCGATCGCTCTTGATGCCCGCGTTGTTCTGCAAACAACGGAAAACGCCATTTCACCCGCGATTCGCCCGTATCCTACGCAATACGTTCAAACATGGTCAACTAATGGCGATCGTCCCATCACCATCCGTCCGATTCGTCCAGAAGATGAGCCGCTGATGGTGCTGTTCCACGAAGAACTTTCGGAAGAGAGCGTGTATTTGCGCTACGCTCACATGGTAAAGTTAAAGCACCGCATCGCTCACGAACGTTTGACCCGGATTTGTTTTATTGACTACGATCGGGAAATGCTGTTAGTAGCCGATCGTCAAGACCCGGAAACCTCAGAACACCGGATTTTGGGAGTAGCGCGTCTGAGCAAACTCCACGGCAAAAACGAAGCCGAATTTGCCCTGATCGTTAGCGATAGCTATCAGCAGCGCGGTTTAGGAACAGAATTATTGAGGCGGCTGCTGCAAATTGGTCAGGAAGAGAAATTACAGGCGATCGTCGGCTACATTCTCAATAGCAACTACAAGATGCAGAGCCTCTGTAAAAAACTAGGATTTGAACTCCAACCAGACCGAGGCGAAGGAATGTTGAAAGCTGTTTTTGTTTGCTAATAGCAAGTTTTGTTAAATAATATCAATTCCGGCTGCGCTGTAATGATATCAAATCCGCGTTTCATCGTCCAGAAAAAGTCGAATCAAGCTGCCGACAAATAATTCGCGCAATTTTCAGTTTTTTGATTCACCGTCAACCGTCAACCGTCAACCGGAATCAATATAATTCTCATTCATCACAACTTTCGTCCTCACTACAAACTTTATAGGTTTGTAGTGAGGACGAAAGTCCTCAAACTCAGATGCTACTAAGCCGCAGCCAAATTTGCTGCTGCGAAATCCCAGTTAGCCAAATTATCCAAGAAATTAGTAATGTAGTCGGGACGGCGGTTTTGGAAATCCAAATAATAAGCGTGTTCCCACACATCCAAAGTCAGCAACGGAGTTTGGCCGTGTGCAACCGGGGTGTCAGCGTTAGCAGTTTTGGTAACTTTCAAAGTGCCGTTGTCCACAACCAGCCAAGCCCAGCCGCTACCGAACTGAGTTGTCGCAGCAGTCTTGAATTCTTCTTTGAATTTGTCGAAGCTGCCGAAGTCAGCGTTGATTTTGTCAGCTAAAGCTCCTGTCGGAGTGCCGCCGCCGCCCGGTTTGAGGGAATTCCAGAAAAAATTGTGGTTCCAAACTTGACCTGCATTGTTGAAAATGCCTGCTTTGGATGGGTCTTTAGCAGATTCCTTGACAATTTCTTCAAGGGATTTGCTCGCCATTTCCGTTCCTTCAATCAGTTTATTCAGATTGGTCACGTAAGCAGCGTGGTGCTTGTCGTGGTGGAACGAAAACGTGTTGGCCGACATATGAGCTGGTTCTAGGGCGTCAGCGGCGAAGGGTAATGGTGCGAGTTCAAATGCCATTGTGTTCAATCCTCTCTGGATTACTTTTGGTTTTTGGGCTAACTTTCCGGCTTTTTTATGATTAAAGCCGAGAGTCGCTAGCTTGAGTTTATCAAGCTGTGGTCAATAATTCTTTACAATTTTCATATTTTATAGCAGTTGCAGCATTTTAGGATTTTGACTTCTGCTTTTCACGAGTCAAATCTACTAATAGCAGGTATGGAGTATCACAAACTTTGGCAAAATGTCAACCCGCCTGCGCGGTAAATAAAAGTTTATGGCAAATTGTCAACAGAGGGAATTTTTATAATGGTTATAAATAAATTAAACCGATTTTTTGTCAAAGATAAGCTCACTTTAACTTAAGCTGAAAACAAGTCAAACAGATTGCAGGAGCCGTCTATGCAAAACCGTTCAAATAACCAGATCAATCACCCCTCGCAATGGTTGAATCTGAAACTAATAGTCAGCGCTCTGGAAACAGTTCAAGATTTAATTGTAATTTCTTTGTGTATCGGTTTGTTTTGTTTCATGGTACTCGAACTGCGAGAAATGTTTTTCTCGCTGCTGCCTCCTTTGAATTTCCAGCAAGTGACGGCAGACATTCTATTTTTATTAGTTTTAGTGGAATTATTTCGGCTGCTAATTATTTACTTGCAAGAGCAGCGGGTTTCGATAGGTGTGGCTGTGGAAGTCTGTATAGTATCTGTTTTGCGAGAAGTTATCGTGCGGGGAGTGCTGGAAACTCCCTGGGTTCAAATATTATCAACAGGCGCTTTTTTGCTGGTTTTGGGAGTGTTGTTGGTAGTCCGAGTTTGGTTGCCGCCAACCTTCGAGGGAATTGACCCGGAACGCCGCCTTGCTAGCAGAAATAGAAAAATTTCCGAGCAGGAATTTTCTTCCGATTCTGTTGCAATCAAGAACCAGTTTAATTCTCACTGAGTATGGTGGCACAGCCGATTTTAGATTTTAGATTTACAACGTTTGTAGTGAGGACTAAAATCATCTGAAAATACAGAGGACTTTAGTCCTCACTACAAATACAAGCTTCATCAGCCATGCCCAATTATTAAAATCTAAAATCTAAAATCTAAAATCTAAAATTTAAAATGGTATTACCCGTTAGCCTGCAATTCCCCCAAACGAGCCAACACTTCTTTCGAGTGAATCGCCGGATTAATCTTCACAAAAGTTTCCCGTAAAACGCCTTCAGGGTCAATAATAAAACTGTGGCGCGCCGAGATAAAACTCATCCAAGAACCGTAAGCTTTACTCACTTTACCATCCGTATCAGCTAACAGCGGAAACTTCAAACCTTCAGAATCGCAAAATTCCGCATGGGAATCGACATCATCAGCGCTAATACCGATAATTTGAGTATTCTTTGCCAAGTATTTGGGCAAGTCTTCCTGAAATCTCCGCGCTTCGATCGTACAACCTGATGTAAAGTCTTTCGGATAGAAATAGACTACCAGCCACTTACCGCGATAATCCGACAGGGACACTTGTCCGTCGCCGCTGTTTGTCGGCAAACTAAAATCTGGCGCTGGTTGATTTACCGTCGGAAGCTTGCCACCGAGGGCCAATGCAGGTGCGGCAAAATTGAAACTTAGAACAACTAGACAAATGGCCAATAAAGTGCTAAAAAATTTGCGACGGGACATCATAAATTTAGAAGTAGAACTGTACTTAAGACAAGTTTACAGTTTTCTGATTAAATGGGTAGGGGCAATTCGCGGATTGCTTCTAAAACCCAAAGATCACTCACTCAAATAGCAATTTACCCATGAGCGCTGCACTCCCGTTAACAGGCAAAGCTATAGTAGTCCAGGTAATTAACGGTCAACCCGTTACGATCGAAGTAGACGGCACTAATGCCCCGATTACTGGGGGAAATTTTGTTGACTTAGTTGAACGAGGCATTTACGACGGGGTGATGTTTCACCGAGTTGTGCGCCAGCCAGATCCTTTTGTGGTGCAAGGAGGCGATCCGCGCAGCAGAGATACTACAATTCCCGCCAGTCAATTGGGAACGGGTAGTTTTATTGACCCGGATACCAATCAGCCGCGTTTTATTCCTTTGGAAATCAAGCCGCAAGGGGCCGCGCAACCTGTTTACAACCAAATTGTAACCCAGACGCCGCAGTTGCAGCACACTCGCGGGGCTGTGGCAATGGCTCGTTCTAATGCTTTGGATTCGGCTTCTTCCCAGTTTTATTTTGCTTTGGATGAGTTGCCATTTTTGGATGGTAGTTATGCTGTTTTTGGCAATGTTATTCAAGGCTTTGAAACAGTGAATGCGGTGCAGCAGGGCGATCGCATTTCGAGTGCAAAAGTCGTTGACGGCATCGTCCCGAGTCGGGTTTCTAGCATCATTACCGATGTTGATTTCCTTAACGATTCCATTAACATTAGCAATTTGGCAAATCTGCCTTTGCGACCCCTCAGATTGGCCAACACCCCGAACAACTATCAAGTCACTCCCCAAGACTATGAGCAAAATCCCGGCGGTGTAGTGGGAGGTAGCGCAAACGATCGCATCCTCGGTGAAGCCACGTATGGTGATGGAATTAACGGCAGCCAAGGCAACGATACCCTCACGGGCGAAGAAGGCGACGACTTTCTCAGAGGCGGCAAAGGTAACGACTCCATTAGCGGCGGTGTTGACGACGATATTATCAACGGAAATCTCGGCGACGATAATCTCAATGGCGATGCTGATAACGACGTTTTGCGAGGTGGCAGAGGAAACGATGTTTTAATCGGCGGCGATGGTAACGATGTTTTAATCGGCGATAGTGACAGCGATACTCTCATCGGCGGTGGCGGTAGTGATACGTTTGTTCGGGTTACGGGTGAAATTCTGGAGTTGGATGGGACGAGCGATATAATTCTTGATTTTAGGCCGGGAGATGGCGATCGTATTGGCTTGACCAGCCCTTTATCCAACACCTCATTCACCCAATCAGGCAGCAACACACTCATTCAATTTGGAGGAGCTACTTTGGCTGTGGTTCAAAATGCCACTCCTGCAGCAGTTCAAAATGCTGCTTTTGAAATTAACTTTTCTTCTGCTTACCTTGCCGATAACTTGCCCCCCGGAGACGCGGCCTTGAGAATTGGCTAACTTTAACAAGACTCACGCAATAAATATAAGGGTAGGGTGCACCGAAGAGCACCCTACCTGATTATCAATAGCCAATTCCCTATTCCCTATTCCCAATTGCCAAATTCAACTAACACCATAGCTTTGTAATTTGAGAAACTGCCTCTTGATAAGAATCCATTCTCCCCTGCTGCTTAAAAAGCCCTGCCGCCTTCTGAAAATCCTCAAATGCTCCCTGAACCTCTCTCAATTTATATCTAGTCAGTCCTCGGTTAAAGTAAGCTTTAGCAAAATCGCGATCGAGGCGAATTACGGACTCAAAATCAGCTAGTGCTGCCAGGGAATTTTCCATTTGCAGGTGGATAGCACCTCGGTTAAAGTAAGCTTGGGTTAAATTGGGGTTGAGCAGCAGTGCCGAGTTGTAATCTGCGATCGCCGCAGTATAATCTTTTAAACGAGTCAGCATAAACCCCCGATTGCTGTAATACTTTGCTCGGTAAGGATTGAGTTCGATGGCTGTAGTTAAATCTTCGATCGCCGATTGCTTGTAGCCTAATTTGTAGCGGGCCACACCGCGATCGTTGTAAGCTGACGCGAATTGCGGATTAATGTTAATTGTGGCTGTAAAATTTTTAATAGCGCCGTGCAAGTCTTGTTGTTCGAGATTTTTTAAACCCTGAGTGTAAAATTTTTTGGTACTAACTTTTAAATTTGCCTCTTGTCGGGATTCAGCTTGCTCCCCGGAAAATACGCCTGCAATATTAGTGAATCCCAAAGATTCGATCGAATTGAAAATAGTTGTGACAACTAATTGGCTTGGGAGAAGGGGGATAGTAGGCATGGGAGGAGTGGTGTTCAACTGTATGCTCTTATTTTCCTCCATACTTCAGCTACTGACAGTGATATCCGTAGTCTCAGGAACGTGATTAGTTTGATGAGATTTGGTGATGCTGGGGTATTGACTTGTGTGATGAAAGTTGGGCTAAGTTAGTGATGACGATCGCAATTTAGGAAAAATGCGTCTACAACCCTTTAAATATAAGGTTTTCAGGCTAGCTTGGCGGTTTCTTTCTTGCCATATTGACGGGATTGTTTGCAGGTATGCCCCTGGGAAAGCGATCGCAACTGCCTGCAGCAAGTATTACTTTGTAGCGATATTGCACTGGCAAACCTCGATCGAACTTGCGGTTATCTTATACCAGGTTTTTAGGAAAAATATTAGTTTGGCAGCGAGGCATTTGTGAAGCAACCGGGTTTCTACCTCAAAGCGCGTCTAAGACTGACTAAGTTAAGTTTGTACCTGCGTCAGCCCTGATTAACCTTTCACTACACTAATATTTTAGAGTAATCTTGCTGAGGAAAGTTGCAGATTATTTGCTATGCTTGGATTAAACATCAATAATTTATGGCGCAAATTAGTGTCAATGAAAAGAGTTATGAGGTTGAAAACTTTCTTCGCTGCCGTGTTGGCGATCGTCCTGTTCACTCTCTACTTAACTCCTCCTGTGATGGCTGCGAATGGGGAGGATGTGAGTCACCTATTAAAGGATAATTGGTGCGTCAGTTTTTTGTGGAAACAGTGCGATTTGAGCGCCGTCGATTTGCGGGGAGCCAATCTCCAAGAAGCCAATTTGAGCGGCGCTAATTTGAGCGGCGCTAATTTGTCCGGTGCTAACTTAAAAAATGCTGATCTTTCCGACGCAGACCTCACCGGCGCTAATTTAGCAAATGCTGATATTTTAGGCACGGATCTCAGTCGAGCCAATTTGACCGAAGCTAATTTCAACTGCACGAAGTTGTGGGATGCGAATCTGACTTTGGCAAATCTGAGCCGCGCCAATTTAGAAGATGCTAATGTCTTAGATTCTCGACTTTGGGGAAGCAATCTTACCGAAGCTAATTTAACGGATGCGACGCTGCACGGTGCTGACTTGCAATATGCTAATTTGGCCGACACTAATTTAACAGGTGCTGACTTGCACAGCTTCTTTTTCCGAGGTTCCAAACAAGTCACGAATTTGAGCAATGCTAATTTAGAAGGCGCTATTTTAACGGGAGCAAATCTCAGAGGTGCGGTGCTGGCAGGGGCAATAATGCCGGACGGGTCTATTAATGAAGAAAGTGGCTTTAATTTAAAGTAGAGTAAAATTAAGGTCTGCTTGAATAATTTCCACAACAGGCTTTAGGGCCGATTTCGCAGTCAATGAATTATCTGGGGTAGCGGCACCCGTTGCCAACAGCTTGTTGAGGATGCTGTCAAGATATCAATTTAAACCAGGGTGCGATCGACCTTTTAACTCTCAAGCTGCGCCCGTTGCCAACAGCTTGTTGAGGATGCTGTCAAGATATTAATTTAAACCAGGGTGCGATCGACCTTTTAACTCCGAACCAGTAAATTTCGCTGAAATCTTAAATCTCAAACCGAACCTGCGCGCATCTGTTACAATTTTCAACAAAGCCAGAACATCCCCGAACCTGAAGTCACCTGCCTAGGGATACCAGCCCCCGACAGGAGTCGTGAAGAGCAAAAATATTAGATATTTAGTTTAAACTCCCAGATTCATCTGTAGAGTAAATCTAAAATCTAAAATCGATCGGCTGTGGAGTCAATCTAAAATCTAAAATCTAAAATTTAAAATCTAAAATCGATCGGCTGTGGAGTCAATCTAAAATCTAAAATCTAAAATCTAAAATCTAAAATCGACTGATGGAAACCCTGCAAACTCAACTTTACGAACTCGCACAATTTGCTAATAATTTAGTAAATACTCAACTGACAAACCTCAGTCTAGTCAGCGTCGGAGTCATCTTTCTGGCAGGGTTGCTAACGAGCTTAACGCCCTGTATGCTTTCAATGTTGCCGATCACGATCGGCTACATCGGCGGATACGAAGCAAAAAGCCGCCTGCAAGCCGCCGCCCAGTCTGCGTGGTTTTCCCTGGGATTAGCCACCACCCTGGCGGGTTTGGGTATTGTAGCATCATTTGCCGGACAAGTTTATGGGAAAATTGGCCTGGGTTTACCGATTCTTGTCAGCATTATTGCTATTCTAATGGGGCTGAATTTACTCGAAGCTTTACCCTTACAAATGCCGTCTTTCGACGCTGTGGGGTGGGTGCCGAAAGATTTACCGGCGGGCGTGCGATCGTACTTATTGGGCTTAACTTTTGGTTTAGTAGCGTCTCCCTGCAGCACGCCGGTTTTAGCTACACTCTTAGCTTGGGTTTCCAAAACGGGAGATACAGTTTTAGGTGGTGTGTTGCTGCTGTTTTATGCTGCTGGCTACGTCGCTCCGCTGATTATAGCAGGTACTTTTACTGCCAGCATTAAAAAGTTGTTAGAATTACGTCGGTGGTCGAGTTGGATTACGCCTGTTAGCGGCGTTTTGCTAGTAGGATTTGGCGTTTTCTCTCTGCTTTCCCGAATCCTTCCCGCGTAATGCTTGTAGTAAGGACTTCAGTCCTTATTTAGAGATATAGCAATCACTACGGAATGCGTGAATTAAGTTTTTTTTTAAACGAACCGCGCAGACGGGAAGAACACGAAGGAAGAAAGAAAAGAGAAAGACTTCAAAATTGATTGAGACTTTCTCAATAAAAATAATAATATTTTTTCATCTGTTGTTTTTCCGTCCTTTTTCTTCCTTCTCCCTTCTTCCATCCGTTACATTCGTTACACAATCCGTTGCCGAACTTCCTTCCATCCGTTACAAAATCCCTTGCCGAACTTCCTTCATAATTACCAATGACATCAAAAGAAGTATTTCTATCAAAACTCTCAAACTGGGCGACTGCCCCTCAAAGGTTTTTCAAGCGAGAAATCTTGCCGGTGCTAGCAGATTTGCGGCTAGCAATTATCTTGCTGCTGACGATCGCATTTTTCAGCATTTCTGGAACCGTCATCGAACAAGGCCAATCAGTACCCTTTTACCAATCTAACTATCCAGAACACCCCGCTTTGTTCGGCTTCCTAACTTGGAAAGTTGTGCTAATTGCAGGACTTGACCACGTATACCGCACTTGGTGGTTTTTGTCAATCCTAATTTTGTTCGGCAGCAGCTTAACAGCTTGTACATTTACCCGACAATTTCCCGCATTAAAAGCCGCCCGCCGCTGGAAATTTTATGAAGAACCAAAGCAGTTTGAAAAATTAGCTCTGAGTGCGGAATTAGAAACAGTTGCTTTAACTTCATTAGAACCACTTTTGCAGCAAAAAAACTACCGCATATTTCGAGAAGGCGAAAAAGTTTATGCTCGCAAGGGAATAATTGGCAAAGTCGGCCCGATTATTGTTCACGCCAGTATGCTAATTATTTTAGCTGGGTCGATATGGGGCGCAATGACGGGATTTCTAGGTCAAGAAATTGTTCCCAGCGGCGAAACATTTCAGGTGCAGAATATCTTGGATGCGGGGCCTTGGGCCGGGCCGCAAATACCGAAGGATTGGTCGATGCGAGTTAATCGGTTCTGGATTGATTATACTCCCGAGGGCGGAATCGACCAATTTTACTCTGACCTGTCAGTTTTGGACAAAACAGGCCAAGAGGTCGATCGCAAAACTATTCACGTTAACGAGCCCCTCAGATACCGGGGAGTCACATTTTATCAAGCAGATTGGGCAATAGCGGCTGTGCGAGTTCGCCTCAACAAAAGCCCGGTTTTACAATTGCCAATGGCTCAGCTAGACACTCAAGGTAAAGGCCGAATTTGGGGTGCTTGGATTCCCACAAAACCAGATTTGAGTGCGGGAGTTTCTCTGCTAGCAAAAGACTTGCAAGGAACAATGTTAGTGTACGGTACTGATGGCAAATTGTTAACTACAGTTCGCGCCGGCACCGCGGTAGAAGTTAACGGAGTCATGCTGACAATTGACGAAGTTGTAGGCAGTACGGGATTGCAAATTAAAGCCGATCCGGGCATTCCGATCGTTTATACTGGCTTCGGGTTGTTGATGCTTAGCGTGCTGATGAGCTATCTGTCTCACTCGCAGATTTGGGCTTTGGAAAAAAACGGCAAACTATACGTCGGCGGGCGGACAAATCGCGCTCAGGTGACTTTTGAAAGAGAAGTTGTGGAGATTTTGGACAAGTTGGCAGAATCGAAAACCGCAGAGGAAAAAAGTGCGATCGCCCCGACTTCTGTTGCAAGTCAAAGCTAACCGTAGGGTGCGCTAGGCGCACCTTACACTAACGATAAATATCAACAAGATTAGTTGAGTTTGTAGGGTGCGTCTTGCCAGATATGTCGAGGTGGTTAATGTGAAACTTAGAAAAAGCAGAAAACCACTATTTCACGTTCTGATTTTTCAAATTTCAAGTAATAAAAATTACTATACGGAGTTTTGGTTTCAAAATCCAAACGCTGAAACGTCCGTCAATCGGTACTCTCCGGTGGGCGACAAACTCAACCGATGGCCAGTGTACACCCTACAAACTAGGATATTTTCAGCGTTTGAACGACTTTTTGACTACCTTGAGAGGGCTGCCCTGACGCACCCTACCATTACTTACTAATTTTATTAACAATCCTATTTCTTAAAACTATTGTGGGGTGCGCTTCGACGCCACCCCGCAATTAAATCTCAATGACACACCAGCTTAATACCCGCCCTACCCTACTTCTGGTGCCGCACCTCAATCACGGTGTGGACGTTCCCCCGCGGCGAAAAATCGCCCTTAATCGTCGCTTCCAGCGGCGCGCAAGCTGCCACAAAATCGTCTAAAATTTGATTGATCGATTCTTCGTGAGAAATGTAGCGATCGCGATAACTGTTAACGTAAAGTTTCAGCGCCTTTAACTCTACTACCCGCTCGTCTGGCACGTAAGTAACGTGAATTGTCGCAAAATCTGGATAGCCAGAAAATGGGCACTTGCAAGTAAACTCCGGCAACGTAATGTTAATCGAGTAGCGCCGCCCGACTCGCGGATTCGGGAAAGTAATTAACTCCCCTTCCAAAATCTGGCGTTCGCCGTATTTCATTTCCTCGGTGCTTGACTTTTGCGACATAGTTTGTTCCGGTGCGTAGTTGTTCATAGCCATTGACTAAAAACTTGTAACATTAAATTAAATTTACCTTCAATATCTGTAACAAATATCTTGACGAATTGTGTTGCGATCGATCTAATTGCAAATACTCTCAGGCTAAACTAAAACAAGTTCACCCTCGCCATCTACAATTATGCAAAATACTACCTTATCTGACAATACTTCCCCTGAAAACTCAAATAGTTACTCTCCATCAGTACCAATTTCCCTCTATCGAGAAGTCACGGCAGAGCTGCAAGCAGCCCAAGCGATGGTGGACTCCCTCAAAACCCACAATCAGCAATTAGTCCAACAAAATCAACAACTGCGGCGAGAAGTAGAAACAGTAGTTCAAGTATCCCAACAGTTACAGCAAGTAGTCAACTCGGCTCAGAGCGTCACCCAGACAGGGATGCCTCAAATGCCGTCAGTCAAATTCAATTTCAGCGTTCAACCTCCGCCCCCACCACCTGTAACCTCGCAGACTAACTCTGCCATACCTCAACCACCTCAGACAGTGGCTTTCCCCTTCCCATTACCGGAACCGGAGCCAACAGCCGCCTCGATGCCGCAGCCACTTCCCGAAAAATTATTTACAGAGGTGCAGGAAACTCCTTACCGTGTCCGACCTCAACTCAAAAAAACCTCAGATTTAAGTGGATTGTGGTTGGCGATCGCAATTTTTCTGATTGTGATTGCAGCTTTCGGTGCAGGTTATTTAGTTGTCCGCCCTTTATTAATGAAAAAGTAAATTCCAACAAGAATCCCACGACTCCAGCCGTGGGATTTTAAACAAAACCTAGCATAAATTGTTCAAAGTTACGCTAATTGGCCATCATCCTCTGGCAGCAATCGTTTCTACTGAACGAGGGGCATACTGCTCTTCACAAGCAGAACCTACGATTCCCACCCCAGGCTCGAAACCGCGCGTGAACTCAGTGAGTTTTACCTGTTTAGCTTCCAAAGCTGTCTGTAGCACCTTCATGGCTCGGTGAGGGTCGCCGGCTCCGCAGAAAAATAAGTCTGCAGCAAAATAACCGTGTTCAGGCCAAGTATGGATCGCTATATGAGACTCTGCCAAAGTAGCAGTAGCTGTCACTCCGTGAGGACTAAACTGGTGTACGCACAAATCGATGAGAGTAGCTCCTCCGGCTTCGATCGCATCGAGAATAGCGCGGCGGATACGTTCAGGATCGTTGAGCAGGTCTCCAGGAGACTGCCAAGCATCAGCGACCAGATGGGTTCCCAATTGTTTCATTCTGCGGGGTTTTACCTCTATTGATGTTAAGTCTCAAACCTTTTAACGTTAGCACGATGTCAAAAATTTTGCAAGTATCTTTCACAAAGAAAGATGAAGATGAGGAGAAGTACGCATCACCAACCGCTGACGGTATACTGGGGCAAAACTGGGGAAGATCTCAACTTTTGCAGCCAAGCTATAAATTGAAGTTGGGAGTCAGGAGCCAGGAGCCAGGAGGAAAGAGTCAGAAAGAAGGAGCGAGGAGGAAGAACGAAGGAGCCAGAAGAAGTGTTTTTACAAATATTGAGATGCTCCCTCAAACTGTCTCACAGGCACAGGCTACTAATCGAATTCTGGTTATTTCAGCGCTGCCTTGTTCTGAATCAAACAACCTTCTTTGATTAAAGCGATCTCTTGTTTTCCTTGGTGGCTAAAAAACCAAAGCTCGATCGTTCTGGCCGCGGCGGAATTGATATGATATCGAAATGCCACAGATGGACGGCTATGCTCGTAAATTTAGGGGTTTGGGATTGGGGCTGGCGATCGCGCGTCAAATTGTGGAACTGCACGGCTATCGCCCTGACTGCTTATGCTGGAGACTTTAATCAGAAACAAGCTCTTGCTGCTGGGTTTCAACATCATGTTGCAAAACGTGTCGAAGCGAATGAGTTAGTCAAAGCAATGCTGAAATTACCTCTGAGACTGCATAGCTGAGTCCGAATTTTAATAGATTGTCGATCGCAGATAACGTATTAAACCCGCCACCCACAAACGATAACTGAATTCTGACTCCTGACTCCTGAATTCTTTATTGTCAAAAGTTTTGAGTTTTAAATTAAAGATTATTTAACTTAAAACTCAAAACTATTTTCCCTTAATCAACTTATCAATCCCGGCTGTGAGTAGCTCCATTCGGCAAAATCGCCCCGCCCAAAGCTGCTTCATTCAAATTATCAACATTCAAGCTCGCCCCAATCAAATTAGCCTCCGACAAATTAGTTCCTGTCAAATTCGCCCCTGTCAGAGAACTTAGCAGCAAACCCGCTCCCGACAAATTGGCGTGACTCAAATTCGCTCCCCGCAAATCCGCTTCCAGCAAGCTAGCACCTGCCAAATTCGCACCGCTCAAGTTAGCTCCCCGCAAAGAAGCTTTGTTCAAATTCGCAGCCCTCAAATCCGCATTGTGCAGAATCAAACCATTTAAATTAGCTTTACTCAAATTAGCTCCCTGCAAGTCGGCACCGCTCAAATTAGAGCCATTTAGATTGGCCGATTGCAAGTCAGCACCGCTCAAGTCAGCACCGCTCAAATTAGCAGCGCTAATAGAAGCCTCCCGCAGACTTGCTTCGCTCAAAGAGGCCCCAACCAAATTGACGCCGCTGAGATTTCCGCGATTGAGATAAGCCCGAGTTAAAGTTGCTCCGCTCAGGTTCGCTCCGGTCAAATCTACCTCGCTGAGAATCGCTCTCGTCAGATTTGCTCTACTTAAGTCAACCCCGCTCATAATTGCTCGGCTCAGCGTCGCCCCGCTCAAATTAGCCTCAGTTAGTTTTGAGCCACTTAGCAAACAAGCTCCTACTAAACTCGCTCCCGTCATCACAGCTTTGCTCAAGTCAGCCTGAGACAATATTGCTCCGCTGAGATTTGCCCCGCTAAAATCTGCGGAGATCGCCACAGTTCCAGTTAAACTAGAACTCCCGAGGTTAGCTTCAATTAATTTCGCCTTAGACAAATTAGCCCCGCTCAAGTCGGCGGCGTTTAAATTAGATCCAATCAGTTTGCTTCTAATTAAATTGGCACCTTTCAAATTAGCGTTGCTCAAATTTGTTCGACTGAGGTTAGCTTCACTCAAATGAGCTGCAATGAGGTTAGCCCCTCGAAAATCTCGTTCCCCGTTTCTATGTCTAATTAAAAGTTCATCGGCACTTAAAAGTTCAGTGAAATTCATAAAAAAATTGAGTGAGTTTCCTTAATTTCTCGATGTTCTATGTTGTGTGAAAGTTTGTACTATCGTGTTTGCCAGTCAGTTTTTTAAACTAATACTGCCACATTAACAATTGTCGAAACTGCTTGATTTCTACCATCACCCTACTCACGTAGTTATAATTTACCAAAATAAACCTGGTTCTGGTATGATCTGAGGTTTGCTAGCGCGGAAGTTATGAAAAAAACCGCGTTTCTCGCCACATGTAAGTCCTGTAAGTATTATTTTGCTAGTAATTAGTTGGCGGTTGATATTAGTTGTTAATGGTTAGTGGGATTTATACTAACTGCTAACCACTAAATATTACCTGCTAACTCTTTACCAAAATACCGAGAAGTTGTCGATCGATCTTGTCAAAGTCGATCGAATATTTGGGGTATTGCGGGTGGCATCCGCGTCGCCTTCTCACCCGAAAATTTGCCAGTACAGGCGATCGAATTTATGAGTGCAATCAAGAAAGAAGATATCGGAGCTTCAACCCCTAATGCCTTCTAAATAAGTGCTTTCTACCTTCGAGGAACCCGGACGACAGCCCCAGGCCAGCTCAGCTAGTGTCATCTCCCCCCACTGTGCTCCGTGCCAGTGAAAACCAACAGGAAGGCTGTTTCCCTCGGAGTGCTAAGCGAGTCGTCGGCGAAGCAAGCAATACGCTGTGCTGAGCCTGAGATGGCGCGAAAAAATGGATCGCGAGTCGTTCCCGTATTCTCGCGCTGCTGTGCTTGCTGTTAATGTTTTCTCGATCCATGAGCGCTTGCGGTTCTAATTTACAGAACACTCGACACCAGACGCGCTCCCGGACATAAAAGCTGTTCCTGGGCTTCTCAAATGCTTCCCTGAGACATTCCCAGAAAAACTGTATTCATGCCGCAGGTCTTGCCAACAGCAATTGAGCTGCTACAGCCAAGCAATGACCAGCCTAAGTCTTGCGGGAAGGCGACGACAATATTATTCTAATAGTTGCCGACCACTGCAGGCCATACTCGGCGCGCGGGACTGGCTACTTCACGTGTATAAGTTGCTCAAATTAGCTACCCATAATTAAAGATAGTCGCTCTTTGACTAACTGGGCAATATCTGTGGTAATTTAGGTCATTAAATTTGATAATACTGCGAGGTTTAAAATCTAGCAGTAGTGAGTGTTACAGACTAAAAAACCGCTGCGAATTTCTGCTGTAAAATTTCAGGGAGCCGATCGATCCTCGGGCGCAAAGCCCAGCTCACTGATTGAACCCCTAATCAAAATTAAACTTTTGACAGGTAGCTTTTTTAAGTTTCCAGAACAAAACAAAAGCCGGCTTTCAGAGAAAAAGCCGACTTTTGAGATAATTTTACCGACGAAGCGTAAAACCGCTAGCTCGCCTCTGTGGGTTGGATCACTTTCCACAATCCGAGTGCGCCAGTGCTACTACTTTGCAGGAAGTAGAAACCATCCCCAAACAAAGTCTGAAGTATTAAACCCGAGGGTGGTGGGTAACGCCCTGATTGGGGTCGTAAATATCAGCGGTAGTATCAACGCCCGGAGCCCCAGGAGCGCCGTAATCAGCCCGAGCACTATCGACGCTGGGATTATAGTCGTAGGTGTTCCAATGCTGAATGCCTCCCCGGCTCAGGATGGTTTCAGCTCTAGCGACTTCTGCTTCGCTGCCGTCAACCAGTACCAAGTAATCTCCTCTCGCCACGCGATCGTTGTATGCTCTAGCTTCCTCTTCGGGAATTCCCATACCGACTAAAGCTCCGATCAAGCCGCCTGCTGCCGCACCCAAAGCCGTACCGGCGAGTGTAGTGGCGATCGCCGTAGCTGAGGCTCCTGCCAGCATAATCGGCCCGATTCCCGGAATTGCCACTAGGCCCAGACCTACCAACAAGCCTGTCAAACCGCCCAAAGTACCACCTGTGAGTGCGCCCTTTGTGGCCCCTTCATCAGATTTGTTGTCCGCGCTGTCGTGCACGTCAATGCCTGCGATGTCCCCTTTAGAGTCAGCATCCTTAGCGATGACCGAAACCCGATTCATGTCAAAACCGGCAGTTCTCAGTTCTCCCAGTGCGTGTTCCGTCTCGCGGCGGGTTGAAAATACTCCCACGGCGCGCTTCTGGCGGCCCGAAGCTCTGCGGCCAGTGTCTGCCGGCACATCGTAAATGCCCCAATCCTGAATGCCCCGCACGGTCATAATTCCTTCGGCTGTGGCAAGTTCGGCATCTGTTCCTTCTACGAATACCAAATATTCTCCACGCGAAACGCGATCGTTATAAGCTTTAGCTTTTGCTTCGGGAACTCCCAAGCCGACCAAACCGCCGACCAACCCGCCTGCTGCTGCCCCAATCGCGCCACCGACTACAGTATCTGCCAGCAGAGTTGCGATCGCGCCCCCCGCCATCACCGGGCCCACTCCCGGAATCGCCAGCGCTCCAATGCTTCCGAGCAACCCAATCAAACCGCCCGTCACGACTCCCGCTGTCGCACCTGCTTTTGCGCCACCGCCCACTTTGTCGTCGGTACCCTTACCAGTACCAGTGCTAGCGCCCGCAATTTCGCTGCGATCGAGATTTTCGCCAACTACCGAAACTTTATTCATCGGAAACCCGGTACTTTGCAGCTCCATCAGGGCTAGTTCCGTATCTCGGTAATTAGAAAATGCTCCTACAGCTCGCTTATGTTGACCTAAAGCCATTTTTTTTGTCCTCAAAAATATACTACTTTTACACAACCACAGAATTTATGCTCTGCCATCAATCACATTTAGTCATTTTTTCCCAACAATTTTCATCGGTCGGTGGGAATAACTTCCCCCTCTATCTTCAGGTTGGTTTCCCACTAATTCTCGGGGATGGGAAATCGGAAATTGGGAAGGGGAAGTTGCAGGTATTGCGCGAGTTTTGAGTGCGTCAATTTAAAATTCAATTTAAACTCTTTCACTTAAAACCCCGCTGTCCCTAGAGAGTCACCTAAGCCTTGCAATCCGATCCGCCAGCAATCTTACAATGCCAAACTTTTCCCTCTTCCCTCAGACTTCTCTCCTAGATAACTACATCCTTTTCCCTTCTTTGCCTCGGACTTCTTCCTGCTAATTTATTGATTGCTGCTAGGCGATGCGGGTGCAGCGGGGGCGACAACAGCAGTAACATTCACCTGTTTGACACCCTTAATCTCTTTAGCTAGTGGCTCAATTTTAGCTAAATCAGTTTGATTTGGAACTGTGCCACCTACGGTGACAAGCCCATCTTTTGCGTCAACAGTTAGCTGACCTTTAGTGATGTTTACTTCTAACTTGGAGCGCACTTCACTTTGGAGATCCCCATCGGCTCTTATGGCATCGCCACCCGTCACATTGTTGCGCTGTTCTCTGGCCCTGATATCAGAATTTGCTTGGTTTTTGCGAATATCGCTCGTTGCGTCACCCTGAGTTTTTTGAACTGTGTCCGCTGGGGGGGGGCTGGTGGTATTTTCTGTGGTAGAATTAGGAGCATCAGAGCTAGTTTTAGCCCCCTCGCTGCAAGCAGCTCCAAATAATAGGATGCCGCTGAGGAGAATGGGTGTTAGTTTGTTCATAATATGTTAATACCCTCCGGGTAAGCTTTCGATGAGCCTGACTTCCCTGACTTCGTTGAGCCAGAGGGGAGCCAGATGGAGCAAGATAGCATCTTTACTTGTGCTTTCTGCGATTTAAAAATCCTTATATCAAATATATAAACTTGAGGAAGTATCTACATCGCTCCACGGGTGTAAAATTTATCTATGCCGTTAGATAGAGTACAAAAAACAAAATAAGGTATTAAGTCACATTTAACTTAATTAGTTCTGACCGCATTATTCCTCAGAAACCCGGTAGATGGAGCCATTTTTCGTTGCCAAAGCCAATATTTTCCTCTAAACCAAGTTTAAAAAGGTAAGCTTTATTAATAAATTCAATGCCACTCCCAACTAATTTTTGCCTTGCTGCTCGAACCTGGGACTTCTTCCCTCAACATCCATCCATTAAATCCGTTCATCCCATACACTGCTCGTTGCCGAACCTCCGGCTTCAAAACAAACGAAAAGAGTCGAGAAATTTTTGAGCATTTTCTGCTTCAGGGGTAGTGGCAACCAGCCCGTAAACGCGCGTTTCCACCAAAAAAACTTGGCCCACACCTACAGGTTCCGTGGGGGAAAGCGGCTGAAACTCAAACTCTTTTCCCGGATAGCCTCCGAGGGAAATATCCCGCACTTGCAAGACTTTAGCATTCGCTGCCACGACGAAAAAATCTACGGCATTATTTAAAGTTATTCTGATATTATTGATATTATTGTTAGTCAGACGAAAATCTAGGTCAAAGTATTGAAGCAAATAAGTTTCTTTGTTTTTTAAGTTCGATCTGTATGTATGAGCAATAATTTGATTGGAAAAAATTTCGGAATTAATTTTGGGATTTCCCGGCATATCGATCGCAAACTGACCCATCGCTGAGCAAAATGGCTGCCACTCTGGCGTCTGAATTTCTGCCCGCAGCGGGGCTGGTTGAGATGCAGCGGGACGGGCAAACTTGACCGGGTATGAAAGTAATGTAGCAGTAACTAGAAGTAAATACAAAAATTTCATTTGGGTAAAAAATATATTTGCCTGAGCGATCTGCGCTAGCCTAGAAATATATCCGCAAAGGGGGGATTTATGCTGAATATTATATTTACTCAACGGCGAGGCAACTCTCAAGGACGATCTAAAACCAATAAAACCAATAAAACCAATATACTCGCTACTGTAAATACTTGGCTGGCTGTGTGTCTGCTTGCTGCTGTCACAGGTTGTGCAAACAGCCCCAACAGCAAGGCACTCGAAGAATCTTTAGCCGCCGATCCGAAATTAAAACAAAATCCAGTAGTTTTCTCTTCCCCCCCATCAGCGACAGCAATTGAGACAAACTCTACCGCCAAACTTCCTCCCGATTTCCCGACAGAGATTCCACTCTATCCTAATGCTGAGTTAATCGAAGTTGGTGGGCAAACCGATCCGTCGCAAAAAAATGTGCGGCTGCGCTGGGAAAGCACTGATCCTGTTAATTCGATTCAGAACTTTTACTCCACAGAGTTTGGGCGTCGCAACTGGGAAATAGTCAGCCGCCCCACCGCCGAGGGACAAGGTTCTTTGGTAGCAACGCGATATAATTTACGGGTAACTGTGTCGCTTTCTCCTACTCAGAAAGTAGGAGGTTCTACAGAATTTGCGATCGACTACAGCAAAGAAAGCCCCGAAATTGCCGCCAGTCCCCAACCTAACAATTCCGAGTCTAGCGCATCTCCAACCGCTTCACCAACTCCATCTAATTCAGAGGGAACTACTCCAACGCCATCCGCCTCGCCAAAATCAGCACAAGTTAGCCAACTAGATACCCAAATTCCTCAACAGTTGCGGCAGTATATAGCTGATTTAAGTCAGTTGGAAGTGCTGAAAGTGCGATCGGCAGAAAATGCTAATTTAGAAACAGCCAGCACTTTGCCCAAACCCAACAAAATTGTCACTCGCCGCGAATACGCCCGCTGGTTAGTAGCAGCTAACAATCAGATTTATGCTAGCCGTCAAGCCAAACAAATTAGATTAGCAGTAGACTCTAGCGAACCAGCCTTTTCTGACGTACCCAAAACAGACCCCGATTTTTCAGCAATTCAAGGTTTAGCAGAAGCCGGTGTAATTCCAAGTTCGCTTTCGGGTGAAAGTAAAGATGTGAAATTTCGCCCGGATGCACCTTTAACTCGCGAAACAATGATTCTCTGGAAAGTGCCTTTAGATAGTCGTCAAGTTTTACCGACAGCTAACATTGACGGAGTGAAAGAAAAGTGGGGTTTTCAAGATGCTTCTAAGATTGATTCCCAGGCGTCGCGGGCAGTTTTAGCTGATTTTAACAATGGAGACTTGGCGAATATTCGCCGCGTTTTTGGTTTTACTACTCTGTTTCAGCCGAAGAAATCGGTGACTCGCGCCGAAGCTGCTGCTAGTTTGTGGTATTTTGGCGTTCAAGATCAGGGATTGTCTGCTAAAGATGCCCTGGAAGCAAAGTCTCAACCTGCTGAGTAGAGTTCTTTGGGGTGGTTAAAAGTTTTGAACACACCATCTACTTACCAATACCCAGGAAACCGGGTTTTTTCTCTGTAAGCAAACCCGGTTTCTGCGTCCAAGACTGCCGAAATTTTACCAATTTTTGATTAATCGGCGTGCGATCGTCCGCCACAAAAATTGCAGCTTGAGTTTCTAGGAGTTCGGTGAATATGGCTTACCCAGAAACCGACTTTTATCTACGAAAATGCCCTGTAAAACGCGAGGCATATCCGGTGAAGAACCCCGTTTCTTTAATTCCTCTGGAGGAGTTCTCGTAAAAAATCCTTTCAAGAAAAATACATCGGCTTTTCTGTCCTTGTGGCCTACGCTAGGGGATAGATTTTTTTTTCTTTAATCTTAATTTCTGTATCCTGCCATACAACTGCTGCATTTAGCCGGCAAATTTTATACACATTTTACCTAACACTTTGTTCAAAACTCTCAGTAGGATTCCGGATGCGGTAGCGGCCTTAACGATAAATGAACAAGAGTGTTTGAGCTCTTAGAGAGCATTTTTTCATGTACGATATTACCTTATTTACCCCGCAAGACATGGCTAAATGCAGCTTAGTCCTGCGCCACTTAGGTAGAAATACTGCTAGTATGGAAGCCACCAGCCAGAAGATTGTTAACTATATTTACCAACATTTTTGCGATTCGCAAACTGGAGAAAATACCTGTGCCTTAGTGCGTTTGTTCAAAACTCATCCCTACGGGGAATTAGAAGACTCATTGCAACAATCCGCCCGCCGCTTGATGAAGGGCAATTCCCCCGCCGCCGACATGAAATGTTGGACTCTGCTAGCAGCCGCAGGCACAGAACCGCAGTGGAATTCTCGGCACAC
The DNA here is from genome assembly GCF_036705305.1 of Microcoleus sp. B3-D7. Taxonomy (NCBI): domain Bacteria; kingdom Bacillati; phylum Cyanobacteriota; class Cyanophyceae; order Oscillatoriales; family Microcoleaceae; genus Microcoleus; species Microcoleus sp. B3-D7. Next base: position 11,288 of record NZ_JAUBUE010000040.1, on the reverse strand, counting down.
AGCAGCACAAAATACAGCTATTCCATTAGTTTGCACAAAATTAGTGGCTCAAATGCCGGCGATTTCGGAAATAATCCGGCAGTTTGGTTTAGACATTCCTACATTCCTCGGAATTGAGCCAGAAAGGTTCCTGCAATTAGAGCCGGCAGTATTAAATATTTTTTATGTATCAGAGGCAAAAGGCAGCCCCTTTATTCCTGAGCAAAATTCTTTAATTATTCCCTACAATGTCAAGTCTGTCTTGGGGTTTGGGGGACTTCTGCCGTCAGGAAGTTTGTTTGCGGTAATGATGTTCCTGAAAGTTAAAATTCCCCAAAGCAGGGCTGAAATGTTTAAAAATTTGGCACTTAGTGTCAAAACAGCATTGTCCCTTCCCGACGAAAAGAGTGTTTTTGAATATTCAGAAAACCCTACCACCTTTGTTACAAATAACAATAATTGCGAAACCCAATTACTGGAATATCAAGTGGCTACTCTGATGCAATTGCTGGACTTTTCAGAACAAGAAATGCTGAGACAAGCCGCTTGGTTTCAACAGACTATTGACAATTTACAGCGAGAACTTGCCGAACACAAAAATAAGGAACAAGCTTTGAAAATAAGTCAAAATTCATTTACAGGCCTCCTCAATATTCCCAATGATGCTATTTTACAAGTCGAGGAAAATCACGGAATTCAGCGTTTTAATCAAGGGGAAGAACAGATTTAAACTAAGGTCTGTATTTAGCAACCCGGTTTATCCATGAAACCGAGTTGTTGCGGTGTTTGCGGATACGAATTTACGATCGCACATTTTCCCTATCGAGTTTTTCGCTATCAGCAAATTTACAAATGGCTAGCGGGGCACCTTGCTGCAGGAAATTGGTCGCACTAGCGAGAAGGGCTAAACGCTTTGAGCATAACTTTTGTAGCATTTGCTATGTTTTTAAGTGTTAGTTCGTTTTTGCTTCCGGCTCCCTATGGAAGCGCCAGATTAGATTATTATTTATTAAGGAAAAGTCTATTTGGGTTGAGGCTAAGTATCATGCCAACAATATTTTTTATTGGGCCGGCTTACCCCTACAAATATGACTGTAAAATTCAACATCCGAAAAGCCTGAGTCGTAAGTTTTTGGCAGGGGAAAATTGATGGGGCTCTACACAAAAGCGCAGTTACAATAGGAAAAGAAAATAACTGCTGAGACTAACGTGCGGCGCGATGGGGATACTGAGTGAACGAAGGCTACAAATCTCCCCGATTTGAAGCCTTATATTTGTCAATAAGAATTTTTGACAGCAACAACGCGAATTCGGCGATAATCTGCAATCCAATTACCATCGCGGTACAGCGCCGGCCGCAAACGCTCTTCAACGGAGTTCATTACCTGCGATCGCACATCATCAGACAACCCCGACAAAAACTCGCCAGCAAACATTTCAATCCAATTTACCATACCCGCGCTGCCGCCTTCTAGGGAAGTCGGGCGATCGAACAAAACGGCATAACTAACCTCAAATCCCTGCTTTTCCAAAAGCCCAGCATACTCGCCAATACTCGGAAAATACCAAGGATTAAGCGCTTCAGGCTCCTGGCAGCCAATTTCTGACAAAACACTCAAAAGTGCGCGGACGATCGCCCCTACGTTCCCCTTACCGCCAAACTCAGCAACAAAACGCCCTCCCGGCTTCAGCGCTTTTTCCACACAATTAATCACAGCATCCGGCTGTTTAATCCAATGCAAAACCGCATTAGAAAACACAGCATCTAACGGCTCTTCTACTTTAAAATTCCTCGCATCCGCTGTATCGAAGTTGATGTGAGGATAGTTAACTTTTGCCGTGGAAATCATCGACAAAGATGAATCAATACCTTGCACCAAAGCACCACTTTGAGCAATCTTTTCAGTTAACTGTCCCGTACCGCAGCCCAAATCTAGAATACGTTCTCCAGATTGAGGAACAAGTAACTCCAAAAGCGATTCGCCGTACTGCCACACAAAAGCGTGCTGTTGTTCGTAAAGACTTGTATTCCAAGAATCTTGTGCCATGATAACTACCCTGAACCTTTGTTCTCTTTCTCTGTGTTCTCTGCGTCTCTGCGGTTAATTAAAAAAAATCCTTCTTCACAAAACCAACCAACTTATTTCTTGGCTAGTTGGGCTATCGCACTTCCCTCGATTCGGCAAACCCTAATATTTTCCAAAATGCGCGCTCCCTGCTTTTCATAAAAAGCAATTCCCGGCGCATTGCCAGTATTAACAGTCCATTCCATACGCCCGCAATTTGTGGACTGAGCAATTTGTGCCAAATATTTTAACAGCGCTGTACCGACTCCCATTCCGCGCATAGGAGCTTGCACAAATAAATCATCAAGCCAAAGGCAAGGCTGCGCCAACAGGCTTGAATAGGAAGCATAAAACATCGCAAACCCTACCGCTGTGTCGGCAACTTCCGCCAACAATACTCGCACTAGCGGAGGCTGGAAAAACAACGTTTGCTGCAATTTATCTGCTGTTGCTTCTAAAAGATGTGGAACTCGATCGAATTCTGATTTTTGCGAAGTAAAAGCAAGAATTAGTTCCAAATCTGCCAGCTCTGCTTCTCTAATTTTGATATCCAAATTAGCCATTGTTTAATTCTCAATGTCGCCTATTAATCACTGTATGAAATATCATCATTAATGTCCAATATATGTTTAACTAACCACTTATACTTTTAAAATATAAATGATTGGGGAGCTATGGAACTTCGGCATTTGCGTTATTTCATTGCAGTTGCAGAGGAACTGAATTTCACTCGCGCAGCCGAAAAACTGCATATTGCCCAACCTCCGCTGAGCCAACAAATACAGCATTTGGAGACACAGTTGGGGTTTCAACTGTTTCGCCGCACCAAGCGGACGGTGCATTTAACGGCTGCGGGACAGGTTTTTTTCGAGGAGGCCGGGAAAATTCTGCAGCAAGTCGATCGAGCAATTGAACTCGGCCGACAAACCAGTCGGGGCGAACTCGGACAATTGACGATCGGCTTTGTGAGTTCGGCAGCACACAACGTGGTTCCAGCGATTTTGCAGGCGTTTCGCACTCGGTGTCCCGCCGTTAAGCTCGAACTGCACGAACTGACGACAAACGAACAGTTGCAGCGGCTGCGGTTCGGACAAATTGATATCGGCTTCGTGCGCCCTCCGGTTGAGGAAGAGGGGATAAATTCTGAAATCGTTTTTCGAGAACCGCTGATCGTGGCATTGCCAGAAACGCATCCGGCGGCCGATCGCACGCATCTTGAATTACGCGAACTTTCCACGGAACCGTTCATTTTATTTCCCCGTTCCCAGGCTCCGGGGTTGTACGATGCGATCGTCAGTCTTTGTCAACAAGCAGGTTTTAGCCCGATCGCAGCTCAAGAAGCCATTCAAATGCAAACCATTGTGAGTCTGGTAGCCGCCGAGATGGGAGTGGCGATAGTCCCGGCGTCGATGCAAAATTTCCAGCGCAGCGGGGTTGTTTACAAAGCGTTACCAGAATCAACCTGCATTGTGGCGATCGCCCTAATTTGGCGCAGCGATCCAACGGCGGCGGTGCAGCGGTTTTTGGAAGTCGCCAGACAAATCAGCGGATTTGAGATTTGAGATTGTAAATTTTAGATTGACTGGCAATTTGACAAAGTTATCAAAACTCAAAGATTTTCTGTGCAACAACACCCGTAGAATGATTAATTGATGCTCGGAGTTCGAGCAACTACTGCCGTAAAAGTCGGCACGATGCGACCTGAACGGCTCACAATATCCCACATAACTATTCAGTACAAGAGAGCAAGGGATGGTATTGGCAACAGAAATGGGTTCGTCCCAACCGGAATCCTCTTTCGACCTATCTACTTATCTAGTCAATCGAAAAGAGGCGATCGAGGTAGCTCTCGACAGTGCACTCCCGGTCATCTACCCAGAGAAAATTTACGAAGCAATGCGCTACTCGCTGCTAGCGGGGGGCAAGCGCCTGCGTCCGATCCTGTGTCTGGCTAGCTGCGAACTGGCCGGCGGCACTACATCTATGGCAATTCCGACAGCTTGCGCTTTGGAAATGATCCACACGATGTCGCTGATTCACGACGATTTGCCAGCAATGGACAATGACGACTACCGGCGTGGCAAACTGACGAACCACAAAGTCTACGGCGAGGATATCGCCATTTTGGCTGGCGATGGTTTGTTGACCTATGCTTTTGAATTTATCGCCACTAAAACTCAGAACGTACCCCCCCAGCAGGTGTTGCAGACGATCGCCCATTTAGCGCGGGCATCGGGTGCTGCTGGACTCGTAGGCGGTCAAGTGGTTGATTTGGAATCGGAAGGAAAGACAGATGTTTCGCTGGACACTTTAAATTACATTCACGCTCACAAAACAGGGGCGCTGTTAGAGGCTTGCGTAGTTTGTGGGGGAATTCTAGCTGGGGCCTCGGCTGCGGATTTGCAGCGGCTGTCTCGTTTCGCTCAAAATATTGGGCTGGCTTTCCAGATCATTGACGACATTCTGGATATTACTGCTACCCAAGAAGAACTGGGCAAAACTGCTGGCAAAGATGTTCAAGCAGGAAAAGTCACTTATCCGAGTTTGTGGGGAATTGAGGAGTCTCGGCGCCAAGCTTCGCAGCTTGTTGCTGATGCTAAGGCTCAATTGGCAGTGTTTGGGAGCAAAGCTCTACCGCTGCTGGCGATCGCCGATTTTATTACCAGCCGCAGTAACTAGAAATACCAAATACTATGCAGGAAATTTGCAGCGGCATCTTAAACAATCATATACTCGTGGTTGCTTTGCTTGCTTGTCTGGCGGCTCAGATCATGAAGCTGCCGATCGAGTTGGTCAAAAATCGCAAGTTTAATCTTCGGTATTTGGTAACAACGGGGGGAATGCCCAGCGCTCACTCGTCTTTTGTGGGCGCTTTGGCTGCAGGAGTGGGACAAACGATGGGATGGGAAAGTCCGGACTTTGCGATCGCTGCGATCTTTGCAATTATTGTGATGTACGACGCAGCAGGCGTCCGCCAAGCCGCAGGCAAGCAAGCTCGCATCCTCAACCAAATTATTGACGAGTTTTTTGAGGAAGATCACAACCTTAATGAGGCTCGCCTGAAAGAGTTGCTGGGACACACTCCTTTTCAAGTGCTTGTAGGTTTGGGGCTGGGAATCACTATTGCTTGGATCGCCGGGCCTGCATATTAGTTAACTGTTAACTTTTAACTGTTAGTTGTTGACTGTTAACTGTTAACTAATGACTACTGACCGAATTCTGCTTGCAGTACGTCGTCGTTGTCATCGGCGATGGTGGCGACAATAGTAATAACCCGGGAAATTTCCCCGGTCGAGATTTCGGCGATCGTCCGAGTCGATACTACCGCAACTTTATTGTCAACAATGGCAAAATGAGATTCCAAAGTAGACAGCCAATTCATTTCTAGGATTTTCCGCATTAATTGAGCTTCATTCTTCGCTGGCAACTGCAGTACAAAAGCCCAAACAGTCAAAGTATCATCTTCGGTTTCGCCCGTGAGTTGCACGAACACTTCAACACTGCCGTACTTGAACTTCCAAAGATGTCCGCCAGCTTCACTTTGACCGACCATCACTTTTTGGTCTACAGCCATGCTGGCGATGACAGTTTCAATTTCTTCTGCATAGGTGACGGCTGTGGCTTTTTCGACCTGCTCGGAGGCGATCGCACTTTCACTTGAGAGGCTTTCTGCGGAAGCTGTTTGTATGTTCGGCTCGCTGGTAGTCATAATTATATTTAGATGGAAAACTATTCCAATAATCAGTTTACTTGCTAAAGCTTAAAATTATGATTTTAAATAACTGGTTCCGAGGCTATGCCAAGGAACCAGTATATCTCGCTTGTTTGCGGAGGCAGACGCAAGTTTGACTTGCAAAGCGGTTTCAACCAGGTTCGCGATCGTTTTTAAGTCTTGGGCTTAGCCGTCGCCGGCTTCTTCTCAATGGTATTCAAGCCGTTGAGGAACATGGGAACCAATTTCTCCACAAATGCCTGCGGGTCGCGGTTCCAGGCGCGCTGAGCTACATCGACTCTAGTCATTTGCAGATCCGGGGCCAGCAGGGTTCTGGGTAAGCGTTCCATCAGGTATTGCGGGCGTTCCCACATCGGCATGGTGTTGGCAATATCCACGAGGCGGGTGACGCGGCGGAGTTCTGCCCCCAGCATGATATCCATTCCTGATTCAAAAGCTGCTTGTTCGATCGCCATATACTTGCGCTTTGCCTGTTCCACCTTTTGGCGGTGTTCCGGGCTTTTGTCGGCGATTTGGGCCAGCCAGCGATTGCCCCAGCGGACGTGACCAGCTTCTTCTGGAAAAATCTTTTCGATTGTTTCGCGGATTTTGATGTTTTCTGCGGTTTGGGGAGCCTGTTTGAGGGCGTGGATGTGCGCGCCGAAATACTCGCATCCTCGCTTCTCGGTGACGTTAATCGCCGCGAGGGAAGAAATTACAAAGTCTTCGCGGTTTTTGGTAGGGTCTTGTTGTTCGCTGTCATACAACCTTTCAAATTCGTCAATGTAGGAGACTCCTGGCGGCGTTCCCACATTTTGGCCGAGGTCTACCAGCAAGTCGGTGAGCCACATGGCGTGCCGCGCTTCGTCGGAAATGTGCCGAGAAAGGTCGCGCACGAGTTCGGCTGGTTGCCCGTTTAGCTGTTCGATCACGTCGGTGAGGTCTTTGCAACTGCGCTGTTCGCTAAATCGGTAGCGGTTGAGGGTGATCAGGTGAATTTCGCGATCGCGCACTACATTAGCTAAAATTTCGCGCGCTCCCATTGCGTTGCGAAGCTTGCGGGGATAGGCAACAGTCATGCTTTTGTGTTGTTTTGTAAAGATACTTATATAAGTGTAACGCACTTTTTTCGACAACCAATTACCTCGCAAGGCAGAAAGTTATTGTTTAGCACGGAGATTCAATTTTATACAGATAATTTTTTTACTAGCTCAACAAATGACAATAGTTTTGAGTTGCGAGCCATACCATTTTAGATTTTAGATTTTAGATTAAAAATGACTGATGACTATCAGGGTTTGGAGCTTTTCTACAGTTACGTTATTTTTTTAAACTGCTATCACGCAAGGCTTGCGGGGATCACAGACAGCAACCTCATACACTCAAAACTTTTCAGTTTCCGTCGAGTCGGAAGCCTCAACACTAGCAGACTCTTGTTGAAATTTTCGCGCCTCTTCTACTTCCAACCTAGCCAGAGTTGTCGCCACATCGGCTAACTGTAAAGCCAGATTCATCCGACAAACCGGGTTTTTTTCCCTCCAGAGGTCTTTTGCCAAGAAATGTACTCGATAGCGAAACATTTTAATTGAATTTGGCGGAGTAACTTTCACAGTCATAGTCTTTCTTCGGTTGAAGTTTGAATGCGGAGCAGCACCCGTTCTAGCTCCAAGTAAACAAATGTCAGCATGATTACTTTATCTTCATCGGTGATTGTAACACTACAGGTTGCCGATCGAGGTTCAACGCCTTCGTGCCTGACAACTACAGTATATTTTCCCTGCTTCAAGTTATCAAAATTCACATCGGCCTCAAACAGATCAACTATCTCCTCGGCCAGCACTCGTCCTTCTTGAGTCAGTAAAGTGACAAACGCAATACCATCAACTGAAGTCATGGCGACGTTACTCTGATTGCGGATCATCACAAAAATATCGGACATCGTTTGGTCATTGTTAATTGCTAATTGCTAATTTAGAATGAGTGCAGCACCTCACAAACAAAGGAGCATAAATACAGTGAATCATTTCAAGCTTTTGCTAACTTTGACGGCTTTTGCAGCGGTTCTCGGTTTGGAAAGAAGTGGGGCGCTAGCTGCTGTCTCAAATATCTCTGAGACTGACCCTGGTTTGCAGATTCACAGCGTGCGGGTTGCTCAAAGGGACGATCGCAATTTAAGCAACTCAAAAGGTACATTAAAAGAAGGCAGTGCCATCTCTATCGATCCTGATGAAGTTACGGGCATACCAAAAGCTGAGGCGCGACAGCGTTTCATTTTGAATAAGATATATCGGGTTCAGGAAGGCACTACCTCTGACGATTTGTTTATTGTTGATGAGAAAGCAACTAAATGGGCTGTAGAAGATGTCTCTGACGCTACAATGGGTGCTACTACTAACAGCGTTGCCCAGATAGTGTCGGGTAACGGGAGAGTGTGGGCGTTGATCCAGAAGTTCTAAACTCGAAAAAAACGCCGCTTTTAAAGGCGGCGTTCTTATTAATTAAAAATCACAGGTTAAAAATGGTATAATTACCAGTTTTAACTTTTAATTTTTAATTATTAATTTTCTAACAGTCGTAGTAGAGAGCAAACTCGTAGGGGTGAGGACGCAGCCGCATCGGGTTGACTTCATTGTCTAGTTTGTAGGAAATCCAGGTTTGGATGAAGTCTTCGGTAAATACGCCGGTTTCAGTTAAGAAACTGTGGTCTTTTTCTAAAGCTTCTAAAGCGCCTTCCAAGGAACCGGGAGTCGAAGGAATCTTGCTCAATTCTTCAGGGGAAAGGTCGTAGATATCTACGTCCAAAGGTTCGCCCGGATCGATTTGATTTTTGATGCCGTCAATGCCGGCGCACAGCATAGCTGCAAATGCTAAATAGGGGTTGGATGTCGCATCGGGACAGCGGAATTCTAACCGCTTAGCTTTGGGGTTGGTTCCCGACAACGGAATCCGCACTGATGCCGATCGATTCCCTTGAGAGTAAGCTAAGTTTACAGGCGCTTCAAAGCCCGGAACTAAACGCTTGTAGGAATTGGTCGTGGGGTTGGTGATTGCCAAAAGTGCCGGTGCGTGCTTGAGAATGCCGCCGATGTAATGCAGTCCCATTTGACTGAAACCAGCATATTGATCGCCTGCAAATAGAGGTTGACCGTCTTTCCAAATCGACTGGTGAACGTGCATCCCGGAACCGTTGTCGTTAAACAGCGGTTTGGGCATGAAGGTGATGGTTTTGCCGTATTTTTTGCCGACGTTTTTGATGACGTATTTGTAAGTCAGCAAGTAGTCGGCGGCTTGTACTAAAGTGGCAAAGCGGAAACCGAGTTCGCATTGACCGCCGGTGGCGACTTCGTGGTGGTGTTTTTCGATGGGTACGCCGCATTTTGCCATTGTCAGCAGCATTTCCGTTCTCATGTCTTGAGAGGTATCGGTTGGTGCTACTGGGAAATAACCTTCTTTGTAACGCGGTTTGTAACCGAGGTTGCCGCCTGCTTCTTCTTTGCCGGAATTCCAGCGACCTTCGATCGAATCTACGTAATAGTAGCCGGAATTTTGGGTTTGGTCGAAGCGAACGTCATCAAAAATAAAGAATTCTGCTTCCGGGCCAAAGAATGCTGTATCGCCGAGACCGGTCGAAAGCAAGTAGTCTATGGCTTTTTGGGCAATGGTGCGCGGACAGCGACTGTACGGTTCGCCGGTTCGAGGTTCTTTGATGCTGCAAATGAAGCTGATGGTCGGTTCTGCCATGAACGGGTCCATCCAAGCGGTGGTCGGATCGATGACCATCGTCATGTCTGATTCGTTGATGGCTTTCCAGCCCCGAATGCTGGAACCGTCGAAGGGTACGCCGTCTGTGAATGCGGTTTCGTCGATTTGGTCGTGGTACAGGGAAAGGTGTTGCCAGATCCCCGGCATATCGATGAACTTTAGGTCAACGATCTGGATTTGATTTTCTTTTATGTAGTTTAAGGCTTCTTGGGGTGTCTGGAACATGACTTACTCCTGATATTGGTTGTGTCTTGGCGATCGGCCGATTTCAGACTGTTTGGGCGATCGTAGGCCTTCAGTATCCACTATTTTGTATCTATGGCTACAAAATTTTGAAATAGCGGCCCACTGCGGCCGGGCAGTTTGAGATTCTTGCCCTGTGGATTATTTTTCGGCTGAAGATACCAGGCAAACGGCTAAATTTTACGACAGTTTGCCGCGGATAGACTACCCTTCGTGAAAATCCTATCTCAAATCTTAATCAAACGCCGATTTGTAGTAGTCTACAATAGGCGGTCTGTCTCAGATAGCAAAGTATTGATAAAGATTTTTGGGAGAGAAACTTATGCGCGATGCAGTGACTAGCCTGATTGAAAACTATGATGTTGCTGGTAGGTATTTAGACCGAGATGGTATCGATCGGTTGAAATCTTATTTTGCAACGGGCACGGCACGGGTACAGGCGGCGGCTGCGATTAACAGCAATGCTGCGGCAATTGTCAAGCAAGCTGGTATCCAGCTATTTGCTGAACAGCCGGAACTGATCCGTCCGGGCGGAAATGCCTACACGACTCGCCGTTACGCGGCTTGTTTGCGGGATATGGACTACTACTTGCGCTATGCTACTTACGCCCTAGTGGCTGGAAGTACCGACGTGCTCGACGAGCGCGTGCTGCAAGGTTTGCGGGAAACTTACAATTCTCTAAGCGTTCCCATTGGCCCGACGGTGATGGGGATTAGCATTATGAAGGAGATGGTTAAGGCTCAGGTGGCCGCTGCTGGCTTGTCTGTGGGGCCTTTTTTGGATCAGCCTTTTGATTACATGATTCGCGAATTGAGCGAACAAGATATTTAAGTCAATTTGCTAATTGTTTTAACAGCAAATTGCACTTGTGGCTGGCACTTAGCAGCAGTTAGATCGATCGCTTTTTTTGGCCTCACAGCCTCCAAGCGATCTTTTTTTATGGGTTATACAATTTGAGATTAAAGATTGCAGATTAAAAATTATAGATTAAAAATTTGAATAATTGGGAATGACTTATGAATTAAGGGTTTGGAGCTTCCCTATAATTCCATTCTTGTTTGAAACTGGTACTAAAAATCGTCAACCCATCCCCAGACGAGGCATTTGTCAAGGGGATTTTTGGTTTGGCGCAGAGCGATTTGTGCGACGGTTGTTGCTTCTACTTCGCCATTGGGGTAAAGAATGTGGATGATGTCACCGCTGACGAAGGCGAGGGGATTTTCTTGACAATTGCCAGGATTTCTGATAGGAAAGTTAATTGTTTTCATGGTCGATCGCCCTGATGGTATTTGTAGCGCTTTTAGCTGCATATAAATCATCCGCTAGTCACAAAAATTATTGTGTGATTCTATGAATGTTTATCTGTGATAAAACTACACACTCACAGCGAGCTCAGTCACATCATGTGAGCTGGGGGCGATCGCCCCGCGACAATCGCAAAACCAAAATAACCCTCTTTTGTCACTCTACGCAGAGGAAAACTTGCCATAAGGGATATTGAGGTTTTGAAAAATTGAACGAGTTA
>NZ_JAUBUE010000101.1:0-5589 GCF_036705305.1 Microcoleus sp. B3-D7 | reverse complement strand
AGTCTCGTTTTTGAGACTGAGAGTCTCGTTTTTGAGACTGAGAGTCTCGTTTTTGAGACTGAGAGTCTCGTTTTTGAGACTGAGAGTCTCGTTTTTGAGACAATTTTGTCGGCACACAAAAATTACTAATCTCAACGTCTGAGTGTTTGAAGCCAAACCAGCCCATCGCTTCAAATCTAGCGATGGCGCGATGGTAACAAGCTTTGCTGATTCCAGTCACGAGTAGAATCTCAGCAACCTTGACTTTTACGGGTCTGTCGCCAAAACGGTCATATTTGAGGAGCTTGAAGAAAAGCTTTGATTCAGTTTTGCTCAGACCATGTTCAATAATTTGGTCTACAACCTCATCCTTGATTTGAATATAAAGCTCTTGCTCTTGAGGCTCTGCAAGATTTTCACGAGTGCTTGAACTTTTACCGCCGATCGGAGTAGAATCGTTGTACATGAAATTTAGCTCGCGCCCAAGCGAGTTGAAGGTGGATTAATCCTCAAAACCGTTGCGTTCAGGTCCAATTGATAGCAGCGGTTTTTTGGTGTTTAGATTTTTGGAAAATGAAAAAGCGTAATTGGCACCGCCCCGCTAGTTGATTGAGGGTGCGGTAACACTGTCGGTGAGTGAGACGCCGATTAAGCCATTGCAGAATTTAGGGATGGGAATCAGAGCTTTCAGCAGTTGAGCTAGATTCTTTAAGTATCCTGCTGCGGACAGAACTTTTACCCACGCCAAATAATCAGTCACTATCGCCCAAACCCTCCAAGGGTTGTGGTAGTAGTGCTTGAGAAACGACCGTCGAGATTCTCGTTCTTCTCGGCGGGCCTCTATTCTCTCTCTAGGCGTGATAGGTCTATTGTCCATGTGGATATTTTAGCGGCGGATGGGATTGAGAGTACAAATCTATACAGAGTGAGAAGTGCTAGCGCATAGTGTTAAGCCTTTTGGTGGGTACGCAAGAATGCGAGTTTCAGCGATATTTCTCTATGCACTGTTGAGCTGGAAATCTATAGGTTTCCTTTTTTCTCTATGCACGTTTATAAACAGGTTTTAGCGGCCTAAATCTCGTTCTGTCAGCGGTAGCCGCGCATAACGAATTATTTACAGAAACTCATATGAGTTTGTGCATGAGAAACACACTTATAACGCGGGTTTGAGGGCTATATTTTGAATGATGGGAAGCTTTAGGCGATCGGTGAAGCAGCAGTAAAGATGCGCAACAACCCTATAGGGTTGCAGGAAACCACACACTCGATCTGCAGGGACGAATTGAGGAAGAAGCAGTGAAGCAGCAGTAAAGATAGTGCAGAACCCTATAGGGTTCTGCAAAACCACACACTCGATCTGCTTCTTACTTTTCAACTGCCTATGCCTCCTCACCTATTAAGCGTTTGTACTCAGCCTCAGCGTCTTTGTATTTTTGAGAGCCTCCTCTATTCAAGCCCCATATTTCAAGAATGATTTTTCCCTTGCCATAACCACGGGCCCGCAGTTGCATAATCTGTTCGCGGCGTTCCGCATCCTTGTTCTCTGTTCCGTCTTCCTCCGATCTGGCTAGTTGATCGGACTGTTCGGAACACTCAATGTTCTCCTGACTACAAGGTAGAGCTAGAGCGCGTTCCAGCCTTTGAACGTCTTCTGAACACTCCGATTGTCCGTTCAAGATTTGTTCTGCCTCCTGTTGACGGGACTGCTGACTTACATAGGTGCTAACGGCAATTTCATCAGCCACATCAGCCTTAATCGCCCTCGCTTTCCATTCCTCAATCTCAGCATCTTCTGCTATTTTCTTAGCAAGATTACCCGCGCTGACAGCACAAACCACAGCAGAACCGAGGGATAAACCTTGTGCCAATTTGTGCCAGCCCACACGACGATCGAGTGCGGTTAGGGGAGCTAGCCAGAGAATTAATGCACTACCGGAGAGGACAAACATTTTCAACTGCATAGCCACACCCCCGCGCCGATAATTCCAGCGGCCAAAATTGCCAGAAGCAAAGCTTGCAGGTTAGTGACTGAAATCTTGAGCCATCCACTGACTGAGAAATCTAGCAGCCAGCACAATCCCCACAAAATAAAACTTGCTGCTGTCAAGAAGGCGATCGCTCGGAATGACATCGGATGCAAACTCGCTACCCATCCCAGAAGGGAGGAAGCGGCGCACCCGGCAGTAAAGTAGTTTGCCAAGCTTGCCGCTCTCATTAGCTTTCCTCCCCGCTATAAACTTTAAGGTGGCGAGATTCACCTGGTTTCACTGGTGGCAGAATGCGGGCCGCCGCGTTCAAAGCAGAGTAGGCGTCAATCTCGGAATTCGATTGCAGTCGGACGACTTGGTTCTCCCGTCCATCGACAATCACAAAAACGTCACGATGGTATTTCATCAGGACTGACCCCCCGTTAACTGCGCTTTGATGGTGTCAATGGCAGCCCGTGCCCTGTTGTCAGCGTTATCAAGTCTCATGCCCTGCTTTGCGTACCCTTCCCGCAATCCGTGCAAGCTCTTAGCGTAGGTAGTGTTTGCTTTGATTTTTCGGAGTTCGTTCCGGGCAATGCCCCCTTTATATTTCGCGTGTTCCTTGTGTACCTTCGTATCAGCCGTGTCAATCCGTCCGAGTGCAACATAGAGCCGTTTGGCGTATTTCGCCCCCGACTCGCATTCAGTAGCCATTTTTTCCATCGCCTTAGCTTCCTCTTTGTCGGCATAGCGAGGCGATTCGATTACTGGCACAGACCGGATGCTAGCAAAACTACCGGGATTCATCGGGCTTAGGGCTTGCGCGTCAGTGCTGGCAAGTACCTTTGATTTGTCGATGCTGTGGCCGCCATCATTTACGGCGAGCTTGCCACCATCTTTAGGCGCGTCGGATTGACCGCCACCGAATAATCGCAGTTGTAAACTCATTATTTACCTACCTGAATTGTGATTTTTACCGGGAGTAAGTTGAGGGGATTGATGCGGGGGAACAATCCTAAAATCAGCAAAGCGCAGCCAACCGAGGCAAGAGCAAGGGCGAGAGCCTGCCCAAAATCCACCCATTCAAAAAAGTTGATTGAGTGATTTGAGTCCTGGCTAGCAGGCGCTGCTGTGTTGGAAGTAGTCGAAAGATTGCGATCGAACTCTAAACCGTGCGAAGTCAGCAATTTTTCCCATGTTGCTGTTGCTGTGAGTTTCCCGAATTTTCGTGCTTGCTCGTTTGTGAGGTTGCAGTCATAAGCGAGCTGCTTTAAGTGCTCGATTCGGCGGCGGGAACGCATTGGCTCAGGCATGATTGACAAGCCTCAAGTCAGCAGCCAGGGTCAGCTCGCCATCACAATAAGGTTCAGGAAGACAACCGGGGCAACTGCTGTGAGTCCACCTGATGTAATAAACCCAGGTATTAGCAATCGAGCAATAGCTATCAGGTTCTGGAATCCAGCGCATCCCTAAAATTTCACCAAAGTCTGTGGCAAACTCTGGAGCATCGTCGTCGTTTGGCTCCCAGTCTTGGGCAACCAAATCGCCTATGTTGAATTGAGGCAAAGGGTACTTACTGAGAGGGGTAGCAGTATCAGGCTGAGAGCTAGGAGACGCAGCAGTAGGCTGAGGCCGCAAAAAGATGAACGGCAAAGCGGCCAATGCTGTTTTTTGCAGGAAGTCGCGCCGAGGTAATGTAAAGTGTTGCGATCGCCCCTCCGGGCAATCGGCTGAATGTGGCATGATAGTTAGGCTCCAAGCGTTGAAAGAGAACGTTTGGGGAAGTTCGTGGGTAATCTGGCATTGCAAGTGCCTGGTTCCCGCGCATCAATCTTCCTTAAACTTACGATCGCAGTATTTCAGCTATCTGTCAATGGACGGCTGTAAAGTTTTGTGCGAGGGAAGCCCCGAAGTTAATCGGGGCATAATTCCTAATTCTTAGCGAGATGTGTCTCAGGACCCTTCAATCATCGCCGCTATCAGCAAGAATTTCATCCCAGTCCTGATCGGAAATAAATTCATCCGTCCGCTCGTTCAGCTCATCTGAAAAGGCTTGCCGGAGTTCGTTCGCATCGCGTGGCTGACTTCCCGTCTTTAATGCTAGCCACCATGCGAGAAATTTCTCTAATCCTTCTCTCAAATCTGAGTTCATCCTTCCTCCAAAATTTCTAAGATTTTCTCAACATCTGCGAGCGATGCGGTAGATTTCTTACCCAGGGCTTTCCTTAAATTCTTGAGGATGTCCGCTGCGTCGGGTAAATCTTTCCCGGCAGCAGTCGATTTTTGTTTCAGGTCGGAGAGTTCCGCTGCAAGTTCGGATTCTAGTTTGTCAATTTGCTCGCCCAGCTCTGCGATAGTTTCATCCTTCGCTGTCAGGCGGGAATTTTGCGCTGAAACTTCCTGATTCCTGAGTCGGATAATAGTGTCGGCTGCCAATAGGCTCTGGTGCAAGTTGTCAATTTCTTCGTTAACGTCCGGCCTGAGTGATTCCTCTGCGGGAGTTTCACTCAGGCCCTCAATTTTCCCAGCCGTTCTTCCATCTCTGCCATTTTTTGCAAAATAGGGTCAAGCTTAGTCTCTATCTGTGTGTCTACAACTTCGGGTGTCATTGTAGACACCTCTGTAGACATCAAATTATCATTGCTTTGTGTAGACAGTGTTGTAGACACTGCTGTAGACACTTTCACCTCCTCACCGCTAGCGAGTGCTTTTAAAACGCGCATCGCTGCTTGGCTGGGCGATTCTCCCTCCTCCCTCTGAGCTTCAATCCAGTTGAGGAAGTGACCTGAAGCGCGGAACGATATTACCTGACTGTTGCTCATTGTAGACACCTGTAGACATCATTTGTCTACAATAACTGATACCTGTCTACAATGTCAACACATTTGTCTACAGTTGTCTACACTACTTTTATTATTGACATTGGCACACGGCAACACAGGGAGTGGCACACACTCCCTGTGGTTGTAATTTGCGTGATGTGGCTAGAATCTCGGAATCTCGGGATTGAGGGATTGAGGGATTCTAGAGCTTCCTCAAGTACGCGAACTGCATCGCTCCTAAACGAGATTACTTTTCGCTCTAAGTTCTGGTCGTAAACAACTTACCTATTTGCCCACGCAAATGGTCAGGACATGGTGCATAGCTTCTAGTGGGCAATTTAGAGGGAACAACTTGCTCTGATTCCTTCTGAATTTCTACCGTCGGAGAATTCGGGAGGATAAGTCCATGGTGTTTTGCTGCTTCTTGCCAACCATCTCCATATAGCCGTTGTAGGTAGGGAATATCTACCAGGTCAGAAACATCCGTTTTGGGGGGTGTTACTGCTTCATTAGAGAGGGCATTGGGGTACTTCTCTTGGTATTCTTCCCAATACTCAGCTCCGTGCTTGTTAAGCCACGATTTTCGACTAGCTATTCGGAACTGACACTCTTCAATTTTCTTCTTACAAAAATTTTCAAATCTCTCTCTCACTCCTTCTGAGAGAGTATTTAATAAATCTGAATAAGTCTGAATAGTCTGAGACGTTTCAAAACGCTTTGCTGGTAAGGGTTTTGACGTTTCAAAGTCTCGTTTTTGAGACTGAGAGTCTCGTTTTTGAGACTGAGAGTCTCGTTTTTGAGACTGAGAGTCTCGTTTTTGA
>NZ_JAUBUE010000039.1:0-67143 GCF_036705305.1 Microcoleus sp. B3-D7 | reverse complement strand
TTATGCTGCCTATCTTTTTTTAGCACACATTGGCTCAATCCGTACAAAGGTATGGGTTTCAGGCTGGTTGTTACCCCTCCAGCTAAAAATTAAAAGGTGAAAAATTAATTTTTCACCTTTTAACTCTCGACTCTCGATTTTAAAATTGTCCGTTACTGAACAAACTTCTTGAATGCCAGTGTCACGTTGTGGCCGCCAAATCCAAAGGAATTCGACAGCGCCACATCAACTTTTAGATCGCGGCTTGTATGAGGAACATAGTCCAAATCGCACTCAGGATCGGGATTTTCCAGATTAATTGTCGGCGGAATTTTGTCATTGGCGATCGACATTACCGTCGCCACCGCCTCAATGCCCCCAGAACCGCCCAAAAGATGGCCGGTCATCGACTTGGTAGAACTAATTGCTACTTTGTAAGCATGGTCTCCCAAAGTCTTTTTAATCGCTTTCGTTTCCGTAGAATCGTTGGGAAGCGTGCTCGTGCCGTGAGCGTTGATATAGCTCACTTGATCCGGCGTCAAACCCGCATCCTTGAGCGCTAAAGCCATCGCCCGCGACGCACCTTCCCCCCCCGGTACCGGAGAAGTCATGTGATACGCATCGCAAGTTGAACCGTAGCCGACGATTTCTGCGTAAATCTTCGCGCCACGCGCCAGAGCGTATTCCATTTCTTCTAGAATCAGAACGCCAGCACCTTCGCCGACGACAAAACCATCACGATCGCGATCGAACGGACGAGAAGCATGAGTCGGGTCATCGTTGCGAGTCGAAAGCGCCCTCGCCGCAGCAAAACCCGCCACGCACAAAGGTGTCACCGCAGCTTCCGTACCGCCGCAAATCATGGCTTGCGCGTAACCCCCCTGAACTAAGCGAAACGCATCGCCCACGGCATTTGACCCGGCAGCGCAGGCCGTCACCGTGCAAGAGTTTGGCCCCTTAGCGCCCGTGTGAATCGCCGTCAGCCCCGCGGCCATATTCGCAATCATCATGGGAATCATAAACGGGCTGCATCGATCGGGGCCGCGATTTAGATAGATCTCTTGCTGTTCTTCCAAAACCTTTAGGCCACCAATGCCAGTGCCAAGAATGACACCCACCTGTTCTGCGTTCAGGTCGTTAATCTCAAACTTTGCATCAGCAATAGCTTGTTTGCTCGCTGACACCCCAAATTGAGCAAAGCGATCCATGCGCTTTGCTTCCTTGCGCTCTAAATAGTCGTGTGGGTCGAAACCCTTCACCTCTGCGGCAAAGCGGCAGTCGTGCCGCGACGGGTCGAATAAGGTGATCGGGCCTATACCATTCTTCCCGGCAAGCAACCCGTCCCAATATTCGGACAAGGTATTGCCGATCGGTGTAATCGCGCCGAGACCCGTGATAACAACGCGCTTACGCTCTAAATTTGTCATGATTTCAGTTTCAAAAAATTAAACACCCAGAACGCAGAACAAAAGAGGAGTTTCCAGTTTTCTAACTTCTCTCCTCTTAGGGGAAAAGACAGGTATTTTATGCTTTTGGAGCTGCAAGTTTGCTGCTGATGAAATCTACAGAAGCTTGAACCGTAGTAATTCCTTCGGCTGCTTCGTCGGGAATTTCAATATCAAACTCTTCTTCCAAGGCCATGACCAGCTCTACAGTATCTAAGGAATCTGCTCCTAAATCGTTAGCAAAGTTGGCTTCGGGCTTGACTTCGCTCTTATCGACTTCCAGTTGCTCTGCCACAATTTTCTGGACTCTAGCAAAAATGTCGTCTTGGCTCATAACATCGTGTCCTCATTGGTTGCTGCGTATCTAATCTTATCCGAAAGGGGGATCTGCAGGACAAAGGCTGGCCGCTTTTCTAAGTGACACGGGCCAGCGACAATTGGGACACGGACGATCGCAGCAACTCTAGGACTAAGGCAAAAAAAAACCCAATAGCCCAAAATCAATCATCTCGTTTAGCCACCTGATAACGTTGAGGAACCGGATTTTTGGTCGATGGTGCGTCAGTCATCAACTCAAAATGCTTCAGAAAAGCTGACAATTAGCTCCTAGCTAGGCACTAATTACGTTAATTATAAAGAGGGAAAACTAAGCAGGAAGCCTCCCGACTTCGATGGCTCAAGTTTCTTTTCCCGAACCTTGTGTCCCCAGCAGAAACGACTATGCCATCCCAAACTCTCAGATATGCTTACTTTCCCGGTTGCGTTGCCCAAGGGGCTGCCCGCGAACTTTACCTGTCTACCCAAGCCCTCACTCAAGCGTTGGGGATTGAACTGGTGGAACTCAAGAAAGCTTCCTGCTGCGGTTCTGGCACTTTCAAGGAAGATTCGCAGTTGCTCGAAGATACTGTCAACGCCCGCAATATTGCTTTGGCCGAGGAATTGAATTTGCCTTTGCTGACGCATTGCAGCACTTGTCAAGGAGTAATCGGTCATGTGGACGATCGCCTCAAGGATTGCCAAAAAACCGATCCCAACTACATAGAAAAAGTCAACGGTTTACTCAAAAAACAAGGCTGTTCGCCTTATCAAGGCAGTACCGAGGTGAAACATCTGTTGTGGGCGATCGTTGCCGATTACGGTCTCGACGAGGTGCAGAAGCGAGTCACCCACAAGCTTTCGGGCTTGAAGTGCGCGTCTTTTTACGGCTGCTACCTGCTGCGAGCTCAGGATAAGCTGCTTTACGATGACCCGCACCAACCAGAATCGATGGAAAATGTGTTTCGGGCGATCGGGGCAACTCCGGTTTACTATCGAGGGCGAACGCAGTGCTGCGGCTGGCCCTTGGCGAGTTATGCCACTAACCAATCTTTTCAGATGGCAGGCAAACATATTCAAGATGCTCTTGACAATGGCGCTGATTGTATGGTGACGCCTTGTCCGCTTTGTCACTTGAATTTGGATTCGCGGCAGCCGGAGGTGCAAAAAGTAATCGGGCGCAAGTTGGGTTTGCCCGTGTTGCATTTGTCGCAATTGGTGGCTTTAGCTTTGGGTGTGGAGCCAAAAAAACTAGGGCTCGATCGACATATTGTTTCAACTAAGCCCGTGTTAGAAAAATTAGGCTTTTAGTCGATCGATTTGCGCCGCTTTGTAGTAAGGACTTTAGTCCTTTTTAATATCCAATCCAGGTTGGTAGTAAGGATTTTGGTTCTTTCTAATATCCAATCCCGTTAGATCGGAATTATACCCGAATTCTAGCGGGAAGCTCGATCGCGCTCATACATTCTTGAGTTGATAGAAGATGCCAGCCAAAATTTGTCTTTTTGTGCGGATAGGTAGTCTAGTCTTCTTCTTGTGGGGCAACAATACCGCTGCGGAGTTCTGACTCTTTGTCGGTTAAGCTGCTGGACTATGCCATTTATTTCCGCTCTTAGCTCCTCATCAGACATCCCAAATTGGTTTTTTAAGCTATTGACACCACCAAAAGATGAAGCAGTCTAACGGCGGGGGCTTCAACGGAGGGCGTTACAAGGGGGCTACACCACTGATAACCTGTGCCTCAGTTCGTTGTCAGCCCTTGTTTGACTGCGATTGTTAGAGCGCATTCGATAGCCAGATTTAGACTCAATAGCAAGTGTGGTGGTTGGTAGGTTAATATGCAGATAACAGAAACAGAAGTTGTATACCATTACACAAAATAGTTTTTAACACTTCCTAACTGGCTAGCTCTTGACAAGGAATAAGGAATGAAACGAAACCCAGTAAATCTCACACGTTCGGTATTGCTATGGGCAATGCTAGGAATAATTTGTGGTTTATTTGCTGCAACTTATTGGATATTTTTGTCTTACATCATGCAGGGATTTGAATATTTTAGTGGAGTTTCTCTACTAATTATTATGCCCCTTGCTGGTTTGCTCATCGGTTTGCTCATTCATTGGCTGGGAAATCCTGGCGAAATAGGGTTGATTATTGACAATATTCATCTCAATGGTGGGCGGTTACCAATGAACGAGAATCCTTCGATGATTCTGTCGTCGCTAATCAGTATTGCAAGTGGAGGCAGTGCTGGTCCAGAAGCACCAATGGTGCAAGTAACAGGTTCAATTGGTACGTGGTTAGCCGATCGCTTTCAATTGCGTGGAGAGGCACTACGAACTTTGAGTATTGCTGGCATGGCATCTGGTTTTACAGTTTTGTTCGGCGCTCCTTTGGGTGGTACTTTTTTTGCTTTAGAAATCCTGCATCATCAGAATGTTGTGGAGTATTTTGAAGCAATATTGCCTGCGGTCGTGGCCAGTTGTGCAAGTTACACCATTTTTGTAGCAATTACCCAGCTAGGAATTGGTCCTACCTGGCATTTTCCTCAATACAATGTGGACAGCCTTTATGACTTTGGCGCCGCGATTGCTTATGGAATCGTAGGTGCGATCATGGGGTGGCTTTTTATCGCTGTATTTCGCAGTGTAGGTCGCTTGTTTGATTCGATACCCAGTCCAATCTATGTGCGAACTACTTTAGCTGGGCTAGCACTTGGTGTGTTATCAGCTTTATTTCCGCTCACTCGTTTCTTTGGTGAACATCAAATAGAAAAAATTGTTGAGGGCAACTTTTCTTTGGGAGTAATCTTAACTTTAGTTATTGCTAAAGTGTTTGCCATTAGTACGACCGTAAATGGAGGCTGGCGGGGGGGGATTATCATCCCACTGTTTTTTATAGGAGCCTGTTTAGGAAAGGCAATCGCTATCGTTAATCCCGCCTCCAACGAGACCTTGGCAATGATTTGTGTAATGGCTGCTCTGAATTCAACAGTTACTCGAACTCCAATTAGTACAACTCTGCTACTCGCCAAGTTGACAGGATTTAGCACTTTTACACCGATTCTCTTCGCTAGTCTCGTGGGTTTCTTCTTGGCTCCACGATCTCCCTTCATTAGTTCACAGCGTAAAGTTGATTGACAAACGGCTAGAATTTCTCTAATAACTCCGTGTAGCGGTGAAAAATACGTGCAATTTGCCAGTGTCGAGTCTCAAGGCTTCTGCCATTACAAATGCACCAATGGCATCAAACAAAATCTAGCCGTTGATACCAGTCAGGCTGCCGTTTTTGAACCATTGTACAAAAGCCAGTGTGTCCGATGAGTGTGGCTTGATTGAAATGTTGAGTCACAACCTCGATTATTTTCACACTCGGGCCCGTCAATATTCCGAAGATTACCATTCTGCAAGGACAATGGGTATCACCCGGATAAGATCATCGCAGAGAATGTAAAAACTTTATCCGCAGATTATGACCCAGATCCGGTTTAAACTGGCACGGAAACTAACGAAAGCCGAAAAAGTGGCATTAGAGGGGAAAACTGGATTTGTCGTGGTGGCAACTCGCGCTCGTGATTAAAGCGTCAAACGCTGGGATGTAAGGCTGTAAGAGTTTGGTCAAGAACTTTGAGCAGACTCTCGCCAATGCCACTGCGAAACTCAATTTGTATTTCATCAGGCTGATGCTCAAACGGTTGGCAAATGAATAAATCCCAAATGGGTTCTATAAGAGTCCCAGCGTGAATAACTGTGAAGTTTTGTCGCTTTTTCGCGAAGTGCTTCCAAGCACTGCGGTAGACTAACGTTTAATTCTCTGTGCAGGCTATAGCGGTGGCACCTCACCGTCAAATCTGTTAATTCGCAGAGGCAGCAAATTTTTAGTGACTCGTTGGGAGCCTTTATTCAATGTCTCATTCAGTCAAAATTTACGATACTTGCATCGGCTGCACTCAATGCGTCCGCGCTTGTCCGACTGACGTTTTGGAGATGGTGCCCTGGGATGGCTGCAAAGCAGCTCAGATTGCCTCATCTCCCCGCACCGAAGACTGTGTAGGCTGCAAGCGGTGCGAAACTGCTTGCCCCACCGATTTTCTGAGCATCCGGGTTTACCTGGGAGCAGAAACCACTCGCAGTATGGGTCTAGCCTACTAAATATCGATCGACACACCGATCGAATTAGGGGCACAAAAGAGGGGGCGATTAAATTGCCCCCTCTTTTTTTGTCGCGGAATCTGCATTGTGGGGCCGGAAGAAGGTAAAAATGATAAAACTTGAGTTTTATTGCGATCGCTAAGCAGGAGTAGTACGTTAAATGTGCGGAATCGTTGGCTATATCGGCACGCAAGCAGCAAGCGAGATTTTGCTAGCAGGATTGGAGAAACTAGAATACCGGGGCTATGATTCAGCGGGCCTCGCTACCATCTCCGAAGGAGAAATTACCTGCATTCGAGCAAAGGGCAAATTGCACAACCTCCGGGAAAAGTTAGCAGAGATAGACTCTCTCGCTCCCATCGGCATCGGACACACCCGCTGGGCAACTCACGGCAAACCAGAAGAATATAACGCTCACCCTCACATGGATAATAGCGGGCGAATTGCGGTAGTTCAAAATGGAATTGTCGAAAATTATCGCGAGTTGCGGAAAGAATTGAAAGCAAAGGGACATAAATTTGTCTCGGATACCGATACAGAAGTTATTCCTCATTTAATAGCTGAATTTTTGAAAGAAGCAAAAAGGGAGAAGGAAGAAGAAAAAGATAAAAAAACCGAGAAAATTGCTGATTTATCGTTTTTGGAAACTGTTTTAAAGGCGGTAAATAAATTAGAAGGAGCTTTTGCGATCGCCGTTATCTGTGCAGATTTTCCCGAAGAAATAATTGTCGCCAGACAGCAAGCTCCTTTGGTGATTGGCTTTGGTGCAGGGGAATTTTTCTGCGCTTCTGACACGCCGGCATTAGTCTCTCAAACCCGCACTGTTTTGTCCTTGGAAAATGGCGAATTAGCAAGGCTAACTCCGATGGGAGTCGAAGTTTACAGCTTTGCAGGAGAAAGGCTGAAAAAAAGCCCGCGCATCCTTGGTTGGAGTCCGGTTTTAGTCGAAAAACAAGGCTTCAAACACTTCATGCACAAGGAGATTTATGAACAGCCAGCCGTAGTGCGAGCTTGTTTGGAGGCTTATTTAGACGGCGATTGGCAGCCAGGAAATCCCAGATCTCCCATCAATCTTAGCTTGCCCAAGGAACTTTGCGCCGATGTCGAACAAATTTCGATTCTCGCCTGTGGAACGAGCTGGCACGCCTCGCTAATTGGCAAATATTTGTTGGAACAATTAGCTAATATTCCCACAGCAGTGCAGTACGCTTCTGAGTACCGTTACGCACCGGCACCGCTGACAGCAAATACTTTAACTATTGGGGTAACACAGTCGGGAGAAACGGCGGATACGCTGGCTGCTTTGGGGATGGAACAGCAGCGCCGCGCGGGTTTTACTGATAAATTCCGGGCGAGAATGTTAGGCATTACTAACAGAACCGAAAGTTCGATCGCCCACATGATGCCGCACGTGATCAATACCCACGCCGGTATAGAAGTCGGCGTTGCTGCAACGAAAACTTTTGTCACTCAGTTGATGGCATTCTATTTCTTAGCTTTGGATTTGGCGCACCAGCGGGAAACAATCAGCACGGACAGATTGGCAGAAATTATTGCTGGTTTGCGCCAGTTGCCGGCAGAAATTGAGAAGTTTTTGGAGATTCAAGAACAGTATGTGGAGGAATTGTCCCACCAGTTTACAGACACCCAAGATTTTATCTTTTTGGGGCGGGGAATTAACTTTCCGATTGCTTTGGAAGGGGCGCTGAAACTGAAGGAAATTAGCTACATTCACGCCGAAGGATATCCGGCGGGAGAGATGAAACACGGCCCGATCGCCCTTTTGGATGCGAAAGTTCCTGTAGTGGCGATTGCCATGCCAGGAAGCGTCTACGAAAAAGTGCTTTCCAACGCTCAAGAAGCCAAGGCCCGCGACGCCCGTTTAATTGGTGTTACGCCGAAGCAAGGTGTGGCGGAAGCCGATATTTTTGACCACATTTTGCCGGTGCCTTTGGTGGATGAATTGTTGTCACCGATTGTAACCGTGATTCCGCTGCAATTATTGGCTTATCACATTGCTGCCCGTCGAGGTTTGGATGTGGATCAGCCGCGAAATTTGGCGAAGTCGGTGACGGTAGAATGAGGTTTTGTAGGGTGCGTCAGTTAGGTGTTTACACAAAATAAAGTTGTACACTGAAAACGCTTGAAACTGTTGAGATATCGTGCCAAATTTCAAGGTTAAAGTTGTACACTAGACACTCTAAGCCTTGCCCAGCAGGACTTTTGGGTTAGTGTGCAACTTTATTCCCCCAAAACATTAGGATGATTTTCTGTGCGTGCGATCGGCTCATCGCTGACGTACCCTACAGATAAAACGGCTGATTGTCGATCGCACACACCCCAAATCGCGGCTAACAGCAACCAGCTTGTAGTATTGAGTCGAAAATCAAACAGCGTCACATCTACAGTATTAAAAAGCGTACAGGCGGCGAAGGCTAATAAATAACTGAAAAAAATTAGGCGATCGGCCGCTCTTACACCTTGTTGACCAGCCACCTGATTTGTGCTGTTAATTATAGATTTTTGATTGAGCACTAAAGCATTTTCCGCTACTTCCTGTGTTGCTATTGGGTCGTGTTTGATATGCGCAGGAAAAAGCGGCCAATTCGCCAGCAGCAAAACACCCCCAACCAAAACCCAACCAACTAAACCAAACAACAAAAGCGTTGCGGGTATTCCCGTTTCTGCAGTCAACATCAGTATCAAACTGTGAGGATGACCAAGCCATTCTTGCATCTGAGCTTGATAGAGAGGCGTAAAATTTCGCAATCCCCAACCAGTCCAAGGACGCTGCTGAGTCATCGACCAAGCAAATTCCCACTGAGTAGTTCTTAAAGTAGCTGTCGGCCGATTTGGGAACATTTCGTCGGTGAGTCTAGCCCAAAAGAAAGCAGGGACAATTATTCGCAAATACTGCCGTAAAGGTTCGGGGCCAAAGGCAGACAAAAAAACTGTGCTAGCCACGCTAACAACCGCAGCTAATAATTTTTTATAACCCGCATAAAATGCAAAAGCCAAAACTGCCAAAACTGCTAGTCCCCAAGCATTGCGAGAATTAGTAAAAATCAAAGCCACAGCATTTCCGAACACGGCCAAACTTAAAAATAGGAAGCGGTAATTGGGAATTGGGAATTGCGAATTGGGCATTGGTAAGTGGTGACGACTGACAACTGCCAACTGACAACTGCCAACTGACAACTTACAACTGACTTCTTCTATCCACAGTCCCAGTGCTAAAATAAAAGCAATTGTCAGATAGCAAGCTAAAATATTAGCGTACATAAATACAGAAGCCATACGGCCGGGGGGATTTCCTTGGGGTGCGAGTACCCAGCCAAAAACAGGCTGCAATTGATCGATTCCACTCCAGCCTGAAAATTGCTGTCCCAGGCCTAAAATTATCACTGGAATTGAACTAATTACAATCATCCAAGACAATTGCCGCAATTGAGGCAAAGTTTGAATTAAACTGCTGAAAGCGACAAACAATATAAAGAACGGCAAGAAATTGTACAACCCTATAAAAGCCTCAATGCGGTTGTGGCCAAAAACGGCTGTGATGACTAGCAGCGCGCTCAGAATTGCGAATCCTCGATTCAGCGGGCGGCGACTAATTTGACGGAACTTTTGCTTGCAAGTACCCCCCAATCCCAGGAATAAACCTAAAGCTCCCAAAATGGGAATTAAGGGAAAAATCAGCATCCCCACTTGGGCGAAATTCCAAGGGACTTGCAGGCGGGGATCTGGATGTTTTTGGAGGCGAGACTTGAGATTTTCGGCTGTCTGTTTGGCAGCTAATTTCAACCGATTTTTGATATTCACCCACACTCCCAATCTCAAATCTAAAATCTACAATTTACCATCCTTAAGCTAGTTCCCAAACGCATTCCGATCGCGTCAGGCGTATTTGAGCTAAGGCAAAAATGGTCGGGATAATGCGGCCGTAGTTCGTGGAAATCGATCGCCAACCCAAATCCGCTAAAAACCAAGTCCACATCACCGGGCCGACCAACGAAAATACGCTCCGCGTCGCACCGTAACGAGCTGCACTCACCGCCATACCGCGCCGCGCCGTCTGAATTGCCACATAATTTTGAAACTGGGTTGCTGCAGTTGCAGTGCCTGCAAGCACTCCTTGTTTTGCCATTTGATAGGTGGCAAAATGCAGCGCAAATTGATTGGCCATTAGTTTGAGCAGCATTGGTTTTAAGATGGAACTAACAGCTAAAGCGCTGCCGCCTTTGAACAGCAAACCTAGCGGGTCTTTTTCAGCAGAAATTGGCAGGGGTTCTGAGAGTTTAGAATCAACGATCGCTCGTTGTACGCGCAGTGTCAGCGCTTGCTGTTCATCTGCTGGTAAACGCTTCCACGCGCGGCCCATTAAGTGCAGAAATACTTCTGCCTCTAAGTCGGTGGTTGACAACTGTTTGGGGTAAGGGATTTTGAGATAGCGACAAACTTGAATTAGTGCTTGTCTGTAAGTTACTTGTTGGGTTCGCCCTCGGAGTACCGTCAACCCGTCGGCTGCAAGATAGCGAAACCGCTGTTCTACCGCGTCGAGCCATGCTTGGCGATCGCGACTTTGTACATCTATCGGTGCGGGGGTTTGCACGTAATCTAAAGGGTTAAACTTGCGGCTGAACAGAAGTTCTGTTAGTTGCTGCAATTCTTCTTCTGTTGTCAATTCGAGTGCTGCTCTGAGTTCGTCCAAAATTTTGCCCTCCCCTATGCGATTTTAGATTTTAGATTTTAGATTTTAGATTGCTGCTGGTTGACAACCATTAGGATTTAGGATTTACCTACAGTGGCATTTTTTGATCGGGTCTTAATCATGGATTCGTGCTGTCCTTTATTCTACTACTTGGTGCAGGGCGATGGCGTCCCGCCCTCGCCCGTGCTACGTCTCTTTTGAGTCATCGGTAAGGTACAAATTCAGCTTGCAGCCTTTAAGCTGATGTTTAGATTCACAAGGCTGACTGATTGATTATGTTCGATGTTGCGGTGATTGGTGCGGGTATGGCGGGGCTGAGTTGCGCTCAACGGTTGCGTCAAGCTGGTTATTCTGTGGCTGTTGTTGAGAAATCTCGCGGCGCGGGGGGACGTGTTGCTACCCGCCGCGTACAGGGTACTAGGGCAGATCACGGGGCGCGGTATCTCGAACCGCAGGGGGATGCGGTGCAGGGGTTAATTGAGGCTTTGGTCGATCGGGATATCCTCAAACTCTGGACTGATACTGTCTGGGAATTCAGACAGGGAGAACTTTCTGCTATTCCTAATTCTTGTTATGTCGCACCTGCGGGTATGAATGCTGTGGGTAAGTATCTACTGGAGGGTTTAGAAATTTGGTTTGGTCGCCGCGTACAAGCTATTTCGACTAGAGATAACCAAATGTGGCAGCTTTCTCTGGAAGTTACCGACGACAATTTACAGACGCCTCAAGAATTGATTGCTAAGGCTGTTGTAGTAGCAATTCCGTCTCCTCAAGCTTTAATGTTTTTGGATGCGGAAATCGGTTTGCAATATGATTTTCTTGACAAATTGCGTTCTGTGGAGTACGACCCTTGCATTACCGTTATGGCTGGCTATTCTGTGGCAAAACAGCAAGATTTAATTTATCTAAATCCGCAGTGGAAATCTGTTTCTTTTCCCGATAATTCTGATTTAGCTTGGGTTGGTTTGGACAGCAGCAAACGGCTCGATCCGCAGCAGCCTTTGTTTGTGGTTCACAGCAGCGCAATTTTTGCCGAACGCTATTTAGAAGCTGCTGATTTGGAAACTGTCGGTCAGGAACTGCTTTCGAGAGCTTCTGAATATTTAATCCCTTGGCTCAAAGAGCCAGAATGGTTGCAGGTTCACCGCTGGCGCTATGCTTTTTGTCGGAATCCTTTGCCTGTTTCTTGTTTGCCTGCTGGGGGGAATTTGCCGCTGGTTTGTGCGGGGGATTTGTGCGGGGAAGGTCAAATAGAAGGTGCTTTGCGATCGGGTTTGGCGGCGGCTAATTGGGTGAATTCTCAGTTGCAGGATTTGCCGTTAGATTCCAGCCTAAATTGGTAATATGGCTAAAATTAATGTATCGATTTTGCCTCTAACGCTATGATTGCTATCCCGTCTGGGTTTAGCCCCGAAGATTACCTTGCCCTCGAACGTGATAATACCGTCCGGCATGAATATCGGCGCGGCTTGGTGTAGGCGATGGCGGGAGGTAGCGATGACCACAGCCGTCTCTGTATTAATTTTATAACTGCGATTAACCTTCACCTGCGCTATATAGTTATGAAAAACCAATCTAACCACTTACAAAAAAATGGAAAAATGGTGTAAAATCCCACTTTTCCAAATTTTTATTTTTGTGCTGTTTCCTGCTGTTCTAAGTCTTGTTCTTGCATCTGCAATAACTCGGGAACTGTTACGAAACTGTACCCTTCATTTCTCAATCGAGCAATAATGTCCGGCAAAGCTTTGACAGTTCTTGCTCGATTGCCGCCGCCGTCGTGCATCAGCACAATGCCACCGGAATTTGCCTGCCTCATCACGTTGTCTATCAAAGATTCCGTAAGAGTTCGCCAATCAAAAGAATCAGCAGACCACATCACAACAGCATAATTTTTATTTTGAGCATAAGTGGCCAATCCATTGTTTAAAATGCCTCCCGGCGGGCGGAACATGGATGTTTGGACGCCGGTCAACTCCTCAATTAAGGATGAAGTGCGATCGATCTCGCGAGCGGCACCGTCTTCGTTATACTGAAGGTATTCATGGTTCCAAGTGTGATTGCCGATCGCGTGACCGGCTGCTGCGACCTGTTGGCCAATTTCGGGAGAATTTTTCAGGTATTTTCCTACCCAGAAGAATGTAGCCTTAATATTATTTTCCTTGAGAATATCTAGGATTTGTGTAGTTGTTTTCGGCCAGGGGCCGTCGTCAAATGTCAGGGCGATCGCCTTGCGCTGGGAGTCGAGTTTCGCATGACGAATGGTTGTACCTTGAAACTGCGACGGTACGGCTGATTGAAATCGGATTGCCTGCACTTGGGCTAGAGCATTTTGGGAAAATTGAACTCGATTGGCGATCGCCTGGGAGAACTTATTAAGAGTGGACATCGGCTGTTGTTCTTGGGACTGGGATACGGCCAAGACTTGTGCCTGAATCGGTTGCAATGGCTGATTGGCCCGGAAGTTAATTGGCCATGTCACACCCAGCAAAAAACTTCCTGTTGCTGCCATCAAAGCAACGATTAAATTTTTTCGCCGCCTCCACAGCCGTTTCAATTTTGTCACGTCATTGTCTCCTTCACACCTTGTACAGTTAATTTGAGATTTTATGTTGATATCAAGTTAATCCACTTAAGAGGATAATCTTAAATTGGACTGCCAGTAAAAATGCTACTGGAAATAACCGATCGTGGGGAAGTCCGTCCGGATAAAAAAATTTAAGATTTGTGCGCCAGAAATCCCCTAACCCATGAAAACGCCGGATGGTTGAACTTTTTACCCAGCGAGGGGGACGGCGCTCAAGTCGGATTCATGGCACGATATTCTTACGGACTCAGCCCGCATCGGCCCGCGTCCCTACCTGACACTGCAAGTTGGTTTAACGTGAGATGTTGCACTATTGTTAATAAGCCTTTCAAGGGCGGGCTAGAAGATCCCACGCCACAAGAAAATTTAGTCTTTGTGGGATAGACCCGAAAGCCTGTTAAGCGAGAATGGTGCAAGAGGTGAGTTTAACCCGATTTGATATGAGGGCGATCGCGCGCCCCCAGGGTCGTAAAATTAACTTTTAGGGCCGATTCTCTCTTTGTACAAGCCGACAATCCGATCGATAACTTCGGCAACAGTCAGATTGTCTGTTTGAATTTCCACAGCATCCGCCGCTTTACGCAAAGGTGCAACCGCGCGGGTGCTGTCCTTTTCGTCCCGCAGGGCGATGTCTTGTTCCAATTGGGCCAAGCTAATATTAGCCCGATCGGTATCTTTAAGTTCTAACAGCCGCCTGCGCGATCGCTCTTGTACCGAAGCTGTCAAAAAAATCTTCAGTTCCGCATCGGGAAACACGTTAGTGCCGATATCGCGGCCTTCTGCTATAATTCCGCCTTTTGTGCCGCAGCGCCGCTGTTCCTCCACCAGAAACTGCCGCACGGCGGGAACTGCCGCCATTTCCGAGACGCGGGATGTCACTTCCAAACTGCGAATTGCCTCGGTTACGTCTTCGCCGTTAATCTTCAACATTTTTGATGCGGGATCGAGGTTGTATTCCAAATAACTGGAACTGATTAATTCGGCGATCGCGCATTCGTCGGAAATCGGCGTGTCTGTTTTCAATGCCAGCCAAGTCAGCGCCCGATACATCGCGCCGGTATCCAGATAAAACAAGTTCAAAGCTGTTGCTGCAAGGCGAGTTACGGTAGATTTGCCTGCTCCCGCCGGGCCGTCGATCGCCACAATGGGCCGACGATTCCTGAGAATTATATTGTCAATCAAACGAGTAGAGCCAACTCTGGCGGCCACGGCTAAAAGTCCCGCTGTTTCCACAACCTGCAACGGCGTCAAAGTGTCGGGATCGACGAGTTCGGCGTATTCGAGCTTTACTGCGGGTTCTTCTGCGACTGCTGCGCGGGCTGCTGCGAGTGCGGCTGCTGCGGTGCGGTCGCCTGAATAAAAAGTTTCCGAGGCTTGTTGCAGCGCGCGGTAGAGTACGGAGGCTTGCTGTTTTTGCTCTGCTGTTAAATACTGATTGCGAGAACTCATTGCCAGTCCGGACTCTTCGCGGACGATCGGACAAGCGACAATCTCTACAGGCAAGTTAAAATCAAAGGCCAGCTTCCGAATAATTGCTAGCTGCTGGGCGTCTTTTTGACCGAAATAAGCTTTTGTCGGCTGCACCAAACTCAAAAGTTTAGTAACAATTGCCGCGACTCCCTGAAAATGACCGGGCCTTGCTTTGCCACACAAAACCGATGTCATCGCTGGTGGCGGCACTACTTGAGTTAAGGATGAAAGGTGAATCTCTATCTGTTTTTGGGCGGTTTGCTCTGTTTCTGCGCCGACTGCTTGATGGCCGAACATTTCGGTTGCTGAGGGAGCAAATATGGCATCAACCCCAGCTTGTTCGCACAAAAGCCGATCTTGCTCGAAATTCCGAGGATAATCTTGAAAATCTTCTGTTGGCCCAAATTGCAGCGGGTTGACAAAAATGCTGACCAGGGCGATCGCATTTTCTTGCCTTGCCCGCTGGATCAAGCTCAGATGTCCTGCGTGCAAAGCTCCCATCGTCGGCACCAAACCGACTGTCAAATGAGGTGCAGTAGACTTTTGTGAATTTAAGTAGCAGCGAAGTGCTGCAATGGTAGTAAACAGGCGCACCGGTAGAATCTCCTGAAGGCATTCGGCAGAATGCAGAGTTTATTTGTCAGAATTTGTTCGACTTGACATCTTGCACCATCCTCAAGAACAGGCTTTCGGGCTTCTTCCACAAAGAATGGTGCAAGATGTCAGTTTTATTCTACTTTCTGCCTTCTACACTTCGGATAACTTTTGTATTCTGCCTGAGAGTGGCCTTCAGCGTCCAACAGTTGTTTGCTGTGGCGGTTCGATCACTTCGATTTCCACTCTGGCAACGCCACTGCTGATCATTCCTAGCACGTTGGCTGCGCCGGCGGACAAGTCAATGAGCCGATCGCCCACATAGGGGCCGCGGTCATTAATGCGGACAACCACGGTGCGGCCGTTGTCGAGATTTCTCACCATGACTCTCGTTCCAAAAGGCAAATTTGGGTGGGCTGCGGTCAAATCATTTTGGTTGAAACGCTCGCCGCTGGCGCTGAGGTTGCCGTTAAATCCTGGGCCGTACCAGGAAGCCCAGCCGCTGAGGCGCACTTGAACTGGGCCCAGAGACAGCACGGACCGTTCTGGTTGGGGTTGGCCTGCGACTTCTTCCAGGGGTGGGGCGTTGCCCAGAAGTCGGCGGAGGCGATTGGTTGCTTGCAGGGCGTCTCGGCTAAAGTCGCTGGTGGTGTCGGGGAGGATGGTTTCGGCGTTGATGTTTACCAAGTCCTCGCCGTTTGCCTGGATAATGTAGCGATCGCCTTTTTCCCACTTAACGGTAATGCTGTTGGGATCGATGTTGTTGCGGGCTAGCTGATTGAGTCTTGCTGCTAAGCTTGATGCCCGCCAAACTGGATCGGGTTCTTGGTTGCTAGAGTTGCTGGCAATGTTTCCAACTTTGGGATTTTCTCTGGCGCCCGCTACTTTTGACGGACTACTAGCACCGGCTTGGCTGTTGCCAGTTTCTCCCAAAGGCGTGTTTGTTTCCGGATTCGCGTTCAGAAAGGTGATGACTGGAATGTTTCGCACGTAGACTGTCGCTGCTTGTCGCCCGCCTAAGTCGTGGGGCTGAATTTTGGCGATCGAGTCTCGGGCAATTTCAGCTCTTGCTTGATACTGATACTGTCCGACTTTTTGCGCTTCGACCCTAGTAGCGTTTAACTGCTGGGACGGTTGGGTGGCAATTACTTGCTCGGAAACCTGAGAGTTTTGGTTGTCGGCACCTGTTGCTTGTGCGTGACAAGAGGATGCCGTTCCTACCACAGGAACTAACAGGACAGCGAGTAGACCACCAACAAATTTTTCCTTCATACGTCCATTTTTGTGAATAGCCATTGCCAACCGAGATTGGAGGATTGGCCATTTGGCGGCGGGCGTCAAGGATTTCTCTCTTGCCCTTCGCCATTCCCCCGTGAGTCAAACCAAAGTATCCGGGTGCGTTTTTGCTTTAATGCTTCCGCCCCAAAAAAAAATTGGCGGAAACTTCCCTGACACTTGACAACTCGTACTCGATCCGCAATTTGTGTTTTGTTCACGAACTGCAACAGACTACCACAAACTTTTGTGGTTGGGGATCGCTGCGATCGCGATTTTCACCAAATCTTCATGAAATTTTCTCAAAACCCTCTATCATAAAATCCTTTAGTTCCAGTGCTTACAGCCGTTTCAGTCATTACGGAAAAATTTACAAAAATTTACAAAAATTTAGTGTCTTTTGTGGGCTACGAAATGGATAGTCTTAAAAAAGCTGTTTGTCAACTGTTATGGGAATAAACTAAAAATTAGAAGAAATCGATTTGGCGGACTTATGGATTATCGAGAAGCAGGTGTGGATGTTGAGGCGGGCAGAGCTTTTGTCTCGCGCATCGGGAGTATGGTCAAGAGCACGCACCGATCGGGAGTTTTGGGCGGATTCGGCGGGTTTAGCGGTTTTTTTAGCGTCCCGGAGGGTTTAAAAGAGCCGGTGATGGTTTCGGGTACTGACGGCGTTGGGACTAAGTTGAAATTGGCCCACAATCTCGATCGGCACGACACGGTAGGTATCGACTTGGTGGCGATGTGCGTCAACGACGTGCTGACATCCGGGGCCGAACCCCTCTTTTTTCTCGATTATTTAGCCACGGGAAAGTTAAATCCCGAACAATTAGCTGCGGTGGTGGCCGGCATTGCTGATGGTTGCAAGCAAGCGGGCTGTGCTTTGCTCGGAGGGGAAACGGCAGAAATGCCCGGTTTTTACCAAGCGGGTGAGTACGATTTGGCGGGGTTTTGTGTGGGAATTGTCGAAAAGAGCAAATTGTTGGACGGCTCGCGAGTGCAGGTGGGAGATGTGGCTGTGGGGCTGGCGAGTTCGGGCGTGCACAGCAACGGTTTTAGTTTGGTGAGAAAAATTGCGGGCGATCGGGGTTTTGACTGGCATTCGCAACCCGAAAAGTTAGGTGGCAAAACTTTAGGAGAAGTGCTGCTAACTCCGACTAAAATTTATGTGAAACCAGTCCTCGAAGCAATTAAGAGCGGTCTAGAAATTCACGGCATGGCTCACATTACGGGCGGCGGTTTGCCGGAAAATTTGCCCCGCTGTTTGGGAGCAAATCAAGCTGTGAAAATTGACAGCAATAGCTGGCCAAGTTTGCCAATTTTTGACTGGATTGCTGAAGCGGGTCAAGTTGCTACAGCAGATATGTTCAATACTTTTAATATGGGGATTGGGTTTGTGCTGTTGGTCAATCGCACAGAAGTCGATCGGGCTGTTAAATGGTTTGAATCTCAGGGAATTGGTGCTTGGGCGATCGGGGAAGTGATTGAGGGGAAAGGAGAATTGATAATGGATAATGGGTAATGGGTAATTAGTAAGAAGCAATCACAGGGTCTGAAGATTGCTTCGCTTTGTTTTATTCGTTAACAGACAATCTCAATCTGCCTTTATCTGTGTAGATCTGCGGTTAAATTTATAATTATGAAAGTAACCGCAGAGGACGCAGAGGACACAGAGGAAGAAAGAGAAAAAGGAATTCACAACAGATGACTTGTTGCTACAATTTTAAATTAGAAGGAATTCACAACAGATGACTTGTTGCTACAATTTTAAATTAGATTGAAATAATCTGTTGTGCTTTTAAATAGGGTATAATTCAAAATTATTGGCGTTAATTAGTGCAAAAGTACCCGCCCATAATTCTCTGATCCCCAAACAAATAGAGCAACTGCAATAAGCATTAAAATAAGATGAAAAAGGAGATTTTAGATCAAAAATCATGATTTTGTGATTGCTAAATGACCGGACTAATCAAGCTAAAATTGCTGAAATTTTGGGTTGCATCGTAAATAAGGTGTTTCATTAGTGTATTCAGGAAAATCCAGAGAATCTAGACAGGTACACTACTATTTTCTGTCCGAAGATAGCCTATTGAAGGAATCTCAAAGCTTTGATTTAACGCCCTTGATTACGTAAGTCCTGAATATATTGCTAATGGACTGTTTAAAGTAATTGAAGAGCTAGAGTATTTATTAAATCGCCTTTCAGCGAACATCGTGATTATTGCGATCGCACTTCTTCTCCTCCCTTGTTTGCAGCATTCTGTGAATTATAATTATAGCGATCGAGTTTTTGAAATCCTATTTCACTCAATCTAGGAAAATCCTCATACTAAACAGAGATTGGACAGTGAAAATTCATACTAGCCAACTATAGACATTCCCCCTCGCCGCAGGAAGAAAAAACCCAACATTCGGTCACATCCCGACGGTAGCAATCCACATTCATCACTGGGTGACTGATGAATACATATTTTTGTATAGTTGAGAGCGATCGATAATCCGCAAATTTATCTCCTCTGTCAAACGCCTCAGTTGTGGGAGATAAGGCTTCCACTTTATATGATGTTATGTTAATTACCAATAAAAATATTTGGTAGTAAGGACTTTAGTCTTTGTTGACTAATATTTTCCCTATTCATGAAAGAATTACTCACAACAAACTTGATGATTGTGATGGCATAAATTATCGCTACAAATTTGATAATTTTGAGGACTGAAGTCCTGGCTTATTAATAGAATATCGGCAATCATTAGACTTTTTGCAAAGAGAGATAATATCTGCGTTCATTTGCGTTTGTCTGCGGTTAAAAACAGAAAATCCCGAATTATTGCAAAAAGTCTAACGACTAATCTTACTTAGTCTTGTCCAAACTCCGCGACTCCAACCAAACAGGAATTGCAATCCAAGCAACTGCTAACAGCAAAGCAAATACTGCAAATTGAGCAGCCCAAGCTACCAATTTCTCTAAAGACACCACTTGTCCCAAGAAGTAGGACAAACTTACCATTACAGATGCCCAGCTTGCAGCACCCAGAACATTGAACAGCGAAAATTTCCAAAAAGGCATTTCTGCAATACCTGCTAGGGGGCTAGCAAAAATTCGCAGCAATGCGATGAAACGGCCCAAAAATACGGCTTTAGCTGCATTTTTGCTAAACTGTTCTTTTAAGTCAAACAGTTGTTCTTCTCGAAAGCGGAAAAATTGTCCCAGCTTCAGCAAAAGTGGCCAGCCGCCGTACCTGCCGATCGCATAACCAAAATTTCCCCCCAATGTAGCACCGGCGATCGCACTGCCGAGCACAAACCAGTAATTCAGTTCCCCGCTGCCAGCTAAAAAGCCGCCAGCAATCGTAATTGTCTCGCCTGGAAGAGGAACTCCCAGATTTTCCAGCAAAATTCCCAGAAATACTGCCCAGTAGCCGTAATCACGCGCAAACTGCTGAATAGTCTCTAACGATAAAAACTCAAAAGACATTCGATACTGCCTTCGTAAACTTTTGCAAAGCTCAATACATTTATATATTGGCTCGATTCAGCCAATAGTGCAATCTTTCGCTGTGATTAAGAACACACTGTTGTCGCGATCGCTAATCCAACTAAAAATTATCCTTTCAGGCATACTAGAGGTATACGGAATTGTTGCGGTTGCGTTACGCGCGATCGCTACCTAGTTTCCTACTAAATTTATCACAAAGGCTCTCCCCACCGATTCCCTAGCCCGATCGCGCCTCCTAAAACATACGCTGAAATCGCCTGAGTTTTTCAAGAGAGTCAGCAAATAAACTCACTTATTCATACTTTACGATCGTAGGATAACTGCTATGGAATTTCCAAACTTCAACCCACCCATCGTCCTTCAACCTCACAACTGCCTCGACTCCCAAGCCGGCAGCCTCCTCCAGCAACAGCTAGCTGAGATTGTACCCGACCGCCACAAACTCTGGGTAATAGACATGGGCGCGGTAGATTTCATCGACAGTTCCGGGATCTGCGCCTTAGTCGGTGGACTCAACGCCGCCCGCCACCGGGGATGCCGCCTCGTCATCTGCAACCTCTCAGCCACAGTCAAGCTAATTTTTGAAATTACTCAACTTGACCAACTCTTTGAAATCTTCGACAGTTTCGACCAAATTGTCTCCCCTGAAACTCCGGCTTTAGTTGCTTGATTAAAATGAGATCCCCAGTTTAAATCTCAAGTTTGCAAGAGACTTCAAGCAAGCGTAGAGCTAATTTCTATATCATAAATAGGTTGATTTGTCAAGCAATACCAATGACAAACAAATAAATCCGGCACTTGAACGCCGACAGAAGCGATCGCAGGTGCAGCCGGAAAAGGCCAAAGTCGATCGAAACAAATCCTTTCCCCTACGAACCCGAACTGCATCACATAAGTCGCTGGGGGCGCATTTAAAAGATTCAGCAAGCGGTAAGCCAACTCATACAACTGCTGTCGCCAAACATCCGACAAATGCACCGGTTGAGAGTAACTCAACTCGCCAGACTGCTTGTCAGGTTCGCCACCAATCACCTCCGCATACAGTGGCCCCTTTGCAGTCAACACCACAGGCAGCCAAAAATTGCCCTCGCCGACGGGAAAAAGTAACTCCTGGGACACTCGATCGCGCGCCGCCGAAACATTGCCACAAAATCGAAACACATCTTGAGCCGGAAAAAGCAGATTCTCTGGCACATCCAGCGTCAAAGGACAAAAGATCGCCCCACCCGGAGCGATGGCGCCAGAATTGAGTTCAGAAACCCCACAGATATTGACTTCAGTTAAAGGATGAGATTGAGCGATCGCCGCCTTGAGACTGGTGGCCGGGCCTTTCTCACCACCCGCGACAATCAAAACCTTAGACATTGCCAAAGCTCGGCATTTGAATTCCTCGATCGTCCTCAGCATCGACGCTCGGCAGATCCAGGCCCTTAGCCTTGCGGCTCCGCACAGCTAGACGGTAAGTTACGCTTTGCAACTCTGTGTGCAACTGGCGATTTTCCTTTTGCAATTGCTCCAACTTTTCCTTAATCGGCTCGATCCGCTCGGCAAACTTCTGGCGGTAAACCCCCGGCAATTCCTGAACCACCTGTTCCAGCATCCGAGAGCGATCCGTCAATTCTTGCACCGACTGTCGCAGTTGGTAAACCTCAGCATCCCGCTCCGCGATTTGTTCCTGATAAAAACCCACCTGTTCTTCAACAGCTTGGAGTTGTTCCCGCATTGCCTGCATTTGAGCTTGGTGGCGATCGGAAACTTCCGGCGCCGGCACAAAACTAGAATTGCCCTTCACCAGCCGGAAAAGTTCTTGAGACAACTGTTGCACCAATTGGTCGCGCATTTGCAGCTCTTCGGTGAGACGAGATACCTCTGATTGCAATTCTTTTGAGCTTACAAGTTTAGTTTGATTCACGATGACTCTCAGCTTTTGTTATATAATGTGTTTCTCTTTAAAAATATCTTCCCCTTACCGCAGAGGCAAGAGGCACTTCAAAAGTTTTGAACCCATTAGGCTAAATCGAGCCAGGGGCCCGATGTCAAGGGTAAAGCTCAGTTTAACTCACATCAGGCATCCACGTCATCACCTGAGTTTCTTGGCATAGACAGAGTTAAAATCCTAGGTTTTTTGTCAATAAACCAGGTTTCTTAGCTTTTTCCGAGAATAGTGCCAGATATTATGTGTAACCAATCACAGCCGAAAGCACTTTGCCAGCTTCGTCCACGGTGCTGCCAAAACAGATAATGCCGTCCTCGTGACCGGCCATCGCCAGAATTTGACGCTCTGCCAAATTCTCCTCCTCAAAAAG
Organism: Microcoleus sp. B3-D7; assembly: GCF_036705305.1. NCBI lineage: Bacteria > Bacillati > Cyanobacteriota > Cyanophyceae > Oscillatoriales > Microcoleaceae > Microcoleus > Microcoleus sp. B3-D7. The sequence continues at coordinate 44,813 of NZ_JAUBUE010000039.1, read as the reverse complement.
TCTAAACATTTCTAAGGCCATCTGGGGAGTGCCGTAAGGTATTTCTTTTCTAGTAGTAGGAATCTTAAACAGCAGTTGCTGCCATAGTTTAGGATTGTGAACATGAATTATCGCGCCCACATCCTGTCTATGAAGGTACAGGGCCCCGTGAGTCAGGGACTCCGACGAAGCTTGTACGGGGCCCCGGCAGCCGAGGAAATTTTGTTCTAAGTTAAATTCAGTAACAGTACAGTAGAATTCTGGTCCCAGAGTCCTCAAGTGTGCAGTCTGGGTTCCCGAAATCACGAATTGGCAAGAATTGCCGAGTCTGACGCTGACGTTGCCAAACCCTATGCCATTTTCGTAGACGCCAATTAATCCCCAAGAGTGCAGCCGATCACGCCAGTCCATCAAATCTGCTATGTTCCGGGCAGCTACAGGGTCTGCTTCTTCCCAGTCACAGCGGTACTTAACGACTCCTTCATCCATCCATTTTTTGTCCGATCAGACACGACTCTGACACGACAGACATTGCCGAAGCTGAGACTTAATCGAAGTTGTCAAGAAGTTGTCAAACAGCTTTTTTTGCCTGCTGCCTTATGTCTCGGTGCATAAGTGCCTTAACTAATCTACATTCCAGTGTCGCCGTAATTAGCGATCGACATTAGCAAAAAGTAAGCTACGAAAGAAGAACCAATTATTCCAAAAATCATGGTTTAGCCTCTAGGTGATTACAAAAGTTCAATATGAAAATGTACGCCTTCAGTCGGGGAGTTTGATTCCAGGCTTTTGCCCTTTCGAGTTTCTGAGGTGAAACTACATAACCTCCCTGAATCGCTTATCTCTCTATACTACAGCATTTCTACTGAGTTTAACTCTACCTTAATAAATATTTAAGGATAAAGTACCCCTTAATTACGTAACTCCGGTAAAAAGCAACCGTACATTTACTTATTTTTTACGATTATATCTATATTTAAGCAAGAATCAAGGGGAACACAAAAAATATTTTTTAGCCAGTCTGGGAGGAACTGGTGCAATCTTCGGGTGTTCTACGTTAGTCAACACCTATGTCGATCGAGCAATTTGTAGCTCCGGGGCATCCTACAAGCTAAGAAACCGGGTTGAGCGTAATATCATGTCGGGTAAAATCACCGCAGCGCCAGCTCGCGTCGGCGGGTTCACCAAAATCTGTAAGTAGTAGTATAAGTTATAGCTCCCGTAAACCCGCGCCTACCTAGAGGGGGATAGTCGATCGACCGAACCTGATATAAGTTCTATTAAGAAAAAAACAAGCCGATCGAGGCATCACTGCTCGATCGGCTAAAGTCTTCTGTGGAGTGCGATCGCTCGTAGCCCTTTAAATGTGGAAGTGATACAAGATACTGCCGTCGTCTTTAATTTCGCAATTGGCATTAAAGACTTCAGCTTGTTGGTTCAAAAAACGCTGAGCGACATCCGGCGACAGCCGCGTTTCCATTGCAAACCGCACCAGAGTTATTTCGCCGCGGCCTTCTTTGATCAGTCGGTACAAAGCACTTTGGAGCCTTTCGCTCTCTTCTCGCTGAAAAGCTGCCTTGTACCTCCAATCCGCCACCGAAGGAATCAAACCCCGGCTGACCAAAATCGCCAACAGCAAGCCAATTCCCAAAATCAGAGGCACTGTCGGATCGCTCGTGGGCGTCGCCACAATTTGCGGCACTGTAGCGGCGGCCAAACTGCTGACCATTTCTTTTTCCGAAGCTTGCGTATCCGCCATTGCAAGCTGAGTTTTGTTGTAAAAGTCTTGCTGAAGCTTCATTTGCTGCAACAGCCGAGCGCGTTCTCTTTCGTATTGGTCGAGTTTTTGCTGAGCTTGTTTCAGGTCTTGAGTGACTTGTGCCAAGCGTTGGTTGAGCGACTGATTGACTGATTGCCACCGATATCTGTTAATCAGGCGGCTTTTTTCCACCATGCCCTTCATCAACATATCGACCGTTTGGATTGCTTGCTCCTGATCGAGCGAGCGATACCCAACAACAATCTCTAGGGGTTGTTCCGGCTTAGAAATCTTGACACTAGCATTTTGTCGAACTTGCTGGGGCGACAGCTTAACTGCATCTGCCACTGCTTTGACAACATTATCTGCCAGCAGAACCTCTGGGGTGAGTTGCTCTCCCTGCTTGAGAATTGTCGTGCCCGTACTCGAAAATTTGACTGGCGGATTATTAGAAGTGAGAGTGCCTTGAGCCATGAATCCGGGGGGCGGGGCGAGGCGGTAGGCCAGGGCGCCTGAAATGCCCATAATTACAGCAAAACTGCCTAAGGCAATCCATCTGTATTGATGTGCTGAAGATCTAAAACGTAAATTTCCCATTTTGATAGTCAAGTCATAACATTCGCTTGCCGCAGCTCCTGCCAAACCCAAGAACCATCGTTTCTTTCTGGTTAGTCAAATTGACTGCTGAAAATTTTCTCAGTTTCTATCTAAAAGCTATTAGCTTTTGAGAGTTGTCAATATTCACGATCCGAAAAAACCGATTGCGCTTTTATTTGATCCGAGCTATAACTTCAGTTTTTGTCCTTAATAATTAATCTGTAACAAGGCTTCTGGAAGTCTACTGGCATCAGACTAGCACTCAGGCGTGCGATCGCCTCGCCTCCCCGTGTTTGTTGACATTCAAAACAGTCTCCTTTTCACCCTTGGCAATTCTCCAATTATCTTACGTCTTGGCGTCTTGCGGACGCGGTTGAAGAATAAAAAAAACCTTAAATACTCGACCTAAAAACTTAACAAGCAAGAATTATACCATGCAGTTAAGAGTTTGCTGCGTATTAAAAAAAATTGTGGAGCTGGTCTCGCTCCCAGATCCACATATTCACATAACAATTATGGTTCGATCGGTTGATGGTTCGATCGAGCCTCAGAGGCGAATGTTCAGAAGCCGATCGGCAAAATAAGACCCTCGCGGGCCATGACAGCCTTCGGAAAAGCGATTTGCACGTCTTCGGCGATGCGATCGAGAAAATCGTCAGTATGAGCCGGATCGTGGTGAAAAATCACCACTCGTTTCACCCGCGCCTCCTTAGCCATTCTCACCGCTTCCTGCCAAGTCGAGTGTCCCCAACCCACCTTCGGAGACTTGGGGTTGTGATATTCCTCGTCTGTGTACATCGCGTCGTAAATCAGCACATCAGCGTCGAGGGCTAAATTGTAGACATTCTCATCTAGGCGATCGGGAAAATGTTCAGTGTCCGAACAATAAACAACAGATCGTCCCTGCCAAGTCACCCGATATCCCATAGCAGTATTCGGGTGATTCAGAGAACCAGTCCTAATCTCAATATCGTCCAGCATCATCGTCTGGTTGTGATGGAGTTCGTAGAAATTCAAATCTGCCTGCAAACCCATCAGCGGCACCGGCGAATTCGAGTGCAGCACCCGTTCGACAAAGTGCCTTTTCATGCAATCTCCATCCGGCGGAGTCGCCCCGTAAATATCAAAGCTATTGCCGCGGATGAAAGCTGGGGCGAACAGCGGGAAACCTTGAATGTGATCCCAATGATAGTGAGTAAAAAACATATAAGCTTGCACGGGCATTTCTTGCAGCAACTGGTCTCCCAGCATCCGCAAGCCTGTTCCGCCGTCAAAAATCAAGCGTTTGCCAGCGACTCGCATTTCCAAACAAGAAGTATTGCCGCCGTAGCGAACAGTTTCCTGTCCGGGTGTCGGAACACTGCCCCGCACGCCCCAAAACTGTACTACAAAATCATCTATACCTTTTATTGATTCGGAGGGTTGAGGGCAATCAAGGGGAGTTGCCGCTACAGAGGACAAGCTGATTTCCATTTTAAAATTCAGGCTTTAAGGTTCCACATTGTCCGTGATGGCGCAGAAGATGGTCGCACAACACTAAAGCTACCATCGCTTCCACCATTGGCACAGCTCTTGGCAAAACGCAAGGGTCGTGCCGTCCCTTGGCAGCCAGCAGCGTTTCTTCGCCTTCTCGGGTAACGGTGCGCTGCTGCTGGCGAATTGTTGCAGTTGGCTTGAAAGCCGCCCGCAAAATGATATTTTCGCCGTTAGCAATGCCACCCTGAATTCCGCCAGAGCGATTCGTCACTGTACGAATTACACCCTTATCATCAGTATAGTATTCATCATTATGTTCGCTGCCCTTGAGCAGAGTCCCGGCAAACCCGGAACCAATTTCAAAGCCTTTGCTGGCCGGCAAGGACATGATGGCTTTGGCCAAGTCGGCTTCGAGTTTGTCGAATACCGGCATTCCCAGGCCTTTGGGGACATTGCGGGCGACGCATTCGACTACACCGCCGATCGAATCTCCGCTGTCGCGAACTTTTTCGATCAGTTCAATCATTCTTTCGGCACATTCGGCATCTGGACAGCGGACGATGTTACTTTCTACTTGTTCTAAGGTAACAGTGTCCGGATCGGCGACACATTCTAAGTCTTTGATGCGTTTGACGTAGCCGACTATTTCGACTCCTGCTGCTTGTTTGAGAATTTTTTTAGCGATCGCCCCTGCTGCTACTCTACCAATTGTCTCTCTCGCGGACGATCGACCTCCGCCTTGCCAGTTACGAATTCCGTACTTGGCATCGTAGGTAGCGTCAGCGTGAGAAGGGCGGTAAGTTGTCGCCATTTCGCCGTAATCTTGGGGGCGAGTGTCTTGATTGCGGACTAAAATTGCGATCGGCGTTCCCAAAGTTTTGCCTTCAAACACCCCGGACAGAATTTCGCAGGTATCTGCTTCTTTGCGAGGTGTGGTAATTTTGCTTTGGCCGGGGCGGCGGCGATCGAGTTCGGCTTGAATTTCCGATGCGTCGATCGACACCAGGGGCGGGCAACCGTCAATTACTACTCCGACACCGCCGCCGTGAGATTCGCCAAATGTCGATATCCGAAATAAATGCCCAAAGGTATTGCCCATTATGCTTTGCCCTGAAACTTAATAATTTTTAGCTTAAATGGAATAGAGATTTACTGTATTTCTGAAAAATATACCATTGACGAGTAGGCGACACGCGATCGCCCCACAGCATCACTCCCTTCCCACCCCTAGAAGAATATCTACCAGGGAGAGAGGGAGAGACAGAGAATAGGAGATATCTGGAAACACACTTAAATTCATCCGTGTATCCGTGTCCGAATCCGTGTTGTGTCTTCCTTCTTCTTTAGTCTTCGTGTTCTTCAAAAGGATCTCTCAATTCCTTAGAGGGGGGACCGAAAGCGGTGTAGATCGAGAATCCGGTGATTGCCACCAGACACACGCCCAGTGAAATGCCTAGAACTGCTGCAGGTTCCATATTTTTGATCGATTATGAGTGCTCCACTCTATAATATTACAAAAAATAACAATCCGTCTGAAACTCTAGTGATTTTAGGCGCTGTACGGTATGGTAGCCAACCCCCACTCCCCATTTTCCGAGTCCCCCTGCAGCATTTCTGAGAAATTGCGATCGCAATTAGCGGTGAAAATATGTCAAACTTCTCTGTAGAGATTCATTGCAGGTGACTTATGGCACAACGAACTTGGTTAGGAGATATACTCAAACCCCTTAACTCAGAGTACGGCAAGGTGGCTCCTGGTTGGGGCACCACGCTGTTGATGAGCGTTTTCATTGGACTGTTTTTCGTGTTCTTGTTGATTATTTTGCAAATCTACAACTCTTCTCTAATTCTGGAGAGTGTGGATATGGATTGGTCGAGCCTAGGCCGCTAAAAATTGATCGCAAAACAGTAAGGCTAAAAGTAAAAGCTGAGGGTTGAGGAGAAAGGGCAAAAGCTAAGTTTTCCCGTTTTTCCTTACCCTTTCCGATTACTTTTGCCATAAATAAACAAGAAGTAACTAAACAAATTGCAGGAGAGAAAAAATGAATATTTTTGGCATTGGTTTGCCCGAAATGGCAGTTATTTTTACGATCGCCCTATTGGTATTTGGTCCGAAAAAATTACCCGAAATCGGCAGGAGTATGGGCAAGGCAATTCGGGGCTTTCAAGACGCTTCCCGGGAGTTTGAGTCGGAGTTCACGCGGGAAGCCAAGCAGTTAGAAGAAGCAGTAGCAACTAGCAGCAAACCGGAAACTGAAAAACTCGCGGCGGCGAATCCCAAGGAAGATAGCACAGACAGTTAAATGAACAACTCTCAGAAGTCGGAAACACCAGCGGAGTTAGTGATTCCCCAGCTAATAGTTGGGTTGGGAAATCCCGAACCTAAATACGATCGCACCCGACACAACATAGGCTTTAATGCTGTCGATGCCTTGGCTAAATCTTGGCAGATTTCCCTGTCGGAAAATCGCAAATTTCAAGGAATATTTGGCGAGGGAAACCGGCCGCGGGGACAGAAAATCCGCTTGCTGAAACCGCTTACTTACATGAATCTGTCGGGTCAAGCGATTCGGGCGGCGGCGGATTGGTACAAAATACCTGCGGAGTCGGTATTAATAGTATACGATGATATGGATTTGCCGATCGGGAAATTGAGAATCCGGCTTGCCGGTTCGGCCGGCGGACACAACGGCATGAAATCGACAATTTCTCATTTGGGCACAGACAAATTTCCCCGGTTGCGGATTGGCATCGGCAAACCTCAAAACGATGCTGCTAAAAATGAGAAAGATACGATTTCCTTCGTGTTAGGAAAGTTTTCCTCAGAGGAAAGTCAGTTAGTAGAAAAAGTGCTTAAACTGGTTGTAGAAGCTGTGGAACTAAGTCTGCACCAAGGAGTAGAAAAAGCCATGAGCCTTTACAATAGTCGCACAATTGCAGAAACAAACGCGGAAACAAAAAGGTGAGTTCGAGACGTTTGCCTGAAACAACTGCATATGTCCGAGTTACTGGTCAATCTTGGCAAAAAGGCACGATTGAGGGTGAAGTGACTGCCGGCAATTTTGAGTGGCAGTTTCAGTGGCGTTTCACGTCAGAAAAAACACTGATACTTGAGCCTTCTCAGGGTAGGGCATTGATTCAGGAACCGCTGCACCGTTTCCTGGAGAAATGGGATTATCAATTAGAACCCGGTGGCGATTATTCGTTCACGGTTCGGGCCCAGTTTTAAAATCTTGGTAATGGGAAGGAAAAAGGCAATGGAGAATGCAAACTTTCTCTAGTAGGATATCCAGATTCCACTAATTGTTTAATTAATTATGGGGAATTGCTGTGATGGGAAAGTGTGAAAACGTAATGGGGGAGGCCAACTTTCTCTAGTAGTATCTCCCGATTCCAGTAATTCTTTAATTAAAGCAGGTGGCGTCCCTTCTCGGTAAGCCCCGCAATAATACATTGTCAAAACAGCTTTGTAAGCCCAGTGATTGGAAGGTAAATCGGTAAAAGGATTGGGCAGAGTTTCAGCCTGATTCTGCACGCAAGCATTGAGAATTTGTTCTCGCGCTGGCTGCACTTGAACTAAAGAATTATTTGGCTTGAGTTGAGCGGTAGTTTGTGCATTTGCCGGAGCTAGCAAACCTGTAGAAGTTAACAGTATAGCAGTGCCAAAGATGCTGATTTTCATAAGTTTATAAATTTCTGAATAAGTTGGGTGGTAGTGAGGACTTTAGTCCTGAAAGTTGTGGGAAATAAGGACTCTTCGTCCTTACTACAAACCTTTGGAATGTTCAGACATTTTTCGCATTCCCAAGGCCAAGACACTCAAAAACAACAGCCCGATCGCCCCAGCTAGCGGATTGCCGTTAACTCCTGTCACCCACTCGGGGGCAGAGCCCGAATATCGCACTAACTGCCCGATGTTAATGATGTAATATCCCCAGACTAAACCTGCATGAAGCCCGATCGACAAACCGAGGCGATTTTGGCGCGATCTTTTTCCCCAAACCAGAATCAAACCCAGCAACAACAACCCCGGAAACTGCGGCCAACTCCCCAGCATTGCCGCGACAGGTTTGATAAAATGAGATAGGGCAAACACCAGGCTATTGACCCAGAGAGATATTTTATAATTGTAATCCCGCTGCAACTCGTCCAGCAACCAACCACGGAATACCAACTCCTCCGCAAAACCGACTCCAAGGGCGCTTAACAGCCCTTCTGCGATGATTCTAGGCAAATTATCAGAATTTTGCCACGCGACTAAGCCGAACAGCCCTTGCACCGCAAATAAGCTGAAAGTGAGCAAAAGCCCGATCGCCAATCCGATTAAAAGCTCAAAACCGTTTTTTCGCGTATTGATTAAACCATAAATCTTGAGTAATTGGGTTTGTCCGTAAGCCTGTTTTCCCCAGCGCGGCACTAGGAACAAAAACTCAGCAAACAGCAATCCCATTGTGAGAATAGTTGCGAGGTTACTATCTTTAACTAACAAGTAAATTGGTGCTGCTAACGGCAACCAGATTGAGAGCAAAATTAACAGAAAAATTGCGATGCGTAAAAGAAATGGATACGTGGCTATTTTTCTCCGGGCAGTCATTGCTTACAAGTTATTTGCTGAGAGATTTTAATTTTTAGTAAAAATAAACATAACACGGGTCGGGCGCATCAGTGAAACGGTCAAGTTGCTGTGGCTATAGCTCCTTGCCTTACCGACAGCATCGAGGATACGAACCCCCTAGTGCACTACTTTTGGTGTAGCACAAATAAGCGTCACTAGAAAAAGTGACTGTAAACTCGCCAACACTGCCACTTATATATGGAGTATCAGAATATGGAAGGATAAATCAAAATGTCACAGCAAGATCCTACAAGTATCGATTTAACCAGTAGTGACTTTTCTTTTGGAGAAATCTCAGTCGATGACATCGCTGCGATCGCAGCAATAGAGGCTGGAATTAGCGATCCAACGCATCCAATCCAAAGCGAAACTGCACCAATACCTAGCATCCCACCGTTACCGATCGCACCTATCCCATTTCCGACGCCAATTCCCATCCCCAAACGGCCGGTCAGTGGGCGCTACCGCGGTACATTAGGCAGCTTTCAACTCGAAGTGCGGGTTGACGTTGACCGCACTCGACCGATGAAGCGGTTAAGCGGCGACTTTTTCCAAATTAGCGGTGGTACGACCACCTATTTTGGCTCCTTTATCGTCGATGCGCCGACGATAACGGTAACTGCTTCTCAAGTCGTCATCAAGGGTCTCGGAAGCTTTAGCTTTGCCGCCGGAGCTCCGGTGGTGCAGGTAACAATTGCACGAAAGGTCATCTTCCAGCCGCAGGCGCCAGCAACGGTGCAATTTTTCACAAATGGCGGAGCAGCCGGAGCAACTTACACTTGTGTCTTCGAGTCTATCTATTTCCGAAGTCTGCGGCTCGAAACAGACCGGGTTTCCGATGTTGTCACTCCCATATTCAGCAGCTACAACACGGGTTCGCTGCCGTCAGGGGGGCCAGCGCGCAACCTCAGCGTTGTCAGTTCCTATGCAGAAGCTGGGATCGAGATGATCCCAACAGCAGGGAACAACGTTATCAATATCGATGAAGCTGGTGCTGGTGCTAAATGGAGCAACGCGGAACTGCACGCTTCGATGCAAAAACACTTCACCTTGTGGCAAGATTTGCCGCAGTGGGCTGTTTGGCAAGTCGTTGCTCAACTGCACGAGATAGGCCCTAATCTGTACGGCATCATGTTTGACCAGCAAGGGAAGCAGCGGCAAGGTTGCGCCGTATTTCATCAAGGTATTGGCGGGGAAACTGCCGAAAAATTGCGATTGCAGCTCTATACCTACGTTCACGAGCTGGGACATAGTTTTAACTTACTTCACTCGTGGCAAAAGTCCTTGGCGACGCCCCCTGGTACGAATCGCCCCCTGGCGCTGTCTTGGATGAACTATCCCTTTAATTACCCAGCACCGGGTGGCCAGGCTACGTACTGGAGCCAGTTTGCGTTTCAGTTCGACAATGAGGAGGTAATCCATCTCCGCCATGCGTTCCGCAACAATATTATCGTGGGTGGAAACAACTTTACTGTCGGCTCTGGTCTGGGGCAGGAAGTGATGGCCGATCCCATTCGCGATGAGTCGGGACTGACTTTCAGGATCTCTACCAACCAAAAGAGCTTCGCGCTGGGTGAGCCTGTGGTACTGCAATTAATGCTGGGAACGACGACTGCGGGCGGGCGCCGGGTGCATACTTGGTTGCATCCGAATTACGGCTTGGTCAAAATCGTGATTCGCAAGCCTAGTGGCGCGGTTGTTGTTTATGAACCGCTAATCGATCATTTAGTTGGTCAGCAAGAAAGTACGATCGCCGGCGATGATGTGATTCCTGAAAGCGCGTATATCGGCTATGGCAAAGATGGACTCTATTTCGATCTACCCGGAAATTACCAGGTACGGGCGGTCTATGGGGCTATGGACGGTTCGCAGGTATTCTCCGATATCCTGACTATTCGAGTTCGCTATCCTGTGACGCCAATTGAGGAAGAACTGGCCTCTCTGTTTATGGGTGACGAACAGGGTACTTTGCTCTATTTGCTGGGTTCGGATGATGAGTCTTTGCAAAGCGGTAACGATGCTTTTGAGGAAGTTCTGGCGAAGTATCCGAAACAGCCGATGGCAAACTATGTTCGGATGGTGCAGGGTATCAACGCTAGCCGTGAGTTTAAAACGATCACGGACGATCGTGAAACCCGGGTGATTGTACGCCCACCGAAGTTGAATGAAAGCGCGAAGTTGCTGACAGCAGTTGCAGATTCCAATATTCTCGACCCTGTTTCGGCACAGATGTCCCTTTCCTGTTTAGCCGAGGTTCAGGCTAAAATCGGAGATGAGGATGCGGTCAACAAAACTTTGAGCCAAATCTCAGCAATGGAAGTCAAGACAATGCGATATGCAGACAAAAAGTAAGCCTTAAATTGCTGCATTACTCTCAAGATTGCTTTACCATTTCTAGTAGACGCACAAACTCTATTTGTAGGGTGGGCAGTGCCCACCTTACCACTACAAATAGTGTTCTCAACTCATCGCCTAAGTCTTGAATTTGTACAAAACACTACCGACAAAAACCTCACTGTATTAAGGATAAGTCTGTTGTTTGTTCGAGCCTTAATAATTCTGTTGGCAATTTTGGCGATCGGGTTTACCTGCGTACCCGATCGTCCCCAAGCCGATTTTTTGACCCCTTACCATTACCAAGCGAGTACCAATATGCGTTTATCGATCAAACTTCGCGACGGTTTCAGCAATAGTACGGTCATTATAGAAGTCAACGGACAGCAAGTCTATCGCAAGTCAGGCGTGACTACAGATTTGACGATTTCCTTCGCGGATGTGGTGGAAGTTCCTGTTGAAGAATCCACAGTTAAATTGAAGGTGACGGTGGAGGGTGGCGAGACGCAAACCAAGGAAATTCGAGTGCCAGAGACTCCTTTTGTTGATGTCTGGATTCTTAACGGCAAAATGGAGTTGCAAGCATCCAAGGAAGAAATGCCGATGCTTTAGCAATTTAGCAATTCCTCGATTCCACATCAGATTAAACATTGACATTGTGAGGTTATTTCCTAATTTTGCAATCCTGATTTTTTGAAGCTGGCAACTGGTGCGGGCTGTACGCAGCAGGCAGAAACAGCTAGAATGGTATCGTATCAATTGCAAATTTAGGTAAAACAAGCTTAACAAGCCAGGTGACAATGACGGAAGCCTCCGATTTTTCCAATGTCGATCGAGAATTAGATGACACAATTTTAAGCTTCGCAGACATTCAGGCAGAACTCAACCTGCGCCACGCTAAAGATGCTCTGCGAGATATAGTAGAAAATCTCGACTTGACAGTTCAAGAGCGAACTGGACTAGAACCAGAAATTGGCGGGTTGGAGAAAATGCTCGACAAGCTAGAGCGCGCTTGCGTGCAAATAGCTGTGTTTGGGATGGTGGGAAGGGGAAAATCTTCGGTTTTGAACGCGCTTTTGGGTCAAAATGTGTTTGAAACTGGCCCGACTCACGGGGTGACTCGCACTACGACTATTGGCCAGTGGGATGTCGGAGAGGGTATTGATGAGAATTTACCCGATCGACTTTCGCCAGTTATTTACCGTTTGTCGCAAGTTGAATTAATCGACACTCCGGGAATAGATGAAGTTGACGGCGAAACTCGCGAACTTTTAGCCCGCCGCGTTGCTCAACAAGCTGATTTGATTTTGTTTGTGGTGGCTGGCGACATTACGAAGGTAGAATACGCCGCACTTTCGCAGTTGCGGGAAGCCGGAAAACCGATGTTATTAGTTTTTAATAAAATTGACCAGTATCCTGATGCAGACAGGCTGGCAATTTATCATAAAATTCGAGACGATCGCGTGAGAGAATTGTTGTCTCCCGATGAAATTGTGATGGCGGCGGCTTCGCCTTTGACGGCGAGGGCGGTGCGCCGTCCCGACGGAAGTATGGGCGTGCAAATGACTCGCAGTTTGCCACAAGTACAAGATTTAAAATTAAAGATTTTGGAGATTTTAGACCGGGAAGGCAAATCTTTGGTTGCCCTGAATACGATGCTCTGTGCAGGGGATATTAACGAGCAGTTGGTGCAGCGAAAAATGGAAATTCGAGATGACGCGGCTAATCGAATTATCTGGAACGGGGTAATGACTAAAGCTGTGGCGATCGCACTTAATCCAATTACTGTAGTTGATATTCTTAGCGGTGCGGTAATTGATGTGGTGATGATCTTAACTTTATCTAAAGTTTACGGCATTGCGATGACGGAAGCGGGCGCGGTGGAATTGCTGCAAAAGATTGCGATTAGTATGGGCGGGATTACGGCCGGCGAATTGTTGGCTAATTTTGGTTTGAGCTCGTTGAAAGGATTGTTGGGTTTGGCGACGCCAGCGACGGGGGGTTTGGCTTTAGGGCCTTATTTGTCTGTGGCGGTGACGCAAGCAGCGATCGCGGGGGTTTCTTCCTACGGAATTGGTCAAGTTACTAAGGCTTATTTGGCTAATGGTGCTTCTTGGGGAGATGATGGGCCAAAGGCTGTGGTGAGCAAGATTTTGTCTTCTTTGGATGAGGATTCTATTTTAAATCGGATTAAGGAGGAGTTGCGGGCTAAGTTGGATTTGGGAAGTGTGGAAAAACAGAAATCTTAGTGATCGGCTGTTTTACGTTGAGCCAGCAATCCTGGCGTCGCCCTGCCACAATCCGGCAGGGGTTTAAACCCCTGCTTCAAAGCTAAATTTGTCGGAAGACAATTTAACAAATTATTAGGATAACAACCAATTACCAATTACCAATTATTACTAACTCAGGACTTAGGCAATTGGCACAGGTTGGGCGATTGCGGCAAATAAGGTGCGCCGTGCACACCCTACTCTAATTCCACGAACCGGCGGCTTAACATCAGGTTTTTAACCCTAATTCCATCCTATTTGTAACCTCTATTTTTCTCTGACCAAATGCGGGTTGGTAGTCCCCACACATAGACAAATCCTTCGGCAGCTTTGTGATCGAATTCGTCCTCTGCGCCGTAGGTTGCTAAGTCGAAACTGTACAGAGAATTGTCAGATTTGCGACCGACAATAGTCGCATTTCCTTTGAACAGTTTGAGCCGCACGGTTCCAGTTACTCGCTTTTGCGTGTCCTGAATAAATGCGTCTAAAGCTGTTTTCAAAGGATTGTACCAAAGACCGTTATAAATCATTTGGCTGTAGGTTTCTTCGATGCCTCGCTTGTACCGCGTCACATCTGCTGTCAGCGTCAAACTTTCTAAGTCTCGGTGCGCGTGCATCAAAACTAAAATCGCTGGTGTTTCGTAAATTTCGCGCGATTTAATCCCGACGAGGCGGTTTTCAATCATGTCGATCCTGCCGACTCCGTGGTTTCCAACTATTTCGTTTAGCTGAGAAATTAAGGCGACTGGTGATAACTCTTTGCCGTTTAAACTGACAGGATTTCCGCAATCGAAACCGATTTCTATGTATTCGGGTGTGTCGGGAGTTTGCTCGATCGCCTTTGTCATCAAATATACCTCTTCCGGCGGTTCTGCCCAAGGATCTTCGAGGATTCCGGCTTCAATTGCCATTCCTAATAAGTTGCGATCGATACTGTAAGGGGAAGACTTTTTCACCGGGGACGGAATGCCGCATTTTTCGCCGTATGCGATGGTTTCCTCGCGGCTCATTTTCCACTCCCGCGCTGGTGCTAAGATTTTAATCTTGGGGTTGAGTGCGCCGATCGACACATCGAACCGTACCTGATCGTTTCCCTTACCTGTACAACCGTGGGCGATGGCATCTGCACCGTATTTTTCCGCAGCTTCTACTAACAATTTAGCAATCAGCGGGCGAGCCAGGGCAGTCGAAAGGGGATAACGGTTTTCGTAAAGTGCGTTAGCTTGAATCGCTGGAAACGCATAGTCTTTGACAAATTCTTCGGTAGCATCAATAACTAAAGATTCCGAAGCACCGGATGCTAAAGCTTTTTTGCGGATCGGTTCTAATTCGTCTCCCTGTCCCAAATCCGCAGCCAGAGTAATTACCTCTTCCACACCCCACTCGTTTTTGAGGTAAGGAATGCAGACGGAGGTATCGACTCCGCCGGAATATGCTAGCACAACTTTTTTAGCGCGACTCATTGCTCTTTACATCCTGAATTTAACTGACATCTTGCACCATTTTCACTAAGCTTTTCAGGGCGGGCAAGATGGCCACCCCACAAAAAAATATCATTTTTGTGGAACAGGCCGGAAAGCCTGTTCTTGAGAATGGTGCAAGATATCCGATTTAACCGACTTTTCATTATGCACCTAATTGAGATCGATTCTTGTCAGAAATAGTACAGATTTATATATTCTTTATTTGATAAACTTGGCTATTTACCGCGGGAGTTGCTGGGGAAAATCTGCTACCGTGGGATACGGTAACTGTGGCGATGGGGAAAAACGGTGTTTTTTAGTGTTGTAATTCCGACGTATAATCGTAAACCGATTTTGGCAAAATGTCTACTGGCTTTGGAAAATCAGCAGTTTGGTGAGATTGTCAGAGAGTATGAAGTAATAGTCGTGGACGACGGCTCGACGGACGGGACGCTGGAGTGGTTGGTGGCAAATGCTGACTTGTTGCCTCATGTGCGATCGATCTGTCAATCTCACCAAGGCCCGGCGGCGGCTCGGAATTTGGGCGTTGAAGATGCTAAGGGCGATACAATTATTTTTATTGACAGCGATTTGGTGGTAACAGAGCATTTTTTGCAAGCACACGCCGATGCTTTACTACAGGGTTACAAAGATACTAATGCTGTTTTTACTTACGGCAGCGTGATTAATACTTGCAATTTCGACAATCCTACCTCAGAACCTTACAAAATCACCGATTTTTCGGCGGCTTATTTTGCTACGGGAAATGTGGCGATCGCCCGCCACTGGCTGCTAGATGCTGGACTTTTTGACACTCGGTTTCAACTGTACGGATGGGAAGATTTAGAGTTGGGAGTTAGGTTGAAGAAATTAGGTTTGAAACTGATTAAATGTCCGGCTGCTGTTGGTTATCACTGGCATCCCCCTTTTAGTTTAGAGCAAATTCCGGGCATGATTGACCGAGAAATTCAGCGCGGGAGAATGGGAGTTTTGTTTTATCAAAAACACCCAAGTTGGGAAGTACGGATGATGATTCAAATGACTGTTTTGCACCAAATATTGTGGGGAGTTTTATCATTAGGTGGGATGCTTAACGAGCGAACGATGACTCCTTTTTTGCAGTGGTTGATTGACCAAGGCAAGCCCCAGCTAGCTTTAGAAATTGCTCGGATTTTTCTGAATTGGTATAACGTGAAAGCCGTGTACGCCGCTGGTGGGGAATTGCCGACGGAGACAAAGATACCATAAATCAGCCCGAAAGCGCCGATAAAATATAAGATATTGTTGGAGTTTTTCAGTGGCCATGAGTGTCAACTTAAGCTCATAATTAGTAACGGTATACTGTTTGACTACTGTTTGACAATTATGCCTACACTGCCCTTGCGCTGCTTAAGAAGGGGGATTTAGGGAATTCAAGACTTGGATACAAACCCGCCGAAAAAACAAGAACTTTATTCTTAAGTTGACACCCATGTTCTGCCTGTTTAAATTAACCTTTCCCGTGAGGATATCTACTGAAAAAACACCACACAAAGCCACCCGCTCAAGGGAGTCCAAACCGGGTTATAGACCTTGTAAAAGTTTGAGCTTTAATCAAAACTCCTTGCTTAGCTTAGCCTGTGATTTGAGGCATCTAGGCTGTTTTCTCACTCGGCTCCGATAATTTGAGCCACCAACATTTTCAAACGAGCATTACTTTTGATACAATAACAGATAATTTAGGAGTGTGCTATAGAGCCAATAGTTGTGCTGGTTTACCTGAGAGTGTTAGCTACAAGCGGTTAATGACTTTAAAAATATTCCCACATATACAACTTGAATAGTTTGAGGGTCTGCTGTGAATACAACTGACAATAAAAATCCAAGACTAGAAACACTTAGACTTCAAAACACTGTCTTACAAGAAAATATTTTAATGGTGGACGACCATCCAGCAAGCTTGCGACTTTTATCCCAGCTTTTGTCTAAGCGAGGATATAAAGTGCGGCCGACACGAGATGGCAAATTGGCTCTTAACTTTGCTCGGTCGAGTCCACCGGATTTGATTTTGCTGGACATTATGATGCCCGGTATGGATGGCTATCAAGTCTGCGAACAGCTAAAAGCTTGTCCGCAAACCAAAGATATTCCTGTGATTTTTATTAGCTCTTTAAATGAAGTTTTTGATAAAGTCAAAGCTTTTTCGCTAGGGGGGGCAGACTACATTAGTAAACCGTTTCAAATAGAAGAAGTTGTGGCTCGCGTAGAAAATCAACTGCTGCTCAGTCGGCTTTCTAAAGAACTTTTAGCAAAAAATGCCCTGCTAGAAGCTGAAATAGAAGAACGCAAGCGGATCGAAGCACAACTACGAGAAAGCCAGCACTGGCTGTCGGCAGTAATTAAAACGAATCCTAATTTATTGTACCTTTACGATTTGATAGAAGATAAAAGTCTCTATATAAACCGCGAAATTTATAGCGATATTGGCTACACATTTGAAGAAATACAGGAGATGACAGCCACATTTATTCCTAAGTTAATACACCCTGACGATATCCCTGCATTCTTAGAACAAAGAAAAAAAATTGAGACAGCAAAAGATGGCGAAAGCTTTGATTTTGAATACCGGATACAGCACAAGAATGGTGAATATCGCTGGTTTTTGAGCCGGGAGAGCGTGTTTTCCCGAACCGCGGATGGCAAACCTTGGAAAATTCTGGGAACTGCTGCTGAAATTAGCGCTCGCAAACAAGCAGAACTGGAACTTAAAACAGCTTTAGCTGCTTTGGAACGGCAAATCAAGCAAAGATTTCTGCTAGAAACAATTACTCTCGAAATTCGCTACAGCTTAAATCCGGATCAAGTTTTTCAAACAGCGGCCGCCCAAATAGGTCGAATTTTTAATGCCGATTGCTGCTTGATTCACACCTACACAGAACACGCAATTCCACGCCTATCTAATGTGGCTGAGTACAGAAAAACCGCATCCCAATCGCTTTTATATCTACAAATTCCTGTACATGGGCATCCTCACGTTCAATTTGTATTATCCCAAGATCAAGCTGTAGTTTCTGATGATGTTTTTGCCGAACCGCTGCTAGAAAATGTCAGAAATTTGTGTTTTCAAATAGGTTTGAAATCGATGATATCCATCCGCACTTCCTACCAGGGAAAAGCTAACGGAATGATATGTTTGCACCAGTACGATAGCCCCCGCCACTGGACGCAAGATGAGAGGAGATTATTAAAAGCTGTAGCGGCACAAATGGGAATTGCTAGAGCTCAAGCCAATCTTCTCGAACAAGATAAACAACAACGACTTAAACTTCAACAAAGCGAAGCTAGTCTCGCAGCCGCCCAGAAAATTGCTCATATCGGCAGTTGGGAATTTGATTTAGTCACCAATAAAATTACTTGGTCAGAAGAAGTATTCCGCATTTTTGGTCTTGACTCAAGCGCAACTGAACCGAGATCTGCCCAACTTTTAAAGATGTGTCATCCCGACGACAGAGAATTATTTCAACAAACAGTCAGCCTGACTATCTCACAAGGAATTTCTTACAAAAAAGAGTTCCGATTTTTGCATCCTAGCGCTCAAATTATATACGTCGAAGGAAGGGGAGAAGCTGTTTTTAGCGAAACCGGGGAAGTAATCAAACTGTTGGGAACAGTGATGGATATTAGCGATAGAAAACAAGCAGAAGCAGCTTTGCAAATTAGCGAAGAACGTTTTTATCTGGCATTTGAAGGCAGTGCCATGGGCTTGTGGGATTGGAATCTTGCCACGGGAGAAGTCTATTTTAATCCGCGGTGGAAAATGATGCTGGGGTATGAAGTAGAGGAAATAGCAAATACTTTTGCATCCTGGGAGCAACTGGTACATCCACAGGATTTGTCTCCGGCTAAAGCAGCGCTAAATGCTCACCTGGAAGGCAAAAATCCTACTTACGAAGTGGAATTTAGGATGCTGACCAAATCCGGCGAGTGGAAGTGGATTTTAGCTCAAGCAAAGGTGATGGAACACGATGCTTCGGGAAATCCTTTACGGATGACGGGCACGCATATTGATATTAGCGATCGCAAACAAGCCGAAGCAGATTTGCAATTTAGCGAACAGCGAGAACGAGAAAAAGCGCAACAGTTAGAACAAACCCTGGAAGAACTAAAAAAGGCTCAATCCCAGCTCATTCAAGCCGAAAAAATGTCAAGTATCGGGCAAATGGTAGCGGGAGTGGCTCACGAAATTAATAACCCCGTCAACTTCATCTACGGCAATATTATTCCCGCCGCACAGTACGCTCGCGATTTGCTAAAAGTGATCTATTTATACCAGCAACACTATCCCCAGCCAGTTGCGGAAATTGACGAAGAATTGGCAGAAATCGAAGTAGATTTTATCGCTGAGGATTTCCCCAAAATCCTGGCTTCAATGCAAGAAGGTGCTAACCGAATTAAGCAGATAGTGCTGTCGTTGCGAAATTTTTCGAGACTCGACGAAACAGCTCGCAAAGTAATAGACATTCATGAAGGGATAGAGAGCACTTTGGTGATTTTGCAGCACCGATTGCAGTCACAGGTAAAACGTGGGGAAATTCAAGTCATTAAAAATTATGCCAAACTGCCAAAAGTCGAGTGTTATCCGGCTCAATTAAACCAGGTATTTATGAATTTGCTGGTGAATGCGATCGACGCTGTGGAAGAGTCATCAGCAAACTGTACTTGCAAAGTTAATCAGATTCGCATTGTTACTGAAGTCAGCAGCGAAAATCAAGTGTGTGTGCGGATTTCTGACAGCGGGCCGGGTATCCGTCCCGAAGTTCAGTCAAGGATGTTTGACCCGTTTTTTACTACAAAACCGATCGGCAGCGGCACTGGTTTGGGGTTATCGATTAGTTACCAAATTGTTAAAGACACCCACGGCGGTAAGTTGGAGTGTCATTCAGAAGTTGGCCGAGGAACAGAATTTGCGATCGAACTGCCGATTTCGCAAAAGTTAAAATTTGAAAGTTAGGATAAGCTGTTAAATCATGTGCGGTAAATTAACCATAATTATTGTAGGGGGCGGTTCACCAACCATCTATAATATAAGCCAAAGATGAGCCTAAACCCGCTCCGACCGTAAGAGTTGGGGCAATTCAACGGAGCTCATATTAATCGTCTCTCAGAGCCTATTTTAGAGTGCGTCATAACCTGAGATTTTCTCCAGTATTTCTTGCCAACGGTCTGCCATTTAGTGTAATCTCATCTTAAACATGATATAATTAAGAGTTAGCCTTTTGAGGCTCCAGAGGTTGGGCTGCTAAAATTAGTAGTGAATATTACAGTTGCTATTATACAAACTCTGTCAACATACGTCTGCTGTAGCGTCTACCAAATTTTAACTGAATTATGACTGACTCAATTCGCTTCCTCATGTGTGCTCCCGACCACTACGATGTGGATTACGTGATTAATCCGTGGATGGAAGGAAATGTGCACAAATCATCGCGCGATCGCGCCGTCGAACAGTGGGAAAAACTTTACCACGTCCTCAAAGACAACGCCGTTGTAGACCTCGTACCGCCCGAAAAAGGCTGGCCGGATATGGTTTTCACCGCCAACGCAGGCTTACTTTTAGGCAATACCTTCGTCCTCAGCCGTTTCTATCACAAAGAACGACAAGGCGAAGAACCCTATTTCAAAGCATGGTTTGAAAGCAAAGGTTTCACCGTGCACGAACTCCCGAAAGACTTGCCGTTTGAGGGCGCTGGCGATGCTTTGCTCGATCGCGAAGGACGCTGGTTGTGGGCCGGATACGGCTTCCGTTCCGAACTCGACTCGCACCCGTTACTAGCAAAATGGCTCAACATTGAAGTGCTTTCGCTGCGTTTAGTTGACGAACGTTTCTATCACCTAGATACCTGTTTTTGTCCTCTGACAGGTGGCTATTTGCTCTACTATCCAGCAGCATTTGACTCCTACTCCAACCGCTTAATCGAAATGCGAGTTGCGCCGGAAAAACGCATTGCTATTGAAGAAGCCGATGCCGCAAATTTTGCCTGTAATGCGGTCAATATTGACAAAGTTGTGGTAATGAACAAGGTTAGCGAAGCCTTAAAATCACGCATTACTAAGGCCGGTTTTCAAGTAATTGAAACGCCGATGAGCGAATTTCTGAAAGCGGGCGGCGCCTGTAAGTGTTTGACGCTACGGGTAACGGAACCGGTGCAAGAAGATCGATCGGCAAATGTGATGGTAGAAAGCCGCACAATTCGCATGGAAGGCCACCTGCTCGATGCCGGTTTAATCAGTCGTGCTTTAGACTTAATTATCGAAAACGGCGGCAGTTTCCAAGTGCTCAATTTCAATTTAGGAGAGCAGCGGCAAAGCACATCATCTGCAGACGTTAAAGTTTCGGCTCCTTCCCACGATGTTATGGAAGAAATCATGGGAATGCTGATTGACTTGGGTGCAGTGCCGCCACCACAAGAGATTTGCGACGCTATTTTAGAACCTGTAGTGCAAGATGGTGTCGGTCCAGACGACTTTTATGTAAGTACAATTTATCCCACAGAAGTGCGGGTAAATGGTCAGTGGGTGAAAGCGCAAAATCAGCGGATGGACGGTGCTGTTGCTATTACTGAAACTGCTGACGGCCCAGTGGCTAAATGCAAATTATTGCGCGATTTAAAAGTAGGAGAAAAAGTGGTTGTTGATGTGGTCGGCATCCGCACCATCCGCAAAACAGAATCGCGGGAACAGCGCAATTCTCAAGAATTCAGCTTTATGTCCGGCAGCGTTTCTAGCGAGCGCCGCGTAGAATTGGTGGTGGAACAAGTAGCCTGGGAATTGCGCCAAATTCGCGATCGCGGTGGCAAAGTTGTAGTTACCGCTGGGCCTGTTGTCATCCACACCGGCGGTGGCGAACATTTAGCGCATTTGATTCGCGAAGGTTACGTACAAGCGTTGTTGGGCGGAAATGCGATCGCAGTTCACGACATGGAACAATCGAATATGGGAACCTCTTTAGGGGTTGACATGAAACGTGGCATAGCTGTGCGCGGCGGACACCGACATCACTTGAAAATAATTAACGCTGTGCGGCGTTACGGGAGTATTGCAAAAGCTGTTGAAGCAGGCCTGGTTACTAACGGTGTGATGTACGAGTGCGTCAAGCATAATATACCGTTTTCTCTTGCCGGTTCGATCCGCGACGACGGGCCACTTCCTGACACGCAAATGGATTTAGTTAAGGCTCAAGAAGAATATACTGAGCTGTTACGAGGTGCGGATATGGTGTTAATGCTGTCGTCTATGCTGCACTCAATTGGTGTGGGAAATATGACGCCGGCTGGTGTGAAGATGGTGTGTGTAGACATTAATCCGGCGGTGGTGACGAAATTGAGCGATCGGGGTTCGATCGAGTCTATTGGAGTTGTTACCGATGTGGGATTGTTCCTAAGTTTGTTAGTTAATCAATTGGATAAATTGACCAGCCGCCATCATGTAACTCAATCTGTTTAGATTTAGCTAGTCTACTCGTTACCAGGCTTTACCTGGTAACGCAGATGCGGAGGCTCTGCCTCCACTTTTACCTATTTGGTGAATTCGCCCCTTAATCGGCTGCAACTTTGATATTCCAATAAAAAACCTCAGACCCGCAAGCCTGAGGACCGGAGTTCCTGAAAATCGTCACTTCTTACTATTGTCGCCAACCAACACCACAACATACAAGAGGGGTGTAACCCAGCACGGCAGCTTCTGGCAGACAGAGATTGCTTCGTGACTCCGAAGGCGAAAGCAATTTTTAATTCAACACTTCACGAATGCAAAACAATTCTTCTGGCCATTTCTCAGATCTGGGTTGATAATTTTTCTTTAGGATGGGCGTCTGTCCTCGATCGCAATATAAGGAGCACCGTGAGTCCCCGTATATATTTGAGTCGGGCGGTAAATGCGGTTTGCCTCTAGTTGTTCCTTCCAGTGGGCCAGCCAGCCAGCAACGCGGGCGATCGCAAAAACCGGCGTAAACAAGTCGAGCGGAATTCCCATTTTTCGGTAAACCAGACCAGAATAGAAATCTACATTTGCATAAATTCCTTTGTGACCCAATTTCTCCTCAACCACTTCTTCCAACTTGATAGCAATGTCGTAATAATCGTCGTGGCCGAAGTTCTCAAACAACTGTTCCGCTAACCTCTGAAGAATAGTTGCTCTCGGATCTTTCACCTTGTAAACTCGGTGACCGAAGCCCATGATTTTGTCCTTGTTTTCAACGCACTTCTCGACAAAAGGTCGCACGTTTTCTACCGAACCAATTTGCTCCAACATATCAATCACTTCTTCATTAGCTCCCCCGTGCAGTGGCCCCGCCAAAGTGCCAACTGCTGAAGCAATCACTCCGTAAGGGTCTGTCAGCGTCGAAGCTGTTACCATTGCCGAAAATGTAGAGGCGTTAATTGTATGTTCAGCGTGGAGAGTCAGACAAGTGTCAAAAATTCTAGCTAACAGGGGATCGGGTTCTTGCTCGTTGAGCATATAAAGAAAGTTAGCCGAGTAGTCCAAGTCATCCCTCGGCCGCACCGGGTCATTGCCCCGTCGCATTTGCTGGAACGCCGCCACCATTGTGGGAATCTTAGCTAGCAGCCGCACGACAGCTTCTCGAATGTATCCCTGGTTGGGCAGAGCTCTGCGGGAGTAGAACAAGCCCAAGGCGGCCGCTGAAGCTTGCAGGGCGTCCATGGGATGTCCTCTTTCTGGAAAGCATTTCATCATGTCGCGGATGCGATATTTGATCCGGCGGTGATAGCGAATTTCATGCTCGAAAGCTTCTAGTTCTTCCTTTGTCGGAAGTACACCCCAGATCAATAAATATGAAGTTTCAAGAAAGGAACTTTTCAATGCCAGTTCCTCGATGCTAATCCCGCGATATTCCAGCAACCCTTTTTGTCCATCGACGTAGCTAATGCTGGACAAGGTGGCGGGAACACCTTCTAAACCTGGTTTGAATTCGCCGACGACCATTGCGATACCGTTTTGTGTGAGTTCAATCTACATAAAAGTACATTACCAGAAACCAAGATAGTGTCGCAGTCTTGACAAATAATCATTTAATTGCGCTTGGGAAACCGAGTTTTTCAACAGACAGCCCGATCGCACCGCTGCATATTGTCGCCCCTTTTTCCCGGTTTCACCGTCCCCGAATGCGCTTTTAAGAGGGCTGGCGGGTCCTGTTAATGTCGGGGCAGTTCGCTGTTTCTAGTGCAGCAAAAACTTGGGCGGAGTTAGCCAAAACATTTGGCTGCGGCCCACTGGGGAGCCGGTTTCCGGGAGGATTAAGCCGATGATACCTGCTTTTTTGAGAATCAGGGCATCTTGCGATCGAGCCCAAAGCAAAGTTTCTGCCCAGTGGCCTAAGTCTGGTTGGTGGCCCACCAGGGCCAAGCTGCGGCTACCTATTTCCTGCCACTGTTTGTACCACTCCAGCCAGTTTCCGATGTCTCCTGAAGGTGCGAGGGTGGCGGATTCTTCTATTTGGGAACTCAAACCGACTGTTTGCAGGATTTTGGCGGTTTGCTGCGCCCGCAGTAGGGGACTGGTAAGAATCAGGTCAAACTGAATTTCGAGTTCGTACAGCCGTTGGGCAATTTTCCTGGTTTTACGATCGCCCTCTTTAGTCAGCGGGCGTTCTGAGTCTGTATCATATTCTTCGGGTGCGGCTGCGATACCGTGCCGGATCAGGTAAATAACCATATATCAATACTTCCAGGCATTGGGGCCCGTTTTTCTAAGATATCTCTAGGATATACCTACCTTTTGCCTATTCTACAACTGCATTGAAATCTGCCGGCGTCATCGGGTTTGCGCTTTTGTAGCGATCGCGCCCTTGTCGTTTCGCATCATATAATGCTCGATCGGCGACGGCAACGAGTTCATCCGGTGATGTTCCCAAGCAGGGAATCACAGTCGCAATTCCCATGCTAACAGTCACGATCGCGCTCACATCAGATTGCTCGTGAGGAATTGCCAAATGTCGGATTGCCTGACGCATCGACTCAGCAACCGCGATCGCCCCTGCAGCATCCGTACTCGGCAGGATAGCAGCAAATTCTTCGCCCCCATAGCGCACAAACAAATCGGTAGAACGTTTAACCGCGGCTGCTGCGGCTTTGGCTACTTGCACCAAACAAGTATCCCCAGCTTGATGTCCGTAGCAATCGTTATATCGCTTGAAATAATCTACATCCAACATAATCAACGAAAGCTGTTGTTTCCCCTGCATCAGTCGGTACCATTCCGACTGCAATCGCTCATCAAAACAGCGGCGGTTTGCTACTTGTGTTAACCCATCTGTCGTAGCAATTAATCTTTCTTGTTCCGCCCGGTGTCTGAGCATCTCCTCTGCCCGTTTCCGTTCTGTAATATCAGCAAAAGTCGTCACTACTGCATAGGGTTGAGACTGATTGAGATGGAACAGCGGTTGAGAATTAATCGAAATCCAAGTCAGCGTTTTATCTGATTTGTGAATGCCCATCACCACATTCGATCGCCCCTGTCCCGTGCGCAGGGTGAGGATTGCCGGATGCTGTTGGCCCGGGAACGGTTGGCCATCCTCCCGAACGATTCGCCAGTCTAAATCTACGGATGTGCGCCCCATCATTTGCTCCGGGGTCAGCCCGAGAATTCTTTCGGCACTAGCATTACACGCAGTAATTTGTCCGTTTGCTAGCTGGAGTACGACACCTTCTGTCATGCTGGTAATCACAGAACGGTAGCGTTCCTCACTTTCCTGTAATTGACTCAGGAGAATGTTTTTGGCATCAAACTCTGAAGCCAGATGCAGGCTGCTTGCCAGAAACCCGGCCATCAGTTGTAAGGTCTGGATATCTGACTCTGTAAAGGCAGAGGGTTTAGCTGAAAGCACTTTTAAGACCCCAACCCGATCGTCCTGATAGAACAAGGGAACAACCACCATTGACCGCAGACCAATGCGCCCACAGGCAGCCCGATCCACCCGTGCATCGGTTTCTGAATCCTCGCAAAGCATGATTTGACCGGTCGCAATACATTTTCCCGATAAACTTGTCCCTACTTTGAGCCGTAATCCAACATAGGCGCTGGCGATACCGCTGGCTGCCCGATACACCATTTCATCCCCTTCAACCATTTCAATCACTGCTCCATCGGCGCGGGTCAAATCTTGAGTCCTCTCTGCAATCACGGCCATGACTGCATCGAGATTGGGATTGCGGATGGCGATTTCCTGTTGGGTAGCAATCACTATACCCAGACGCTGGAACTCTACTTGTAATGCTGCTTCTGCTTGCTTGCGATCGGTGATATCCTTCATAAAGCAGTGATGCCCGATCGAGCGCTCCTGCGAGTCGTAGGCTGCCAACATCACCCATTGCTTGTAAAAAATCGAACCATCTTTCCTGATACCCCGGGCCTCAACCTCCACTCGGCCCTCGGCTAGCATTTTTTGATAAGCGACCATCATCCTGTCGCAGTCTTCGGGATGAACTGTTTTCTGCCAATTCATACCAACCATTTCTTCAGGCTGATAACCTGCTATATTCGCGTAGGCTTGATTAACGTTGATGTACCGTCCGAAAATATCCAGCCGCGAGATGCCCTCAACGGCATTAGCAAGAGCTGTACTTAATTCTCTGAGTTCTGTTTCTGTCTGGACAAGATCCGTAATGTCTTGGGATGTACCAAACAACCGAATGACTTTTCCCTCTGCATTGAGTTGAACCTGTCCTCTGGCTTCGGTATGGCGGATAGAACCATTCGGGCCCACGATTCTGAGGCGCAATAGATAAGGCTGCCCGTGAGTGAGCGCTCGTTGAACTACCAGGTGTAGCTGTTTGGCACTTTCGGGATGGTAAAGCTGCAGGTTTTCTTCATAGGTAGGTTCGCCTAGGGCGCTGGATCGTCCCACAATCTCAAAGAGTTCGGGAGACCAGGTAATTTTACCCGTAATTACGTCCCATTCCCAGTTACCGATCTGGGCAACCCGCTGGGCTTCTGACAACCGGGTTTCACTCTTTTGCAGGGCTGTTGCTGTCTGCTGGCGGTCGGTAATGTCCTTTTCATTCACGAGCAACATCGGGTTGCCGGTTACCGGGTCGTCGGTACACCGCACGTCCATCCTATGCCAGCGAATTCCCGCCAGAGTAATCACTTGAGCCTCCGTGCTAAATACCTCACCGGACTTAAGAACTGCCATTGCTCGCTCTCCTAGCTGAGAGTCAACAAAGCGACTCACAAAAGCATTATCTGTCGCAGAGCCAGGGTGCAGCGCCTCCCCGTAACAGCGCAAGGCCGCCGGGTTTTGCAGCAGCGGCACACCTTCGAGGCTGTACAGCGAAACCATCAGCGTGGTGTGTCGGATTGCCTCGATCGATCGCAGGGTTTCTGGTTCGATTTGATGAGCGGTTTCGACCTTACCCTCGACCAGGATTGCCAAACGCCCGCTATCAATCCTGATGCCCGAGCACCGACAGCCGACAGAAACAGACTCACCGCCCGGGTAAAACGTCCACTGCTCGGACAAGGTTTGGCCTTGCTCAAACTGCTGTAGATAGCTCTGCAAGCGAATCCGAGTACACTCTGACAACATATCCCTAAAGTTGTGGCTCGCGAGTTGCTGCCGCGTCGAAGCATTCCACAGGTACAAGGAAGCTTGATTTGTCCACCGGATTTGCCAATCCTCCATATCAAATATCCAGATCGGGTTTTGCAACAAGTCAAAGGCTTTGAGGTGGACAATATCGCCGCTCAGGGAACAGGCAAACTCTGGTTGTAGACAATTTTGATGATTGATTCTTGGCGCGCTTTCTGTATGGGGATCAGTTTGATTCGGTTCTGTTTCGAGTTCCGGCGGTTGATTTGGCCCGAACACTGGGCGGTGAAATCCCAAGTGCCACATCCTCAACCCGATGTGCATTGCAACCTGTTGCAGGATCTGAACGTCGAGAGGTTCCCACTGACGCGGACTTCGGCAGTGATGAGCAATCAACAGTCCCCAAAGCTTCCGAGATTGCTGCTGTTTGCCATCTAGCAAGATTGGCGCAACTAAATTTGCGTGAACTTGGAGGCGATCGAGCAATTCGACATCACAAGCTTGAAGAGAACCGCTGTGAGTATCAGAAATGCTGTTCGTTTGTCCCTGGCTGTAACGCT
This sequence comes from Microcoleus sp. B3-D7, assembly GCF_036705305.1. Classification (NCBI taxonomy): domain Bacteria; kingdom Bacillati; phylum Cyanobacteriota; class Cyanophyceae; order Oscillatoriales; family Microcoleaceae; genus Microcoleus; species Microcoleus sp. B3-D7. Next base: position 17,174 of record NZ_JAUBUE010000039.1, on the reverse strand, counting down.
CTACCCAGGTAGCTTCACAGCAAGGAGCATAAATCTGTTTTCCTAGGATTCGCAACCACTGGGCATCAACGGATTCCGCAAATACTACGCCATCTCTATGGGATAGGAAGCGATAAATAATTACGCGATCTGTTTGCAGCAGCACCCTGGTTTCTTCTAGCGCACATTGCAAAATTGTCTCCCGATCGCCGACCTCGTTGATTTGAAGTGCAATTTCTGAAATTTTTTCTAGAATTTTCTCTAACGAGCTAGAGAAAGTCTGTTTTGTAGACATCTCCGTGTTCCTTTTTCTGTTAAGCTATTTTCTAGTATTCTACCTCGCAACAAATAAATATAATAATTTGTTTTTTCTCGTATAAATCCCTGGCTTAGGTTAGGAATAAAACCCAATATATAGGTTGTAATCCAGAGTTTTTTGAAAAAACGCAATTCCTGATTTTATGTTATTTAGTCAATAGTTTAGGTGTTTCGGTATTATTTTGCTTGTTCTCAATCGTTTTTTTGCTGATTATTATCTAAAATATCCTGCACCCACTCTAATAAATTATGATTGATTTAGCGAATTTATAAGGAAATATAAAAAAATTAACCCAGTAAAAGAGTTATAATTTAAGAATTATGTTGTGAAGTTTAGTAAACTAAAGCAAACTAAATTTTTCCCCATACCTGGCTTTTTTACGAATATACTTCGTTGCATCCCTTGACAATAGTTAAAATACCCGGTTTCTTGGGTGTGTATTTTTGGGCCAGAGGAGAAAATTTATTACTGTTAGTCCTAGAGGGATAAACCGGGTTTTTCAACCCCTTTACTTCGTTCAAACTGACATCTTGCACCATTTTCAATAAGCTTTTTATGCGCGGGTTTTCCTGCCCAACCCCTACTCCCCACAAGAAAATTTAATTTTTGTGGAACAGGCCGGAAAGCCTGTTCATGACAGAGGTGGACTGGGCGTGAGTTCAAACCCTCAATAAGAGTTAAAAAACCCGGTTGATGAGAGTTGGAGTGCGGGCAGGACTGATTGCCAAGTTAAGATTTTGCTCGGAATGATAAAAAAATACGGCAAAACCTGGTAGCAACCGGAGGTCGAAAAGCGATCGCTTTCCCAGACGGTTGCTGGAATCAACACCGCACCTAGAAACTCCCGAGTTAATGGTCGTAAACAGGATTATCTTTAGGACTAATTAAATTAAGCAATTTTTGCTTAATCTGAGCATCAAATACTTCCCATTTTAGCCTTGCATAATCGCTCTTCTCATTCCCACCAGAAAGAAATCCCACCGGAATTTCAAAACCTCCTGCTTGACTTCTGCCGCCACCAAAAAAGCGTCCTTGAGCATCTTGACCGAAGGCTTCTTTAATGAATTCGTCGGGGTCGAGAGTAAGTTTATTAGTTCGCAGCGAGCCAATTACTACTTCAATTTCTTCGTCTTTGTCGTGAACAATTGCGTAGACAACGGCTGTGTGTACGTTCTCTTCTGTTACTAAAAAGTCCGCCGCTTGGGGAATAGAATCGCGATCGTCATAGCGGAGGTAGCCGATGCCGGCAATCGAAAAATTGTTCTGGACCGTGCGGTGTTTGAGCGATCGCTCGATCGCGTCCATCACCCACTTAGAACGAGACGACTGCAACACCGCATTCAGCAACTGGGGGTCGTAAAATCGGCTCAAATAAGCCGCAGCTAAAAAGTCTTCCTCCTGAGCTTGTCTGAGGGCGATCGTATCCGATCGCAAACCGTGCATCAAAGCTGTAGCGCACTTGATGTGGAGACTGACGCTGGCGTCGAGAGTTAACAGTCCAGACTGTAAATACTCGGCAAAAATCGTGGCTGTAGCGCGGATTTGAGGGCGCAAATCGATAAATTCTGCGTTCATTTCCCCCTGCAAATTGTGATGGTCGATGACGGCGGCGATCGGAACTCCAGCGGCTAAAATAAACTGGGTTAAGCTACAAGTCGTCCCTTGGTTGTCGATGAAAGCGCAGCCCTGAAACACCGACAAATCCTTAGTTTTTACTGTTTCCAGGGTCCACCGCTGCAACGGCAACCCTGTCAATTTAACTAAGGCAATGTTTTCTTGGTGGCTGAGGGCGCCGGCGTAGATAATCTCGCATTGGATATCGTACTGTTCGGCAATTAATTTGTAAGTCCAAGCGCTTGAAAGTGCGTCGGGATCTGGAAAATCTTGCAGCAAGATTAACTGGCGAGTGCCTTTGTGCCGATCAAACATTTGGCGCAATTGCTCGACTTTGCGATCGTGCAATTCCTCGCGGAGACGGCCGCGATTCTCTTCAGAAGCAACTTCGGCTTTGCTGCGCCGTTTCCCAGGCGCACTCACTCCGGGTACAGCCTCGCTGCTGGCCTCAAGTTCACCTTCGCGGTTGCCGGATGTTTCATCGGAATTGTTAGGGAGATGGTCTTTCATCTTTGAAAATTAACAATTTAACTATTTCAGGATTTGCACGACATTCGATCTTAAACCCGGCTTCTTTGTAGATGCCTGTTTGTCAAAGCCCATACTTTTTACGACAAACCTGATTTAAGAGCGTAAATTTTCTGTTTACTTTTTTAAATCATGCAGAGAGTGTGTGTTGCCAGGAACCAAGCAATCTCATAACTAATAACTCCCGCAAAAAACCCCCGCGCTTGCGCTGACAGGGGTTTTAAAGGCCTATTACATATTTTTGCCATTCTTTGTGCATACCGCTCTTAACGTGTTTAGTGACTTCAAAATAAAGACCGCTGTGAGGTTTCCTAGGCGGATAGCGCAGCGACATTCCCGCTTCTTTCGGCGTGCGGCTGCCTTTATTGACATTGCAGCGCACGCAAGCGGTGACGAGGTTTTCCCAACTGTCCCCTCCCCCGCGCGATCGGGGAATTACATGATCGAGGGTTAAATCCTCCCCCGTATAACTGCAGTATTGACAAGAGTGTGCATCCCGGTGCAAGATGTTCCGGCGGGTCAGCGGAATATCCTTATAGGGAACTCGGACATAATGCCGCAGTCGGATCACAGTTGGTAGCGGGAAGTTTGGCGCAATAAATTTCCCGTTGTGTTCTACCTGTTCTGCTTTTCCTTTCAGCAACAAAACTACCGCCCTTCGCCAATTGGTGATGTTAAGGGGTTCGTAGGAGGCGTTCAGCACCAGAACATTGCCCATTGTTGATTATTAAAGAGAATATTTTTTTCGATATTAACACAGGTTCCACTTTAGGTGGGACGGCTTCAGCAAGAGCGAGGCTCAGCAAAAAACGCTGAAAAACCGCACCTTTACCCTATTCCTTTGCGCCTGCGCCCCCTGTGGCTGCACCTATTTTCTGCCGTCCGTGTTTCTCAGCGAGCATTGTTCCCTGAGTTTTGGCGTAGATGAGGCCAGTGCGTGCGATCGGCAAAAATTGGCAAAATAAATTTTATTTTTTTCTCTAAATGCCTAATCTTCCCGGCAACAAACAGCTTAACTTTTTAGACTATTAGTAACCTTAAATGAAAAAGCTTATTACTGCTCATGAAATTTCGGCTCTTAAAGTCTGCTTTTAACGCGTCAATTATTGCCCTTGCTGGTTCGATTTTAGCAAACAGTCCAGCCTTTGCCCAAGCGCCTTCATTCTTTTGCGGCGCTGCTGGCGGCCGCCCAGCTACAATTGCTGTCCAACAAGGCAAAAATATTCCCGTTATTTTGTGGCTAGCTGATAACTATTTCAATGAATCAGGAGAAGATGCGATTACTCGGTGTACCAGAGTCTCAGGAATTCTCAACAACTCGCAACCGCAAGGAAGTTGGGAGAATATTGTCACAGCAGGTGCATCGACCAGCGGTCAACTAATTATTTGTGCAGCTAATCCTCAAGATGGTTCCTGTAGATTATTATATCAAGTACCCAAAGGTCAAAATCCAGAACAAGCCAGACAAGAACTCTTAAAAAGAGTTACAAATCCTAATGTAAGTGTTTCGCCTGTTAAAGTAAATTGATAGTCATAACTGATTAGCTACTGGTAGGACATGGCAATGCCGTGTCCTACTTGCTAAAGTCATGTATGCACCCTACTTGCAGATAGTTGAAACTCTGGTAAAATACTTCGGTTGAGTGGTGAAAAAATTGCAGCTTTGCTTCAGCAATTCTTCTAACCCTTCAACCTGCCTCAACCAGACAGTGCCGTTGCTTCCAGCTACAGCAATTTGCTTTCCGTCTCGACTCCAACTGACACTAACAACATTCTCCTCGAACTCAAATTGAGCAACCTGCCGCCCCGCTAAATTCCACAGCCGTACAGTCTTGTCAATTCCCACTGTAGCAAGCCGTTCTCCGTCGGGACTAAAACTAATTGATTTCGCATCAAAATGCAAGGTTTGAAATTCCTTAACTAATTCTTTTTCTGGCAGGTTCCACAGCCCAACTTTGCCATTCAATGTTACTGTAGTAAAGCGAGACGGGTGTTGAGCCGGAGTGAAACTGATCCCAATTGCTTGAACAGGCAGTGTTTTTTTCAGCTTGCCCGACCAATTCCAAATCCGCACTGTTGAGTTGCCATCTAAAGTCGTTATAAAATCGCCGTTTGGGCTAAAAGTTACGCTTCTCACTAAGCCGTTGTGACCAGGGAGTTTCACGACGCTAGACGATATTGATTTTGGCTGTTTTGACAATTTCCAAATTGCAGCATTGCTGTCTATTCCTGCTGCCGCCAACAACAGTCCGTCGGGACTAAAACTGATGCTAGTAACTGAGCCTTGAATCTCTTTGAATGTAGAAATATTTTTTCCTGATAAATTCCATATTTTAACTGTGCCGTCTCTTCCTGCAGTTGCTAAAAACTTACCGTTAGGGCTAAAGTTTACCATATTAACGGACTGCTGCAAAGCTTTCCATTCAACAATTTTTTGCCCAAACACGTTCCAAATCCGAACTTTATCATCTATTCCTGCGGTTACTAAAATTGGGCGAGTTGGGCTAAAATTGACACTTGTAACTGCACCGATATGAGCTTTCCACTTCATCTTTCTTTGTGGAAGAGATGAGGCTTCAATCTGCTCTTTTTCGCTAATTTTATCGAGGATGACTTGTAAGGCTAACAGCGGTATAGTCGCAGGATATTGTTCTAGGCGCGGTTTGTTTGTCACCAAGGTTTTTAACTTTTTCCCAGAGGCAATCGCCCTCAGTAAAGCTTCTGATAAAGCTTCGCTATTTTCTGTCTTTTGAGAAACAGCCAACAATAAAGCATCGCTGCCATTTTGTTCGATTTCAATACTTGCTTGTGCTAGTTTAAACCGCTGGTAAGCGAGAGTTGAAAAGCCGATCGCCGCCAGTAACGATGCTGCCAGTACCGCAGAACCGATGCCGATCCACTGTTTGGCTTTTTGTTTGGCAGAGTCAGCTTCACTCCAAGCTTTTTCGGCATCGCACACTGCTTTCTTGGTTTCTAGTGTAGCTGAATGCAGCAGTTGATTTTGGTCGCTCAAAATAACTTTCTGGCTGGCAGTCAAAAACTGAAAATCTTCGTTTCTCAAACTTTTTCCTGCCGCCCAAACTAATGCTGACTGCAAATCATCTCCTCGCAACAGTTGGGAATCATCTTCACAGCTAGAATTTAGCCAGAGTTTGATCGCTTCCGAGTAAGGCGAGAGTTTTTCTAATTTTTCTTCAATTAATTCTTTGTTAAATACAGCTTCATAAATAGGATTAGAAATTGTTAATTTTTCCCCGCGCTTAACGATTAATCCGCTTAATCGCAACTCCATTTGTTCGGCACTACCATCGGGGACAATTTCAGTTTGTTCTAAAATTTGCTGATACAATCCCAGTCTCCTGACAATGCGCTGGTTTTCTTTGAAAAGCCGATCGCGAATTGTGGACAAATGTTCTGGGACATCCTGAGATTCCCAATTCTCCACTATTTTCAAGCGCACTACCTTTTCAACCCACTCTTTAGAAGTGTTAATTTTATCTTTTTCCCCACCTTGGCAAGGGGCGGCTGCATCTTCCTCCCCCCCTTGGCAAGGGGGTGCTGGGGGGGGTAAATTCGGGATTAATTCGGCATTTTCCAACAATAGTTTGCACAGCTTTTGAGTCAAAAAAGGCTGCCCGCCCGTCCAATACAAAACCTCTCTCAAAACTTCATGAGGGCTATCTGTGAGCTCTGCCAACCCCGCTGCTAGCGGTTGAGCTTCTGTTTCGTCAAAACCAGTTAATTCGATCGCCTTGCCAATATTAAAAGGGGTATTGCTGCTGGCATTTTTCTCGCGGCACAAATCCGTCGGCGATGCTACGCCTAAAAGGGCCCAAGTTAGGCGATCGAACTCTGAATTGTTGGCGCGCTTGTTGTAGCACGATCGAATTAAGGCTAAAAAATCGTCGGCGGGAAAATCTAGGGCGAGAATGCTGTCGATTTCGTCAATAAAAATGACAATATTGCTGGAAATGTTGGGTAACAGTACGGTTTCGATGAATTCGCTCAATCTTTGAACCGGGGTTAAAAAATTGCGATCGCGCCACCAAGTCCGCACGTTAACAATATCCGACAGGTTAAAGTTATTTTCGAGAATGCGTAGCAAACCAGCATACCACTGTTCGGGAGTGACGCCGCGGTTGCCAATTTCCGAAATGTCGATCGCAGCACAAGCAATTCCTTCATTTCTCAGCCGCTGAATTGTCCGCACCTGCAAGCTAGATTTGCCCATTTGCCGGGAATTCAAAACATAGCAAAATTCCCCGGCTTTTAATCCGTTATAAAGGTCGTCGTCGGCTTGCCGCTTCACATAATTGGGAGCGTTATTTGCCAAACTCCCACCGACTTGATAGTAACTGGGCTTTGTGGTAAAATTCATATAAGTTATTCGGCGGTTGAAACCGCTCAAGAGTCAAACAAAGTCCGCCTTCGCGGACTGAAGAAGTGAGGCGGTATTAAAGCATAATTCTGTATAATAAATTGTAACACAATACAGTTATTCGGCGGTTGAAACCGCTCAAGAGTCAAACAAAGTCTGCCTTCGCGGACTGAAGAAGTGAGGCGGTATTAAAGCATAATTCTGGATAATAAATTGTAACACAATACAGTATGAAAACTGATTGGACTGGATATAACGACGACAAAGACAAGTTAAGAGCTGAAATTGGGTCTTTGCTGAAGCATCAAGCTGCATCTATTGGCGATCCGTTCGGTCATATTCCCAACTTTGTCGGTGCTGAGTTGGCTGCCGAAAGATTGGCAAATTTACCAATATGGCAACAAGCAAAAACGATTAAGTGCAATCCAGATTCGCCCCAAATTCCGGTGCGGATGCGAGCTTTGCAAGATGGAAAACGCCTGTATATGGCAGTACCGCGATTAACAGACGATCGCTGTTTTGTAGAGTTAAATGCTGAAGATTTGCAGCGGCAAAATCTATCAATTGCCGAAAGTGCGATCGCCCGCAAAGCACTCGCTTGCGGAAAATTGGTAAGTTTTGCAGAAATGGAGCCAATTGATTTAGTAATAGTCGGCTGCGTAGCAGCAGGGCCGGGCGGTGGAAGAACCGGGAAAGGTGCAGGATTTGCCGATTTGGAATTGGCTATGTTGCAGGAATTCGGGTTAGTACAAATCGATACGCCAATTGTAACAACAGTGCATCCTTTGCAAATAGTCGCCGATTCGCGTTTGCCAATGCAGGCTCACGATTGGGCGCTGAATTGGATTGTTACTGCTGAGGATGTAATTGAGACTAATACAAGTTATCCGCGTCCAATTGGCTTAAACTGGGATAGTATACGGCCGGAACAGTTGGAACAAATTCCGATTTTGCGAAAGTTGAGAGAGCAAGACTAGATAACGAGTTTCTTTGGTAAACTTGCCTATAGTTTACTATTCCAAAAAATATGAAAGTTATTTTGGGCGACATCACAAAACTGGAAGTTGATGCAATCGTGAATGCTGCAAATACCAGTTTACTTGGGGGTGGCGGAGTAGATGGAGCAATACACAAAGCAGCAGGTTCAGAACTTGTTCATGAGTGCCGATTGCTTGGAGGATGTAAGATTGGGGATGCTAAGCTAACTAAAGGATATAACTTGCCGGCGCGCTTCATCATCCATACAGTAGGGCCAGTATGGCGGGGAGGCAATCATGGAGAACCTGAACTTCTGGCCGAGTGTTACCGCAAGTGTATGCAAATCGCCACAGATCGAGAGTTAGAGAGTTTGGCATTTCCTTGCATTAGTACCGGCATTTACAAATATCCTAAGGCTCTAGCAGGTGAGATTGCCGTGAAAATATGCTCAGAACAAATACAAAAAAATGGTGGTTCTCAAAGAGTAATTTTTTGCTGCTTCGATCGAGAGAATTATGAAATTTATGAGAGGATTCTATCTAACTACAGTCTGAGGTAGTGAATTTAGTTGGGGTTTTACCCTAGTCTTAATATCTACATTTTTTACTATTTATTTAACAAACCCCGAAGGGGCAAAGGACGCGAAGGAAGACAGAAGAAGACTCTAAGTTGATGATATATCTACTTTGTGGTGAACACGCGCCATGCAATGAAAGCTGTAAAACCTAGATAACCAAACACGGTTATCCAATCTAGCCAATTATCAGATGTTATCAAAAAAATATCGTTCATGGGTATCATTCACCTGATTATTACTTAGCGCACTTACGCACAAAATTTTACACGATCGCGCTCAAGTGCGATCGAAAATATTGTCGGTACAGTTCGCACCTCGGCACGCACTCGTTCCCCTGCAATCTCACCAACCCCAAACTGTCCAACTTAAAAGCCTGCATCGCCTTTAATGGCACCGGAGAGTCCGCAGTCACAATCTCTCTCATCCCCTGGGTCAACTCTGGATATTCTTCCAAATTCCACAACTGCCGGCGCAAATGGTCGCTGTAAATTCCCGCATCTGCGATCGCAGTTTCTTTTAATTCATCGAGTGTCAAACCCGATCGCGAAATGTGATATAATGCAACTCGCACTAAATACGGATGTCCGCCGACAACTGCCATCAATTCCTCAACTTCTGCCTCCGACCAATTCAAGTTGTGCCGCGCTGCTAAATCTTGTACTTGCTGATGGTTGAATTCCGGTAAATCGACGGGCAGTCCGACGTTGAAAGGCGATTGATTGATGTTCATCGGGATGTAAACTTCGGTGGAGTGAACTACAATTAATCGCAGTTTTTTCCAGATGTCCCGCCGCTTCGATTCTTCATGCCACGCCCGCAGCAGTCCTAAAAAGTCTTCGGCAATGTCGGGATATTGGAAAACGCGATCGATCTCGTCTAATCCTAAAATTAAAGGACAGTCGATTTGCGGTAAAATGTATTTTTCAAAGTAGTCTTTGCAGTTGACTTTGCTGCCGAAAATTTCGTCCCAATAATCGTCTAATTGATTGGGTAAGTGCAACTCGCGGCCGACGTAAGCGCAAAACCACTTTAAGAATTTATCTAAGTTGGCGAATACGGCTTTATCTACTAACTGAAAAGTTAGCGGCACGGTGCAATAGCCTTGACGGGCTCCGTGATGCAAAATTCGGGCCATCAAGGAAGTTTTGCCCATTTGTCTCGGTGCTTTGATTCTAATTAACGCGCTGGGCTGCACAATAGTTTGATAGCAGCGTTCTTCGATGGGCGGGCGTTCTACATAAAATTGAGAAGCGACATCGACTTGTCCTCCCGGTAATTCAGGTTCGGCGGCGGGTAGAGGTATTTCGTCGCTGCTAATTTCTAATAGCTGTTTTTGTGTTAAATCTTCCGTTTCTTCTATGACGGGTGCGGGTTGTTCTCCTAGTAAATTCAGAACCTCTTCGATAATAATTGGAGTGTCGGCGGTGGTTTTCCATTCCCTCTGTTTGATGCGGTATAGATAGCCCCGCAAGTCGTGATTTAGAGGCGCGTTCAGGGGAAAACCGACGCGGATGGGGAGAATTATTGGTTTTCTGTCAGGGCGGGAGTCTTGCAGTTCTTTTGCTTGCTGAACTTGATATGTTAGCAGTTCGCTTTGGTTTCCTGTTGGCGGCAAAAGTATCAGCAAATAATCGCATTCTTGCAGGAAGAGATTAATGCGGTCGAACCAATTATCTCCCAATCTAATGTTATTTTCTGCTGTAAAAACTGTATGGCCGATCGCGCTTAAGGCTATTTCCAACTGTTTTCCTAACTCGCGATCGGGTTCGGCGCTGCGATAACTGACAAATACTTTAACAATTCTGCTGCTGGCTGTATCTTCCGGGGCCGGCGAATTGTCCAGCTCGTCTAAATTTTCCGGTTCCTCTAGTTTAGCCGATCGGTGGTCGCTAGCAGCCAGAGTCATTTCAAAAGCCGCGAACAACTGTCGAATTTTACTCAAATCCGCACCTTCTCTACCCTGCTTAATTTTGCTGACTGTATCGGCACCAACGCCAGATTCAGCCTCGATTTCAGTCAGAGTACCTCTAATATTATTTCGGTCAGACCATTCTTGGAGCGCCTCGTTAAGTTTCTTTAAGCCAGAGGCAGTGAGAATGCGACCGCGATCGCGTTTTGACTTGAGCACTTCGCTTGCAGTGAAAGGGGAACGAATCTAGAAATTTTAACGCCTTAAGTTCCTATTTTGGGCGATTTTAAGGAAGATAATCAGCCAGCCGGAATTTAAGGGATTTTACTTGGAGAGGTTTTTGGGGCGATCGACTCCTCAAACTCTGTCCTGATAACGGCTTCAACAGTTGAATATATTTGAGGAGAAAAAGTTTTTCTTAACTCCCCAATCTCCGCCGCTAATCACCACTTAACTTTTTAGAGTAGATACACCAAGCAAAAAAGGAGCAGCCAAATGAGCAAAATCTTACACAGACTGGCAATGGCCGCTTTGGGAACTGCCGCCATTTTCACAATTAATACACTTAATAATTTAACAGAAGCATCAGCCGCTGGTAAATTTGACCAACCAGAAATTTATCAAAACACAATTTTTCCACTTGGTGTACCGGGTCAGTTGCATAAATAGGGCAATTCATTGATTGATTTAATTGAATTAAGGAGAAATTATGAAGTCTACACTGTATTCGCCACAACCTATAGCTACCAAATCTGACTCCGTTGACGCTGAGGCGATCGATGCCTGCACTGCACTTGCATGGGTGGAATTGGTAGCATTAGATGCTAGCGCTCTCACGGGGGATGATTGGCTGGCTTTGTGCGATGATATAGATAGCGGGGAAATCTACCGCTGCTGGTTTTTGTGGCGCGATCGCGAAGTTAGCGGTAATTGGGAAGCTTACGATCCTTTGAGCGATCGCCGATTTGTTGCTAAAGGAAAAGTGTTTCTAAAAGCCGCGATTGACTCGCTCGAAGATGCTAGAAATCGAGAAGTCGCCTAACTTGAATTCATCTCAGGTGAATAAAATTTGTGCCTGCAAAACAAGAATTCTGCCAAGAGAATCCGCCAGCGTACAAAGTTTTGTCGGCCTGCGCGAAACTGGAACAAAAAGGGGTAATAGAACCGGATTTGATAGGAGTGACGGAAACGGAATACTCCCAAAGAAAATAAAAACTTTACGGCTGCGGGCAAGAGTTGACTGTATGATGCTACGTGCTTCGTCTCGAAAGCGGTTGATAACGTTTTTCCAGTCGCTTTCTGGCTGCAGCCGTTAAACTCTTTCTCTTTAAACATGACTCTAAAACTGCGATGGCTGTTGCCGGCTGCCCTCAGTCTTTTCTCGATCGCCCTGCCCGCAAAAGCTGATACACTAACATCTTGGCACTTCGATCCCAGGGGAAATCAGCTCAATTTAACCACAGATTCAGGAGTTCAGCCGGAAGTTAAACTAATCGCCAATCCCACCCGCTTAGTAATTGATTTACCGGGAATAGTCTTGGAATATCCCGAAAGTCCTCAAAGTTACAACTCAGCTATTCAACAAATTAGAGTCGGGCAGTTTGACACCGGAACTACCAGGTTAGTCATACAATTAACTCCCGGTTATAAGCTAGACCCCCAAAAAGTCCGAGTAATTAGAGAATCTGCCACGCGCTGGTCGTTTCAGTTGCCAAATCCCGAGCAAATAGCCGGCAACGAGTCTTTTACCCCAACAGCTATTACCCGCATAGAACAAGCAGCAGGTCAAGTTACGCCCACTGTTTCGCCGGGAAATCAGAGAAACTATTCGGCTGATTTGGGGCTGTCAACAGGTTCGGAAATGACAGCCATCAAGCCTCAAATCCAAAGTGCGATCGAACAGTATAGATCCCTGAGCGCCGGAATGTTTTTTCTGGATTTAGATACAGGCAACTATTTAGATATCAAAGGCGATCGAGTATTTCCTGCCGCGAGTACCATCAAATTACCAATTCTGATTGCTTTTTATCAAGATGTAGACGCGGGCAAAGTTAGCCTAAACGAAACATTAGTTATGAAGTCCGACTTAGTTGCCAGCGGTTCTGGAACTATGCAAGACAGACCAAATGGCACGCGGTTTAGCATCAGAGAAACCGTAGATAAAATGATTACCATCAGCGACAATACAGCCACCAACATGATTATTGAACGTTTGGGGGGAATTGCTAAACTCAACGAGCGTTTTCGCAGTTGGGGATTAACTGATACAAGAATTCGCAATTGGCTCGGCGATTTTCAAGGAACAAATACCACAAGTTCTGTGGATATGGTAAAGTTGCTGGCGATGCTATCTCGCGATAAATTAGTTTCTGAATCGAGTCGGGAACAAGCTTTAGAATTACTGCGGCACACAACAACTAGAACGCTTTTGCCTTCCGGCTTGGGGCCGGGAGCAGTGATTGCTGATAAAACCGGAGATATCGGCTTTGTAGTTGGCGATGCTGGAATTATTGATATGCCCAACGGCAAGCGTTATTTAGCGGCAATCTTTGTTAAACGTCCTTACAATGACCCGATTGTGAGAGAGTTTGTGCGTCGAATTTCGCGGATTGTTTACAATTATTTAGATCGAGAGTCAGCAAAAGCATCGAATTAAAGCTAAGCAATCGCAGAATTTAAGATTGACTCGTTAGAAGCCACGAGGCAGAGCCTCTGGATCTGCGTTACCAGGCAGAGCCTGGTAAGGAGAGTATGGGACTCGTGGACTCGTTGGACTCGTTCCCAAGCTCTGCCGGGGAATGAATTTCAGGAGGCTCTGCCTCCAGTCAACTAATTAGTTATGGCTTAAGGAATTTCCGGACAAGCTTGGATGCGTTTGAGAAAACAAGCAACCATTTCTGCCCCAAAAAACGAGTCTTTTGACCATTTATTTCTATAGCCGCCACCCCCGTAAAAACCCATAGTAGATTCAGTATCGGGGGATTCATACCACGACAACAGCTCACCTCCACCAAACTCACAAATACTGGGTAAGTTTCCTTCAGGAGCATTCAAGCCGCAAGGAATATCCTCGCGTCTTTTGATTGTATATAGTTTGAGGATATCGTAGTAGCTATCGGTTTCAGTTTTTTGCTTGTGCCATCCTACGCGATCGCTAAACTCTTGGCATCTGGTTCCATCCGGTTTTTCCGAACCCAAACTTTCCCAAATGCGTTTTTGTACGCTAAAGCCAAAACGACCCTGACTGTATATTGTCCAAAGTCTATCAATAATAAATAAATCTTCACAAGCTAAAGATTGAATGTCTTCTTTTCTCAACCAGTTGTCCGATCGATTAGCAGCTTGCAGCACCAGCTTGCGAGTTTGTTCGTCTGCTTTTTCCCATTCTTGACTTGCCAGTAAATATTGTAACGAGGTGTAATCTATTCCTGTCTCAGAAATTAATGAAAAAGATCGGAGTGCTTGTTCTACTTTGGTTTCGGCTTTTAGAGCAAGTAATCCATAAGCAGACCATTGGATTTGTTTGGATCGATCTTGAAGCGCTTGAATAACTAAATCTAAACCCGCTTCTCCATAATTTAATGCTTGAGAAAGAGCAGTGATTCTAGATTCAATGTCTCCAATGGCAATTCGCCGCTTGACTCCTTCTATTCCGCCTAAAACAGCATCTGTAGGTACTACTGTATTGTTAGAGCCAAGTACGGCGTCGTATTCTCTGGGTTGAATTGACATCGCGATTCTTTTCTAAAATTTTGACATCAGTTTAGCACAGGCTTATATATAAGGTGGCGATCGCAATTATTTTTAATACCTAAAAAGCGAAAGCGAAGCAATCCCAGACTCTGAGATTGCTTCGCTTTCCTCGCTTTATACAAATCCACTACTGCTCTTTGCGCTCGACAGCTACAGTCAAATGAGCCACAACTGCCCCCACTGTAGCCAGTACAGCAGCAATTGGAAAGACTACTGATCCTGCAACGCCGCCTACCAATCCCGCCATCAGCGGAATGTCTGCCAAAGTCCGCCCTTGCGAGTTTTTGATGACGAGGCGGCGGAGTTTTCCTTGCTGAATTAGTTCTTTGACTTTACCAATTAGGCTGTCGGCGCTAATCTTAAATTCTTCCACTCTAACTTTTTCCTCTGTTGCAAATTCTGAGGCGAATACATGAGTTTCAACTGTTGGGTTGGCTGAATTTCCGGCCGCTGCTGTTTCGTCTTGTAGAATTGTTACTTGTTGTTCTAGTTGTGAGTTCATTTTGTGTAAGGGCGGGTGAAAACCAGCCGTTTAATTTCTATACTCTTATCTTCGGCGATCGCACTTGGGAATGACAGGCAAGGAAACCCTACAATCTGCATTCGTACTTTCCACCCCCGCCTTTTTACTCAAAACATTATTTTTGTGGCGTGATATCAGGGCGGGCTTATCTCTTCCGAAAGGTAGAGATAATATTGTTGAAACAACCTGTCTTTAGATACAAGTAAGGTGCGTACTGCCAGCCCTGTCAAGGTGGCTGCTGTGTATTGAAATTTTAAGTTGGAAACCAAGCGAACTAAATTCAGGGAAAATTATTAAAGTTAAAACTTTATATTTCTAGAATGACTTCAAAAGTGATTGCTATCTAGGCACAATCAAGCTATGGCTTGCAATGCCAGTTCTCAAAAGCATCCCAGAGATCGCGATCGCACTGGCGAAGTACAATAAAATCAGAAACGCAAACCGAGTACATCAACGAACATCTGAATCAAGATATTAAGCTTGCAGATTTAGCTCAATTGCTGGGTATGAGTCCATTTCCTTTCTGCCATCTGTTGAAGCAGTTGATCGGCACATCTCCCTAACAATATTCTATCGCCCAACAGGTAAAACGGGAGAAGCAGTTGTTGGCATAAAAAGAGCCATCGATTAAGGAAACGCGATCGCGGCTATTGGACATACAGCAGATTGCGGGTAAATGAGGTACACTAAAATTAGTGTATCAACTACGACAATGAAAGCGTACTCCATCGACTTCCGGGAAAAAATTATTAAAGCTTATGAGCAAGGGGACACCTCAATCAGAAAAGTTGCTGCCAGATTTGATCTTAGCAAAAGTTTCGTACAAAAACTGATTGAGATGAAAAAAACTCAAGGTCATGTACAACCAAAACAGCAGGATGGAAGCATGAAAAGTGAATTGGATGGATATGAAACCCAGCTAGCGGCTATGGTTGAAAAATATCCAGATGCCACCCTCTCCGAATACTGCGAATATTGGGGACTAACCCACGGTCAATGGGTTAGTAGTAGTATGTGTCGGGCATTAAAAAAACAGAAGCTGACCCTAAAAAAAAAGACTTTACGCAGTAGCCAAGGAGCGACAGAAAGAGTTCAAAAATTGAGATGCGAGTACTGGGAAAAAGCTAAAAACATAGACCCTAACAATCTAGTCTTTTTAGATGAAATGGGCGTTTTACTAGGGTTGACAAGACCCAAGTCTCGGAGTCATCAGGGAACCAGAGTATATGATTTAAAACCATTTTATCGGGGAGCAAAGATTACGGTTATTGGGGCAGTAAGCCTCAAACAAGTTTTAGCAGTAATGACTTTAAATGGTTCGATGGACGGAAATGCCTTTGAAGTTTTTATAAAAGAATGTTTAGTCCCAAAGTTATGGTCGGGTGCAGTTGTTGTTATGGATAATGTTCCTGCCCACAAAATAGCTTCAATTGAAACTTTAATTCAATCAGTTGGTGCAAGTGTTATTAATTTGTCTCCTTACTCTCCTGACTTTAATCCAATTGAACATTGGTGGTCACAATTGAAAGCTTTTTTACGTCAGTTTTCCCCTAGGACAACAAAAATGGTTGATACGTTAATTGCAACTGCCCTTGACTTGTTCAATCCTCAGCATCTAAGAAATTGGTTTGCCAACTGCTGCTACTGTACCTCATAAACCTGAAATGTGCTGTAGATAGTTTGAGCGTTAGAGAGAATTTCTTGACGGCGAATCCAGTTGGAACTGCGATTGATCGCCCGTTTACTGATTAGATTGACTCGTCTACTTAGCAGTGCTTCGAGTTCTTCCTGGATTTGGGCGCGATCGAGTAGACCCCAGTTGGCTGTGGGGGCAAAAGCAACTAGGATATCGATGTCGCTGTCTGCATGAAAGTCGTCACGAAGGATCGAACCAAAGAGGGATAGTTCGAGGATTTGCCACTGTTGGCAGAAGTTGTTGGTTTGGTCAATTGGTAGGGCGATCGCGGTTTTAATTCAGCCTCCTCAATCTTTTGGCAAAATCTTTATCGCTTCGTAAATAATGCCCTATTCATCGCAGAGCGTAATAGTCTGTGCCATAAATAAGCTTAGGAGATTTGGGCATCTTCTAGATTGTCATGAAGCATATCTTGATATAAAGACTCTGCTACACCCTGATCAGCTCAATCGAGATCATCGTGTTTGACTACTCGGAAAAGAGTAAAAATAACTTGCCAAAAAATTGGATCTTCGTCAACTGCCCAAATTACCCTTATTGTTCAAGAAACCGTTAGTGTGTACAGTGAAGATTCATAGCCATTAATATTTGACGGTAGGTGAAGACGGCGCAGCTTACGATAAACATCAGCTTTTTGAGTTGCGAAGAGGCTGGCGCCATCGTTGATTTTTTGAATTACTGCTGCTTTTTCATCTTCACTCTATTTAGCAATATCTTTCTCAAAGCCCGTTGTTGACTCAATTAAAATATCCACGTTAGGAACCGCGTTAATTTCATCTCTGAGCTTTTTCATAGCTTTTTTCCTTATCTTCCCACCTACCTGCAACTAAGCCAAAGGCTGTCATATCATGTCCGGTCGATTAACCATGATATGATCGGGAGGAACACCACCCCCATCAAATAAAGAATGCCAAAACGAA